>NZ_JBJQJP010000007.1:0-216373 GCF_046487365.1 Escherichia sp. WS1451
GAATCAAAAAAGAATAAAACTCAGTCTTGGGGGACTCAGCCCGGTAGAATACCGGACTGAGTATCAAAAAGCCGGTTAACTGAAACTGTCCAGGTTTTGGGGTTCAGTTCAGCTCGCGCCGCATCCGGCAGGAAACGCCGGACCGAATATGCCTCTTAAGTATTTATCTGATTCTGCAACTGAATCCGTCCGCTCAGGCTAACCCTGTCATTATCAACTATGCTTTTCTCTTAATTCGCTGAAAACAACAGTAAAAGAATGAGGAAAGCATCATGCCACTCTCAAAGGTCTGGGCAGGTTCACTGGTTTTGTTGGCAGCCGTGAGCCTGCCGCTGCACGCGGCTTCCCCCGTTAAAGTCGGTTCAAAAATCGATACCGAAGGCGCGCTGCTCGGCAATATCATTTTGCAGGTGCTGGAAAGTCACGGCGTTCCTACGGTAAATAAAGTGCAATTGGGAACGACTCCCGTAGTGCGCGGGGCGATCACTTCTGGTGAGCTGGATATCTATCCGGAATATACTGGCAATGGCGCGTTTTTCTTTAAAGATGAAAACGATGCTGCGTGGAAAAATGCCGGGCAAGGCTACGAGAAAGTCAAAAAGCTCGATGCAGAGCAAAACAAGTTAATCTGGCTGACGCCTGCGCCTGCAAATAACACCTGGACCATCGCCGTGCGTCAGGATGTGGCAGAGAAAAACAAACTCACTTCGCTTGCTGACCTGAGTCGTTATCTGAAAGAGGGTGGCACCTTCAAACTGGCTGCCTCAGCAGAGTTTATTGAACGCGCCGATGCGTTACCCGCCTTTGAAAAAGCCTATGGCTTTAAGCTCGGTCAGGATCAGTTGCTGTCACTGGCTGGTGGCGACACGGCGGTGACGATTAAAGCCGCTGCCCAGCAAACTTCTGGCGTTAATGCCGCAATGGCTTACGGCACTGACGGTCCGGTCGCGGCACTGGGGTTGCAAACCTTAAGCGATCCGCAAGGCGTGCAACCTATCTACGCGCCTGCACCAGTGGTTCGTGAATCGGTGTTGAAGGAGTATCCGCAAATGGCACAGTGGCTACAGCCAGTCTTCGCCAGCCTCGATGCAAAAACATTGCAGCAACTGAATGCCAGCATTGCCGTTGAAGGACTGGATGCCAAAAAAGTGGCTGCCGACTACCTGAAACAAAAAGGGTGGACGAAGTAATTTCCCGTGACTTATCTACGTATTAATCCTGTTCTGGCGCTGCTGCTGTTGCTGACGGCAATCGCAGCGGCGCTGCCGTTTATCAGTTACGCGCCTAATCGTTTAGTTTCGGGTGAGGGGCGTCATCTCTGGCAGCTGTGGCCGCAAACGATCTGGATGCTGGTGGGCGTTGGTTGCGCCTGGCTGACAGCCTGTTTTATTCCCGCTAAAAAAGGCAGCATTTTTGCACTCATTCTGGCGCAATTCGTCTTCGTATTGCTGGTGTGGGGAGCTGGAAAGGCGGCGACACAACTGGCGCAAAATGGCAGTGCGCTGGCGCGTACCAGCCTCGGCAGTGGTTTCTGGCTGGCTGCGGCGCTGGCATTGCTTGCCTGTAGCGATGCCATCCGACGAATCTCCACGCATCCGCTGTGGCGCTGGTTGTTGCATATGCAGATTGCCATCATTCCGCTGTGGTTGCTGTATTCCGGCGTGCTTAACGATCTCTCGCTAATGAAAGAATACGCCAACCGTCAGGATGTGTTTGATGACGCGCTGGCGCAACATCTGACGTTGCTGTTTGGTGCGGTGCTGCCTGCGTTAGTGATTGGTGTGCCGTTGGGCGTCTGGTGCTACTTTTCCACCGCGCGGCAGGGGGCGATTTTTTCGCTACTCAATGTCATTCAGACCGTGCCTTCGGTGGCGCTCTTTGGCCTGTTGATTGCGCCGCTTGCCGCGCTGGTGACGGCCTTTCCGTGGCTGGGTAAGCTGGGCATAGCAGGAACCGGAATGACACCCGCACTGATTGCGCTGGTGCTCTATGCCTTGCTGCCGCTGGTGCGCGGCGTGGTAGTCGGCTTGAACCAGATCCCGCGCGATGTGCTGGAGAGCGCCAGAGCGATGGGGATGAGCGGGGCGCAGCGATTCCTGCATGTTCAGTTACCGCTGGCGTTACCGGTATTTCTGCGCAGCCTGCGGGTGGTGATGGTGCAAACTGTAGGTATGGCGGTGATTGCGGCGTTAATCGGCGCAGGCGGTTTTGGTGCGCTGGTTTTCCAGGGGCTGCTAAGCAGCGCCATTGATTTAGTGTTGCTGGGGGTGATCCCGGTAATTGTTCTGGCGGTGCTTACCGACGCGCTGTTCGATTTGCTTATCGCACTGCTGAAGGTGAAACGTAATGATTGAATTTAGCCATGTCAGCAAACTGTTCGGCGCACAAAAAGCCGTTAACGATCTCAATCTCAATTTTCAGGAGGGGAGTTTTTCAGTGCTGATTGGTACATCAGGCTCCGGTAAATCCACCACTCTGAAAATGATTAACCGCCTGGTGGAGCATGACAGTGGCGTGATCCGCTTTGCCGGAGAAGAAATTCGCTCGCTGCCAGTGCTGGAGTTGCGCCGCCGGATGGGCTATGCCATTCAATCTATTGGCCTGTTCCCCCACTGGAGCGTGGCGCAAAACATCGCTACCGTGCCGCAATTACAAAAATGGTCGCGGGCGCGGATTGACGATCGTATCGACGAATTAATGGCGCTACTGGGGCTAGAGTCAAATTTACGTGAGCGTTATCCGCATCAGCTTTCCGGTGGTCAGCAGCAACGTGTGGGAGTGGCGCGCGCACTGGCTGCCGATCCGCAAGTCTTACTGATGGATGAACCTTTTGGCGCACTGGACCCGGTAACGCGCGGCGCGTTGCAACAAGAGATGACGCGCATTCACCGTTTGCTGGGGCGCACTATTGTGCTGGTCACTCATGATATTGATGAGGCGCTACGGCTGGCAGAACATCTGGTATTGATGGATCACGGTGAAGTGGTGCAGCAGGGCAATCCGCTGACGATGCTGACTCGTCCGGCGAATGATTTTGTTCGCCAGTTTTTTGGACGTAGTGAACTGGGTGTGCGCCTGCTTTCGTTACGTAGTGTGGCGGATTACGTGCGTCGCGAAGAACGGGCAGAAGGTGAGGCGCTGGCAGAAGAGATGACGCTACGCGATGCGCTCTCCCTGTTTGTCGCGCGGGGATGTGAAGTGCTGCCGGTGGTGAACACACAGGGCGAGCCTTGCGGCACGCTGCATTTTCAGGATCTGCTGGTGGAGGCGTAAGCGTATGAAGATGTTGCGCGATCCGCTGTTCTGGCTCATTGCTTTGTTTGTGGCACTGATTTTCTGGCTGCCTTACAGCCAGCCGCTGTTTGCTGCCTTGTTCCCACAACTGCCACGCCCCGTTTATCAGCAAGAAAGTTTTGCAGCTCTGGCACTGGCTCATTTCTGGCTGGTGGGAATTTCGAGTTTGTTTGCGGTGATCATTGGCACTGGTGCAGGAATTATTGTTACTCGCCCGTGGGGCGCGGAATTTCGCCCACTGGTGGAAACTATTGCCGCCGTTGGGCAGACTTTTCCGCCCGTTGCAGTGCTGGCGATTGCCGTTCCGGTGATCGGCTTTGGCCTGCAACCGGCGATTATCGCCTTGATCCTTTACGGTGTGCTACCCGTCCTGCAGGCGACACTTGCCGGGCTGGGAGCGATTGATGCCAGCGTGACAGAAGTTGCGAAAGGTATGGGAATGAGTCGTGGTCAGCGACTGCGTAAGGTCGAGCTACCGCTGGCGGCTCCGGTGATTCTGGCGGGCGTGCGAACTTCGGTGATTATCAACATTGGTACGGCGACGATCGCCTCAACGGTAGGGGCCAGCACGCTGGGTACGCCGATCATCATCGGGCTTAGCGGATTTAATACCGCGTATGTGATCCAGGGGGCATTACTGGTGGCACTGGCGGCGATCATCGCAGACCGCCTGTTTGAAAGGCTGGTGCAGGCGTTCAGCCAGCACGCAAAATAAAGGTATAACCTGCGAGCATGACGCCACCAATTCCGCCTAACGCCATAAACAGGAACAGGGCGATGACCCCAATTTTAGCTATGCGCATAATGCACTCCTTATGTTAACGAAAGGATTGTACAGTAAAGCGCATTTGTTAACGAATCATTAAATGCCGAGTGGGAAAATATCATGGCCTTGTTCCTGCCAACTGGTGAGTTGCTGCTGTTGGGCGGAGGTTCGATTATCACCGCACCACACCAGCAATGTACGACCTTCGAACAGTTCAGGGCGTAGTTGATTGAGCGAGTGGGCGAGGACATCAATGCGCCATCCTTGTTGACTGGCAATCCAGCCCTCCAGCCACAGACGAGTGGTATCCTGAATATTCCAGCCAACCACCAGTGCATCTTTACCCTGTTTTTTGCGCGCCGAAGCCAGGCAAATAGAGATGTAGTTGATCAGTACGCCGTCGAGGATCGCCAGCAGCGCCTGGAGAGTCGGTTGTTGGCACTGAAGCCGTCGGCGCAGTGGAATAAACAGGTGCGTGGTGAGTGTCTGGGCGGGGTAATCCTGACCGCGCTCTTTGATCCACGTTCGCAGGCTATGCAGATTGCCGCTTTGCAGATAAGTCAGTAATGTTTCTTGCTGATCGCGCCAGCCGTTCTGCACATCAACATTTTCATTACTGAGCAGCATTTTAACTTTGCTGACCTGCACGCCGTTGTCGATCCAGCGTTTGATCTCGCGGATACGGTCAATATCGGCATCGTTGAACAGCCGATGACCGCCGTCTGTCCGTTGCGGTTTCAGCAATCCGTAACGCCTCTGCCACGCGCGTAACGTGACAGGGTTAATATCACAAAGCAACGCCACTTCACCAATTGTGTAAAGCGCCATCGTCTCACCCTTGCTCGCGAGGTCCCGGTTTAACTTTAGACGCAGTTTTGCGAACCAGGTAGTTTTGCCCGTTTTTTGTGCATCTATAGGGTGATTTTATTTTTGCCAGGCGATTTTGAGTGATCATACTCACGAATTCTCATTTTTCTGCAAGAGTTCAAAGAAAGTTAAACGCAGGCAATGTATGTTACGCGTTTTAAAGGGAAGTGTGGTTTGCGGGTATGTACGATTTTAATCTGGTGTTGCTGCTGCTTCAGCAGATGTGCGTTTTTTTAGTCATTGCGTGGTTAATGAGTAAAACGCCATTATTCATACCGTTAATGCAGGTCACGGTTCGTCTGCCGCATAAATTTCTCTGCTACATCGTCTTTTCCATCTTCTGCATCATGGGCACCTGGTTTGGGTTGCACATTGACGATTCTATTGCCAATACCCGTGCGATAGGCGCGGTAATGGGCGGCTTACTCGGCGGTCCGGTCGTCGGTGGGCTGGTTGGTCTGACCGGCGGGTTACATCGATATTCGATGGGGGGCATGACCGCGCTAAGTTGCATGATCTCGACCATCGTTGAAGGATTGCTCGGCGGCCTGGTACACAGCATCCTGATCCGTCGCGGGCGCACTGATAAAGTCTTTAACCCCATTACCGCCGGTGCCGTCACGTTCGTCGCTGAAATGGTGCAAATGTTGATCATCCTGGCGATCGCCCGACCTTATGAAGATGCGGTGCGTCTGGTGAGTAATATTGCTGCGCCAATGATGGTCACCAATACCGTCGGCGCGGCACTGTTTATGCGTATATTGCTCGATAAACGCGCGATGTTTGAAAAATACACTTCGGCTTTTTCTGCCACTGCACTGAAAGTGGCGGCCTCGACGGAAGGCATTTTGCGCCAGGGGTTTAACGAAGAGAACAGCATGAAAGTGGCACAGGTGCTGTATCAGGAGCTGGATATTGGTGCAGTCGCGATTACCGATCGAGAGAAATTGCTGGCCTTTACCGGAATTGGTGACGACCACCATTTACCCGGCAAACCGATTTCTTCAACTTATACCTTAAAAGCGATTGAAACCGGTGAAGTGGTCTACGCTGATGGCAACGAAGTGCCTTACCGTTGCTCTTTGCATCCGCAATGCAAACTGGGGTCGACGCTGGTCATTCCGTTGCGTGGTGAAAATCAGCGAGTGATGGGTACCATCAAATTGTATGAAGCCAAAAACCGTTTATTCAGTTCAATCAACCGCACGCTGGGCGAGGGGATTGCGCAACTGCTTTCGGCGCAGATCCTCGCCGGGCAATATGAGCGGCAAAAAGCGATGCTCACCCAGTCAGAGATCAAACTGCTTCACGCCCAGGTGAATCCCCATTTTTTGTTTAATGCGCTTAACACCATTAAAGCGGTGATCCGCCGCGACAGCGAACAGGCCAGCCAGCTGGTGCAGTATCTTTCCACTTTTTTCCGCAAAAACTTAAAGCGGCCTTCGGAGTTTGTTACTCTCGCCGACGAAATTGAACATGTGAACGCTTATCTGCAAATTGAAAAGGCGCGCTTCCAGTCGCGGTTGCAGGTCAACATTGCTATTCCGCAAGAATTATCCCAGCAGCAATTGCCCGCGTTTACCCTGCAACCGATAGTGGAAAACGCCATTAAACATGGGACATCACAACTGCTGGATACAGGGCGAGTGGCAATCAGCGCCCGACGTGAGGGGCAACATTTGATGCTGGAGATCGAAGACAATGCAGGTTTGTATCAACCGGTAACCAATGCCAGTGGGCTGGGGATGAATCTGGTGGATAAGCGTTTACGTGAACGGTTTGGCGATGACTATGGGATAAGCGTCGCCTGTGAGCCTGATAGTTACACCCGAATAACGTTACGACTACCATGGAGGGACGAGGCATGATTAAAGTCTTAATTGTCGATGATGAACCGTTAGCACGGGAGAACCTGCGCGTATTTTTGCAGGAGCAGAGCGATATTGAAATCGTTGGAGAGTGTTCAAACGCCGTAGAAGGGATCGGCGCGGTGCATAAACTGCGCCCGGATGTGCTGTTTCTCGATATCCAGATGCCGCGCATCAGTGGTCTGGAAATGGTGGGGATGCTCGACCCGGAACATCGCCCGTATATTGTTTTTCTCACCGCGTTTGATGAATACGCCATTAAAGCCTTTGAAGAACATGCCTTTGATTATCTGCTGAAGCCAATTGATGAAGCGCGACTGGAGAAAACGCTGGCGCGATTGCGTCTGGAGCGCAGCAAGCAGGATGTTTCGTTGTTACCGGAAAATCAACAGGCGCTGAAATTTATCCCTTGTACGGGGCATAGTCGGATTTATTTGCTGCAAATGAAAGATGTGGCATTTGTCAGCAGTCGGATGAGCGGTGTCTACGTTACCAGTCACGAAGGGAAAGAGGGCTTTACCGAACTGACATTACGTACCCTGGAGAGTCGTACACCACTACTGCGCTGCCATCGTCAGTATCTGGTTAACCTCGCGCATTTACAGGAGATTCGTCTGGAAGATAACGGTCAGGCCGAGTTGATTTTGCGTAATGGCTTAACCGTACCGGTCAGCCGCCGTTATCTGAAAAGCTTAAAAGAGGCGATTGGCCTGTAAAAGACTGCTAAAATGGCTTTTTGCCTCATCAACACCTGAAGGCCTCATGCTAAGTAACGATATTCTGCGCAGCGTGCGCTACATTTTGAAAGCCAATAATAATGACCTGGTGCGTATTCTGGCGCTGGGTAATGTCGAAGCCACCGCGGAACAGATCGTCGTCTGGCTACGTAAAGAAGACGAAGAGGGTTTTCAGCGTTGTCCGGACATTGTTTTGTCGTCATTCCTCAATGGCCTGATTTATCAAAAACGCGGCAAGGATGAGTCTGCTCCGGCACTGGAGCCGGAACGTCGCATTAATAACAACATCGTGCTGAAAAAATTACGCATCGCGTTTTCGCTGAAAACCGATGACATTCTGGCGATCCTCACCGAACAGCAGTTCCGCGTTTCGATGCCGGAAATTACAGCGATGATGCGTGCACCGGATCATAAAAACTTCCGCGAATGCGGCGATCAATTTTTACGTTATTTTCTGCGTGGACTGGCAGCGCGCCAGCATGTGAAGAAAAGCTAAGACGGGTATGGCGGCCATGCGAAACATGGCCGCCGACAGATTATTTCACTTCTTTAAAACCAGCGGCTTTCATCACCAGTTCCATTTGCGCCATAGTGATACCTTTTTTGGCATCTTCAGCAGAAACGTTGATTCCTGAAATACCCTGTAGGGCTTTAAAATCCACTTTTTCCATATCGATAGTCACGTTTTCCTGCGCGTAGGTATCGGTATAGGTTAATTTTTCTTCAACACCCGCGATGTTTTTGTATTTGGCGCTTAACGGCTCAAGTGTCCTGGCGGCATCTTCTTTGGTGGTTGCACCAATGGAGGCAAATTGAATTTTGGTTTCAGAAGATTGCTTAAGCACCTTGTCACCTTTGTAGACATAGGTAATGGCAATTTCAGTGCCGTTCAGATTGGCGCTGAATTTCTTTGATTCTTCTTTGTCACCGCAGCCAGCAAGAGAGAAAACCAGAACAGATGCAACAACAAGGGAAAACAGCTTATTGAAAGCCTTCATGTAAAACTCCATTTTATTTAATCAAGGAACTGGTGACTCTCACCAGGGGCTATATAGGATATGCCTAATACTATGGCGTGAGCAGTCCGGAACAGGAGTAGAACTCTTAATAAAAAGCACTATTTCATCCTTGTTGCTGAAGCATGGGGAATAATTGTTCGCAAAGCAAAACACCGTTATTCATTGCTTCTACCCGTGCCTCGCTTTCTGTATTACGAAATTGTCCCAACACATGTGCCAGCCGATAAAAACCCACCGCGGTGAGGTCATTCGCCAGCAACTCTGCCTGACCAATAGCACTCTGTTCCTGATAGCGCCAGCCGTTATGGAGCAGTTGAATAAGTAACGCCTGGCAGCGCATCAGCAACTGATGAGCGGTAGACGGCACAGGCAAAACGCTGGCAGAAGGTAGCGGTGCCACAGGCGCAGTTTCTGCGTCCAGCGCCCAGGCGCGGTTTTTTGTCATCATCACCCGTGGTTCCAGTGTCAATTGCCCCTCTACAAAGCTGACAAAGCCAGAAACCAGACTCACGGGGTCGTCTGTTTGTTGCAAAAGCGCCGCCATGCGTTCAACAGCAAAGGGCGAACAGGCAGAGGCTGGTAGGGATAATGTCAGCACGTTATCTTCACCTTCGCCGCTGATTACCTGCGCATCCAGTGTCTGGCGGCTGCTATCCCAACCGAGCGAAATACACTCCGCTACCGGCAGAATAAATAAGTTATCCACCTGATTAAGAGGCCGTATGCAGGCGGGGGGACGCTGGCGTAAATATTCCCGCAAAGCCACAATGCCCGGCTGGCGCAATGGCGCGCTCAACATTTGCCAGGCGTCTGGCGACAGCGGCACAACACTACTCAAGCGGTTGCGGGTAGCTAATAGCAGTTCGCCATCGGCACTGCGTTTTGCTGCTTGTGAAACAATTTGCCCACCTGCCAGTGCGCCAGCCAGAAAACTAAACAGCCGACGCGTCGCTGCCGGTGAATTTTCCTGTTCGCTTCTCGGCCAACTACGCGAAAGATGCAAAATACTGCCGGTGTCGGGATCGGTGAACCAGATGCGTAAACCATACTGCTCAATATCCTGCCAGCAACGCATACCTAAAGACACCAGCCGCAGATGATCAAGCTTTGCTTCTCCGGCAATGCCAGAGCCAACGACCGTGCGCCACGGCACAGGAGGAACTTCACCAACACTGTCGCGCCGCGCCATCTCTTGTGCGCAATTTAATCGACTGTTTAATGCCGCAAGCTGACGTAAGCATTCTCCGGCATGGTAGTGGCTGGCGCGGGCGTGGAAGGCATCAACGCTGGCGCGCAATTGCCGTAGCGATTCACTCACCCATCGCCAGTTGCAGCGTTCCGCCGCTTGCTGCGCGCGGCTGAAAGCGGCCTCGTAATGAATAAGCGGCTGGCTGATGCCGCTCAGCCATAATGCCTGGCTTAGTTGCTGAACATATTGACGACACGCGTTGCCCTCTTCGCTGGCAAACGGATCGTCAGATGATGTGACGTGTTCGCTGCGCATCTGCCAGATTAAATGGTTAAATTCTGCTTGCTGCGCTTTGGCCTGGACAAAGGCCTGTACTGCCAGCACAACATGTTCGCAAAGTGTTCCTTCAATACAATCACAGCGTGCGAAACGAATGCTGCTGCGGGAATAAAAACGTACATCGCTCATCGGTAAGCGGGCAGAGGGAATTTCGCCCGGCGTACAGAACAACTCAATGGTGATGCCTTTAGCGACCAGCGCCTGCGCGCGTTTGCGGGTGGCATCGGGAAGGGTAGCCAGTTCTTCTAGCCAGATTGCCGGATCCCACTCTTCTTCTTTTTCCGTAGGCTGGGTGGTGGCGCAAAGTCGCTGATAACTTAAAACCAGCATCACGCGATGGCGGCACATGCCGCTGGCCCCGCAGCTGCATTGAGCCTCTTTCAGTGCCTGACCGTTCGCCAGCTGGGTACGGACACCGTCACTGAAGGTGGCGATTAAAGCGCCGTTCTTATGGCTGATTTCCGGGACGTTGCCATTTTCCAGTTCCTTAAGACTGCGTTTAACAAAACCGGCATTGCTTAACGCCGTCAGGGCCTGCGGCGTCAGTTCTAATAATTCCGGACGTAGTGAATTCATGACTGAAGATTCTCCGCAAGCCAGGCCGCCAGTTCGCCCGGTGTCATGGCAGCTATTTGTGCGCCGACATTAACCAGCGCCTGGGCCATATCGCGGTCATAGCAAGGTGTTGCGGTGCTATCGAGCGCCGCCAGTCCCAGCACTTTGACGCCGCTCTGGACACACTTTTTCACCTGATGCGTCAGCAATGATGATGAACCCCCTTCATAGAAATCGCTCACGAGGATAATGACGCTTTTTGCTGGTTGTTCAATAAGTTGCCGACCATACTCCACGGCACTGGCGATATTGGTTCCGCCGCCTAATTGCACTTTCATTAATAACTCTACCGGATCGGCAACGTCTGCCGTGAGATCAACCACGCTGGTGTCAAACGCCACCAGATGGGTACGAATGCCGGGTAACTGCCATAAACAGGCCGCCATCACCGCTGAGTGGATCACCGAGTCAACCATCGATCCGCTTTGATCAACCAGTAAGACCAGTTGCCATTGTTCGCTTTGGCGCTTAATGCGACTGTTAAAGCGGGGGGATTCGATATACAACTTGCCGTGTTGCGGGTGCCAGTGTTGCAGGTTGGCGCGCAGAGTACTTTTGAAATCAAAGTTTCGCGCCAGTGGAATAAATGAGCGGCGACGGCGATCGCGGACACCAGAAAAAGCCTGACGAACTTCCTTTGCCAGTCGCGCCATAATTTCTTCCACAACCTGGCGTACTATCCGGCGGGCGGCAGCCAGTACTTCGGGATTCATCAGATGTTTGGTGTGCAAAACGGCGCGTAGCAGGCTTTCCGAAGGCTGCATACGTTCCAGCACGTCGAGATTTGTCACCACATCTTCAATGCCGTAGCGCAGTACGGCATCGCTTTCCAGCCGTTCAATCACCTGTTGCGGAAACAGCGTGTGAATACTGTTGATCCACTCAGGGGTGGTGAGATTTGAGCCACCTAATCCACCGGAGCGTTCACCACGCTGGAGCCGTTCAGGATCGCGCCCGTACAGCCACTCCAGCGCGTGGTCTATCTGCCGGGCGTTGTCATCCAGCCCACAAAGCGTCGTTTCTGCCGCTTCGCCAAGAATTAATCGCCAGCGTTGTAGCTCACGGGTGGTCAGAAGATCGTTCAGTTCAGACATGGAAAACTCCCCAGTGTTGCAGCGATGCCAGTGCCTGCTGTTCGAGTTGTTGATGATGTGCAATGGCTTGCGGTGGACAATGCAACGGCATTTGCAGCGCTGAAATGGGAAGCTGTGCGAGCTGGTAATGCTCAAGCACCTGATGCGCCAGCGTCCCGCGTTCTCGTGGTGGTAGCCAGGCCATCGCCGCGCGTAAATCGGGCAGGGCGTTAATAAAATCGTCGTCACTCAGTTGATTTAAATGACTACTGAAACCGGCGATAAATGCCGGCTGACAGGCCAGTTGATGACGGGCTAATGCCAGCAAACCGTGCAGCGCCTCGCCGGATTGTGCCGGGGATAACTGCGCCAGCATCGTCAGCGCCGCTTCGGCACTGGCGTTGGGATGTTCCAGACGCATTAGTGCGCCAAGAGCCGCGCCGCGATCCAGCGCCGGGGCATGAATCGCCTGACTGCGGCGCTCCAGTAAGGCTACCGCCGCAGAAAGCGAAACGCCGGGTAAATTAACGCCGCTATGTAGATCGCGCAGGATATGGCAAAGCGCTTGCCAGCTATGCAGGTGAGCGTGAAACTCCTTTTCATCCGGTCTGCCGTTGGATTCACACAGCCAGAGTGTGCGATCGATAGCTGCGCATAACGTCGTCTGTAATATCTGCGCGCCTTGCATACCGCTAATTTCATCCAGCCGCCATAAGGCGTATAGCACTTCCAGCGCCTGGCCCATTTCGGCAAACTGATTTTCCTGGGCGATTAATAATGTAAGTTGCTCCAGTAATTGTTGACTGAAGGACGCCAGACCCGCTAACGCCGCCTGGCTAAGACATGTGGTGATACTGCCGATTCCACCCGCGTCCAGCATATCGGCTTCTAATTTATGGCGTGCGGCTTCCTGGAGTGTGGCACCAAAGCAGGCGGCCTCAATTAATGCCGCATGTTGGCTAAGCGGGCGGGTTAATTTCCAGCGTTCTTCACCGTTGCCTGCAAGTGTCAGTGTACTTCCCTGCTGGCGCACAACCCCTGGGATCTCCAGTATTACCAGCCGATGTAACACCTGACTTTGCGCCAGTCCATCGGGGGTAAAGCGATTTAAGGTAAGCTCCGCCGGAAAAGAGATTCCGGTACGTTCCAGTTCGCAGGTGACATCTTTTGGCAGAGGTGGCTGTGGCGTCGAGGGGGCAAGTTTACCGAATCCGTCACCCGCTAATGTGTCTATCAACGTTAGCAGAATCGGATCGGTATCGGGATGAATAACGCCGCGATAGCTCCACGGCAACGGCGCGTTCAGGGCTTCTTTGAGCAGCGAGCCGGCTATAGCATCCAGCCAGTCAGTGCGTAACGGTAGTGTATGACCGCGCAACTGTGCCAGTGCCATCGCATGCAGATGAGCGGCAGCCATATCCGCTGTTGAAGCAGGCAAGTGGTGCTGGCGCAAACGGGTAAGAACCGTTTTCAGTAGTTGTTCACCTGCCTGCTGCAAGCCCCACCGCCAGCACCAGTTTTGCCAGACCGGGGCAGGCATTCCTGAAAGGTATCCTGCCAGCACATCAAGGCGCTTTTCACTGTATGGCGTGAGATAGCAACCTGTAACGGCATCTGCCAGCGACGGCAATTCTGGCGTGTTAATTTCTTGCGGGCATTCGCGCCACATTTTTGCCAGTGCCGGAGCGTGCCAGCCACCGCAGACAACTAACACGTCGCCATTATTTTGCTGCATCGCCCATGCAATCCAGCGGGCCATAAAGGCTTCGCGCTGACGATTGAGAGCATCTCCGGGGGAGTCGCCCCGCAGTTGGGCAAAATAGTGCGCCAGTGCAGAGGGTAATGCAGTTTGCTGGCTTTCATCTTCGAACAAGTGATCCCACAGGGTGTCGCTGTTATCCATGCGGGTGGCACGCAGCAGCAAGGCCTGGCTTTCCTCTTGCATATCAGGCGAATCGTCCTCTTCTTCACTTTGTGCCCAGCAAGGCAAATCGATGAAGTAAGTTTGTGCCTGAATACGACGTGCGGCTTGTAGCGCCTGCCACTCCGGCGAAAATTCAGCAAATGGCGTCCAGGCACCACGCCCGGGGGCTGCACCGTCCTGATACTGGCAATAACTGTAAATAGCTACCGGAAGCTGGTGGGCTAACAACAGTTCGTCTACCCGGTCATTAAAATCAGCCGGGCCTTCAATCAACACGTATCGTGGCCGCTGGCTTTCGATTAACGATTTCACCAGCCGGGCGCAGGCCGGACTATGATGCCGGATGCCGACAATTAACGGCTCGCTCATGCATCTTTCCTCACGGCAGGCGGTGGCGGGCTTGATAATAAGCCTGCCAGTGAGCTTCTTTATGTGTAGCGACACGTTGTTCGAAGTAACGGCGCAGACGTGCGCGATCTTCTTCGTTATCTTTGACGATGGTTCCGGCAATACAGTCCACCAGGTCGGCTGGCTCCCCCGCGCGATTCGCTAAAAACCAGGCGCGGACACCCACAGCGTGGGCCACGTTCACGGCTTCAGCGGTGGACATAATCGCTGTCAGTGTATCCATTGACGTTTTCTTTTCGCCGTTGGCACGCAGATCGCGGAAGGTGCGTACCAGTAACTCCAGTACCGCGTCAGGAACTTTATGCGGAATACCGCTATGGGCCAGCAAACGCGCCGAAGCACTGGCGACCAGTTCCAGCTCCTGGGCGAAATCCATAATCGGAAAGACGGTTTCAAAATCGAAGCGACGCTTTAGCGCGGCACTCATCTCATTGACGCCGCGATCGCGGGTATTGGCAGTGGCAATAATATTAAAGCCTTCCCGCGCATAGAGCTGACTGGCTTCACCAGTGAGTTCCGGCACCGTCATTACCCTGTCAGAAAGCATACCTAACAGACAGTCTTGTACTTCCAGCGGTGTACGCGTTATCTCTTCAAAACGGACAATTTTGCCGTCGCGCATTCCCTGGTAAAGTGGGGCAGGGACCAGCGCTTCCGTTGACGGGCCATGGTTGATAAGCAGGGCGTAGTTCCAGCCGTACTTGATTTGATCTTCGGTGGTAGATGCGCCGCCCTGGATGGTTAACCCGGCATCGCCGCTAATAGCGGTTGCCAGTAATTCAGACAGGAGCGATTTTGCGGTGCCAGGTTCCCCCACCAACATCAAACCGCGCCCGGTAGCGAGAGTGACTAACATGCGTTCGACAGCGGAGGGGCTAATCACGACTTTACGGCTAATATTTTGTGCTTCGTCGCCAAGGATAAAAACACGGGCCGCAGGCAAACTTAACTGCCAACCGGGCGGGCAAGGTGCGTGATCATTTTGTTTTAATTTTGCCAGTTCATCGGCGTATAACACAGCGGCAGGCGGACGCTGCAGATGATTATTCTGCGGTGACATATATTCATCCCTGAAATGTATTAATGAAATAAACGATATTTTACGCGCAATAAATGTTTGGCGCATTAGTTGTTTGAGCGGAAAATATCTGGAAAGCAGATCATAGTAAATAAAAAAACCTGCTGGTGAGGCAGGTTCTTTTATTTACTACTTTCAGGCCTAACACCACGGCCTGTGCAACATCGTGTTCCAACGAACGAATTATAACCATCGGTGGACCCCGTTGCAATTAAGATAATGAGATTTATAATCCTGACTGTTGGGAGGTTGCGCCGGATCGAACCCATTTCAAGTCCTGGCTACCGGACGGGTGGTGCCGCAGGTAGTGCCCTGATCCGGAGTGCAACATCGTGGTCCAACATACGTAAACCAGTATCGACAGGCAGTGTAAGGGTAAGATGCTGGTGTTGCGCTCCTTAATAAGGAGAGCGGATGGACACGCTGACACAAAAGTTAACCGTGCTCATTGCCGTACTGGAGTTATTAGTGGCTCTGTTACGGCTGATTGATTTGTTGAAGTAACGGGCAAATTGAAACGCATCTAAGGGGGAAAACCGCTTCCCCCTTTAATAAAGCTATACTCGTCATACTTCAAGTTACATGTGCTGCGACTTGAATTATCTAGAGTATATAATTCTATTTGTTGGTTGAATATATTCTGTAGTTCACAATTAAAAATTACTATTACAGGTTCAGGTGATTCGCCTCGTAATTTTTGCTCATCAATAAACTCATCTCTTATATAAATCAACGCATCATTTATTAGCGGGTCAACATCCTCTCGATCACGTTGATGAAATGTTGGACGTAGACGGAACCTGTAAATAATTCAGAGCATTTATGGATCTCAAGTCTGAAGGAAAACGGATCTTCAGGTACAGGGACCTCATAATCGTAAATAGCAACCAGCTCTTTTTGCACGATCATCGCTTTCCCCGCTGGTAAGTCGTGTAGATAACGGGCAGTCGCATCACTGCCCGCTGTGTTTTAATGGAAAATGACGTCAGGTGCGCTTAACGCCTCACTCAAATCAAACACATAAAGTTCGGCAAAAGTGACGGATTTATTGTCACGGTACACTCGAAGAGAACGGAAGCTCATTAGCGCTTTGCTATCAGTACTGTAATGGTTAAAACCGGGTGAAAACTTAAGGACCAGCCGGTACGCACCTAAGTCATAGACAAATGCGTCCTCATAGCCTGACTCCCAGCCTTTGGATCGCATTCCCATAAGTTGCCCAACGGTAGCGGATTTACCTTCCCAGCGAGTCAGGCTGTTACTGGCTGACTCGTCAGGTGTGAGCAGCACTGTGCGCCGTGCCAACTGGCGAAAAGGCGGCATAATTTCGTAATCGGCAAAAAGCTGTGCAAATTCACTGCGCATTTCTGCTGCCATTTCTAACGGGTGGGCAATGCCAATCAGGGCATCGGCAGGCAGGTCAATTGGCTCATCTTGCTCATTGCAGAACTCCCCCTCAGCGGCCACACGAAAGGCGTTGAGTAAACGACGCGGTTCATTTGCCGGATAAACACCCCATATCAATCGCTGAGTAACCAGGCGGGTAAAGGGATGATTAACAAAGAGAGAATGAAAATCTGCCAGCGACCAGCGGCGGGTGGTGCGTAGGGCAGTTTCAAGACGCGGGAGCAGGTTTTTGCTCACCTGAGTCGCATCTTTTTTTAGCCCTTTGAGTCGGGCCAGTGCCTCGGGGGCTTTCAGTTGATCGTCATCGGCTCGCAACCGGGGAACGCTTTTCTGACGAACGTTTTGTTGATCGTAGATAACCGGGTTGAGGTTTTCATCGAAGCGAACGGTAAACTGCCGGGGACCAAAATCAAAAATCAACGCCTGTGGATCATCCAAGCCCAGTGTTGGGACTAATCTGTCCGCTAACTCTTCCTGGCTTAGCCCACGATTTTCTGCGACCACCTGAAGAAATTCCGCCGCGTTATCACGTAAGGGGCGGGATTTCGCCCGTTGCGATATATGATGCAGCTGTATCAGCGCCATATCATTATTCATCAGGGTAAGTATATTCAGACCACTGACAGCACGGGCAGATTTGCCCTCTTGTGGCCAGGCAAGGATCTGTGTCGTCAGATCCCGTGCCGTGCTTTCGTCGCCAAAGAGACTTAATGCCAGAAATGCCCAGTTGTCTTTTGCGGGAGCACCAGCTTGTTGCCACGCGGTGAAAAGATCCCAGGCAAAAGCTGCCAGCGTTTGCGGCTGGCAGAACGTTTTCAGTTGTTCCAGCCCGCAATAAAAACGTCCGCCCTGGGTAAAGCGCAGCATGTCGCCGATAATTTCCAGAGCATCATCGGTAACAGGTTGATTATTCGTGATAAGTCTCGGTCTGGACCACATTGTCGGATGCCAGAAATCAGGGGCTTTGGGAATGCGTGCCGGGTAAATGTCCATTGGACCCTGTTTAAGTAATTGCTCCAGGGCAGGCCATACATCTGTATGCTGCCAGCGGTTTGCCACGGTTTGCAGTAATTCGCCATGTCCCTGTTCGTAAAGTAAACGCAGGGCAAGTAATGCAGCTTCGCTATTATCGCTGGATTTGGTGAAGACAAGAGGGATAAGTGCAGTAGCTGTATGTTCCGGCCAATGTAAAATCCACTGGCGAGCCAGATCACGCTGCGCCGCGAAACGTCGCCAGACGCGGGCAACGGGCAGGGCCAGTTCTGTTGCGCCGAAATTTAAAATTAATGGAAATGTTTCTTTTGGACGATGTGAAAAAGCCAACAGCAGACCTGGTAGAGCATCCAATCCGAAGATACTGAGAAAATAGTCCTCACCCGCAGACAGATGCTTTTTCTCATTGATACGTAGCCAGAAAGTCAAAGCCATCTCACGCGGCAACTGCGCCAATAAATACAGGTTCCAGATACTCTTTTCCCGACGATAGCGTGAGTAGCTGTCATTTTCCCATATGTTAATTAACACTTCTACGTGACCGTTGCGAAGCGCCTGTTCTGCTAATTGAGCTTCCGGGGAGCTCCAGCCATTCATGATCTCTTCAACCCGCCCTGGGTAGTAATGCCACTGAACAATGAGTGAATTGCGTGCAGCATCCAGTTTTCCGGGGAGTATATAATTCAAAAACAGCCATACATCATCTCCAAAACCCAGCTCCTGTAATACAACTCGTCCACTTTTTTGTTCCATGCGTTCCGCAAGAGATTCCGTGCTGAAATAACGGGCAGACTCAGTGGCGGCAAGCCTCTCTCGTTCGCCTGGTTGCCAGTAAACTTGCGGCGTTAATTCGAACGGTGCCAAATCAAGACGTGGAACTGTCATTTTTTTCTTACTACGCCACGGTGGTGAAACGAGGATTTCAGGCATTTGGCTGTTATCGGTGCTATCAATAACCGTTTTGGGCGGTGCCGATAAATAACTATTCAGCACTGCCCGGGCTTGAGTACTTAACCACGGCATCACCTCTTCTGCCAGTTGTGGCTGCGATGCCATCAGAGTTTGTAACAGCGTACGCCAGTATTCATCTCGAGCTTTTTGCTGTGCAGGCAGCTTTTTGTCTTCGATGATTGGATAACCAGGGCGTGCAGGCGGTTCTTTTAACGCCAGAAGCTCTGCCAGTGCGGCAAGCGTCGCATGGGGGAAGTTTTTACTGTATTTAGCCACACGTTGCAGGCTGGGTTTGTTTTTATCAGCAACTAACAGCAGGGTGCGGATGACCTGCGGATGGTTAATTTGTACCAGCAGACTGCCGCAATCTTCTTTATGGGCATACATTGCCAGGCGTGGAACGGCTGCCAGTCCTTGTTCGCGCAAAAGGGCAGCGCAGGCCGCGTAGCCGAAGTGGTTTTCATGCGACATGTAGCTGGCTTCGCGATCGCTAAATATATCCTGGCTCCAGTAGCGTTCGAGTTTTCCCACTGCCCTGTGGTCAGTAGCAACAACTTTTAACCACTCCTTAGAATGAAAATGAGTCCACGGGCATTCAAGGCCTACCAACTCATTGGCGATTTCTGGTTTTTCCGGGAGGATGAGTGCAATAAAAGGACGGCGAACTTGGGGTAGTCCTGGCAGTGCGGCAATGAGTTTGTCGGCGCAACGCTGCCAGCAGCTTTCCTCTGCCAGAGAGAGATGCTTACGCAGTCGGAGATCGAATTCGTTATAGGTTTCTGAGCGATAACCATAGCCATAGCCATAGCCATAGTCCTCCTTCTGATACTGCAATGTTACTACCAGAGGATCACTCTCATAACACCGTACAATAAACTGGCGTGCAATCACCACTTCAGTCGCATATTCCAGTCCCTCTTGTTGGACGATTTCGTCGAGTAACTGTTGGCTATCATTTTGCGCGATACAGGCTAGCGCCGCCATTGTCCGGGCCGGAATTGAGGGTTTGTGCTCGCCGATCAAGTTGATGGCCTGCGTGATGGCGGACTGCCATTCCAGTGAAAAATTTTCATAACGCCAGACAATGTTTTTTTTCTTCTCTGCTTTTTGTAGCAATTCATCACCCAGTGTCTGGATGAGGTTTTCAGTGATAACAGGCACCGGTTCGCCCGGCCAATTGCGATGGCTGAGTAGTGTTTTGCCTTTTTTATATTTCAGTTCCAGTTGGGCGTTATCCGCCAGCCACGGTAATTCCTTGTCCATGTTCTTTCCTTATTCAAACAGGGCTTCAATATCGTTTATTAGCTCGCTGGCGGTGATGGCATCGAGTACGGAGAACTGCGCTTCCTGTGTTGAATTACTCCCCCAGCCATAGCTTTCCGCTTTGCCTTCCCATAGCCACAGCTTGCTTAAGAGTTGCTCGGCACTGAGTTCGGCTGGCGACATACCAACTGCAAATCCTTCATCGATTTCCATGATTAATGACCAGCGGCCCAGAGGTTTGATCATCCAGCCGATCCAGCCACCGTCCTGCGGTTCACCACGCACCCAGCCTTTATTCGACAGCCCCATAACCCGACCGCTCGGGCATTTTCTGCCTGCCCAGCGGGTTAGTTCGCTGGCGTTGCGTTCGACTTCAGTCAGGGCATAACTGTTGCGGTCGAGCTGACGGAACGGCGGTAAAAGTTCGTAGTCGGCAAAAAGCTGACCAAAGGCGGCGGCATCCGTCGGTGATATTTCCAGAACGTGAGGAATACCAATAGAGATATCGCCTTCCGGCAGGGTGAAAAGATCATCGTCAGCGGTGCTGTAGCTGTTATCTTCTGCCACCCGGAAACAGGCCAGTAGCTCGTTTTCGGTGCTATAAACGCCCCAAATCAGACGGCGGGTTAAGTGGCGAACCAGCGGATGCTCAACCAGGAATAGCTGGAAGTTTTCCGGCGACCAGTGGCGGCGTAGGCACATGGCGGATTCCAGCCTTGCTACCTGCTGGGCGGCAACGGTACGCGCATCTTTTTTCAACAGTTTGTAGCGGTTAACTGCATCGTTCGCTTGGGTTTCATCATCGCTTTTGTTCGGTTTAGGCAAGTCTTTCAGGCGGCTGCCGGAAGCATCACGCACAAACGGTTTTAAGGTTTCATCAAAGCTGACGGTGAACTGCCGTGGCCCGAAATCCAGCAGCAGCGAACCGTTATCATCCAGACCGAGATCCGGTGCTAACCGATCTTCAAGTTCTGCCACTGTGAGTTCGCGACTTTCGGCAATGTCGGCAATTTTTTCTTTCGCCCGCTCCTGTAAGGCTTTGAATTTCAGTTTCTGGGCGATGCCGTTAAGCTGCATCAGGGCGATATCGCTGCCGATAGCAGCGAGAATATCCAACCCAACGGTGGCACGTTTATGCTGAGATTCGCCAGGCCAGGCGCGGATTAATGGCGTCAGTTTGCGGGCGGTGTCATCGTTGCCAAGAACACCTAATGCAGTGAACGCCCAGCTCTCTTTCGACGGCACGCCAGCGGTCTGCCAGGCGGTAAACAGATCCCAGGCAAACTCAGCCAGTGAGTCGGCAGTACAGGCGTCTTTCACCTGTAATAACCCCGGATACAGCGTATCTTCCTGAGGGAAGCGGAGCATTTCACCGAGGTGGAAGAGGGCGCTATCTGGCAGTGATTGGGCGTTTGCTTTTAATACCGGGCGCGTCCAGAGCGATGGCTGATAAAAGGCCGGAAGTGTCGGGATTTTAGTCGGGTGATTATCTAAGGGATCGAGCGCAAGTAGAGCGTTCACCGCATCGGTTACTTCCGGCTGGTTATAACGCTGGGCGATTTCTTGCAGTAATGACGGATAACCATTTTCAATCAACATACGTAAAGCGGCACGGGCGTTATCCTGGGATTCACCGGCTTTGCCGAGTGCCGCAGGCAACAGGCCGGTAATGGCATGTTCCGGATATTTCAGCAGCCAGGTGCGGGCGTCTTGTCGTAGAGTTTTGAGTTTGTTAAAGGCGCGGGCGACGGCAGGAGCCAGTTCCGTTGCGGCAAAATAATTAGCAACCGCAAAACCTTCTTGAGGGTAGCGTGAAAACGAGTGTAGAAAACCACTCATACCTGCCAGTCGCAAATAAAGCATGACAGGTTTTACCGCGGTATGCGGCTCTTTGCTGAGAAATTCCCATAGTTTAATCGCTTTTTGCATAGGTAAAAAGGGAAGTGAGTTGAGATGCCACTCTCCCTGATACGGTGCATGGTGGGCTTTAAACATTTGGATGAGTGTAGCGAAGTCCTCACGTTCCCATGCGTCAATTGCCGAGTCAGAAGCGCCGATATATTTATATGTGTCAAAATCCCAGCGGCGATACCCCAGCGAGTAAAGGAAATCTTTAGCACCTTCACCTGGCTTATGCGGTTCCCAGTCCCAATGAGTTTGAAACTCTTTAGCTTCTGTGTCGGTTATTGTGCATATGGATTCGAGGTTGAGCGGTGCTAAATCAAGCACCGGAATCGGCGATTTTTTCTTTTTCGAAAGCCATGGTGGGGAGACTACTATGGCCGGCAGTAGATCGGCACTGGCATGGTTTGAGGGCTGTTTCAGTTGTTGCTGGCATGATTTCAGCACTGCAACTGCGGGTGTCGAAAGCCAGGGAATGACCTGTTCTGCTAGTGTAGGTTGCGAGATAAGCATCGTCATTAGCATAATGCGCCAACTATTCTCTTCTTTTTGCACTAGAAGTTCCGCCAGTGCTGCCAGTGCTGCGTGTGGGAACGCAGCGCAGGCTTTCGTCATTCGATCGTGACAGCGTTTAGTATGCCCGGCTACACGTATAAGCAGTGTTAATGCGAACGGATGATTGATATGACTCAACACATCGGCGCAGTAGTCACTTGCGACATAGGGTGCAAATCGGGGCAGGGCTGCAACACCTTGCTCCTGTAATACGGTGGCTGACCATATCGCACCACAATAGTAATCATCAAAAATGGCATATGGCTCGTGATATTTTTCTAATGAGGCAAGAATGTGCTCATCAGTCGCCACTATTTTTAGCCACTCAAGCGAGGGTAATTTCTTTTGCCCCAGTAGACGCTGGGCAATTTCATGTGCAATTTCTGGTTTTTCGGGTAATAACAAAGCAATTAATGGTTGCCGCCATTCTGGAATATGTGGAACTGCGGCAATAAGTTTTTGTGCACATTTTTGCCAGAGAGACTCTTCCGCCAGTGATAAATGTTTACGTAGGCGTAATTCAAAGCTGGAATATTGCTGCAAGTAATCAGGTGAAATGCCAGACGACAGGAAAACAATATTATTGTTGACATAATCCCATTCAATAGATATTTGTTGAAGATGTATTATTACATCAGTAGCATATTCCAGACCGCCTTCCTGAATAATCTGATCCATAACATCCTCACGCTCTTTATATCTCGTGCAGTGCAGTTCAAGTGCCGCGAGTACAGCCATTACCGGTGATGGTAATTTTGTCGTTTTCGGGCTGTTAATCAGATCGATCGCCTGAGCGATGAAGTTTTGCCACTCTAAAGTACAGGCGCTGAAGTCAAATGTAGCTGTTTTGTTATCCCGTTGCGACACGCCACAGGCTAAGCGACGTAACTGGGTTAATTTATCTACAGGTGTAACAGGATCTCCGGGAAAGCGGCGATGGCTTAAGGTGGTGGGTACGACTTCAAGCGGAAAAACGACAGCAATATCTTTTGCCAGCCACGGTAAAACAGCATCTGTATTTTTGTCAGCCGCACGGGTTTCTGCTACGAAAGAGGGTTGTTCCTGAATAATGGTGGATAAGTCCGCTACCTTGAGAGAGTCCGTTACCGTTTGGGAAGGTTGCAAAGAATTATCCTTCGCTTGCTCCACATATCCCTTCTTCACCTTCTCCGCAATCAGCTTAAGCTCCGCTTTTGCCGCTGCCGCAGCATCCGCAAAACTTTTTACCTGGTTTTGCCCTTTGGTGCCAACTTTTCCCCAACAGATATGCAACTCGTTTTCCTGTTGCTCCACCGCCCAGAATTTATGTGATTTTTCGTCCTGAAAGATAAAGTGTCTCATTCTGCATCCCTGTAATTTTATCCAGTTGAATGCAGATGCTACCAGTATTTATGCGGGTTAGAGAGAGACAAAATCGCAAGAAAACAACTTTAGGAATTTATAAAGAAAAGGCGCTGTCGATGCAGCGCCTTGATGGGGGATTATTTCACCTGATGACCCGGTTTAGCACCGGCATCCGGGCTTAGCAGGAAGATATCTTTCCCGCCAGGACCAGCAGCCATTACCATGCCTTCGGAGATACCGAAGCGCATTTTACGTGGTGCCAGGTTAGCCACCATAATGGTATGACGACCAATCAGTGCCTGCGGATCCGGGTAAGCAGAACGAATGCCGGAGAAGACATTGCGTTTTTCACCGCCGAGATCCAGCGTCAGGCGCAGCAGTTTGTCAGAACCTTCAACAAACTCTGCGTTTTCGATCAGCGCCACGCGCAGGTCAACTTTGGCGAAGTCGTCAAAGGTGATGGTTTCCTGAATCGGATCATCTGCCAGTGGGCCAGTAACTGGCGCGGCAGCTGCTTTCACTTCTTCTTTAGACGCTTCCACCAGTGCTTCAACCTGCTTCATATCGATGCGGTTATACAGCGCTTTGAACGGATTCACTTTGTGGCCCAGCAGCGGTTGCTGGATACCATCCCAGGTCAGTTCTGTATTGAGGAATGCTTCTGCGCGCTCGGTCAGTTTCGGCAGTACCGGCTTCAGGTAAGTCATCAGCACGCGGAACAGGTTTATGCCCATTGAGCAAATTGCCTGCAGGTCGGCATCGCGGCCTTCCTGTTTTGCCACCACCCACGGAGCCTGTTCATCGACATAGCGGTTAGCCAGATCAGCCAGCGCCATGATTTCGCGTACTGCTTTACCAAATTCGCGGCTTTCCCACGCTTCACCAATCACTTCAGCGGCATCAGTGAAGGTTTTGTACAACTGCGGGTCAGCCAGTTCGCTTGCCAGCACGCCGTCAAAACGCTTGTTGATAAAGCCCGCATTACGAGAGGCCAGGTTAACCACTTTGTTAACGATATCGGCATTCACGCGCTGAACGAAATCTTCCAGGTTGAGATCGATATCATCAATGCGCGAAGAGAGTTTCGCAGTGTAGTAGTAACGCAGGCTGTCGGCGTCAAAATGATTCAGCCAGGTGCTGGCCTTAATAAAGGTACCGCGAGACTTAGACATCTTCGCGCCGTTCACCGTCACATAGCCATGAACAAACAGGTTGGTCGGCTTGCGGAAGTTGCTGCCTTCCAGCATTGCTGGCCAGAACAGGCTGTGGAAGTAAACAATATCTTTACCGATGAAGTGGTACAGCTCGGCGTTGGAGTCTTTCTTCCAGTATTCATCGAAGCTTACGCTGTCGCCGCGCTTGTCGCACAGATTCTTGAAAGAACCCATATAGCCAATCGGCGCATCCAGCCAGACGTAGAAATATTTACCCGGCGCGTTCGGAATTTCAAAACCGAAGTACGGCGCGTCGCGGGAGATATCCCACTGTTGCAGGCCGGATTCAAACCACTCCTGCATTTTATTTGCCACCTGCTCCTGCAACGCACCGCTGCGGGTCCATGCCTGCAACATTTCGCTGAAAGAGGGCAAATCAAAGAAGAAGTGTTCAGAATCACGCATTACCGGCGTAGCGCCAGAAACCACCGATTTCGGTTCGATCAATTCAGTCGGGCTGTAGGTCGCGCCGCAGACTTCGCAGTTATCGCCGTATTGATCCGGGGATTTACATTTCGGGCAGGTGCCTTTCACAAAACGGTCCGGCAGGAACATGCCTTTTTCCGGATCGTACAGCTGAGAAATAGTGCGGTTTTTAATAAAACCGTTTTCTTTCAGGCGAGAGTAGATAAGTTCCGACAACTGGCGGTTCTCTTCGCTGTGCGTCGAGTGATAGTTGTCATAGCTGATGTTAAAGCCTGCGAAATCAGTCTGATGCTCCTGACTCATTTCGCCAATCATCTGCTCCGGGGTGATACCGAGCTGCTGAGCTTTCAGCATGATCGGTGTACCGTGGGCATCGTCGGCGCAGATGAAGTTGACCTCGTGGCCGCGCATTCGCTGGTAACGGACCCAGACATCAGCCTGGATGTGCTCCAGCATATGGCCGAGGTGGATTGAGCCGTTAGCGTACGGCAGTGCGCACGTCACCAGAATTTTCTTCGCGACTTGAGTCATAGTAGGCATTACTTCTTAATAGTGAAAAGGGGTTAGATAGTACCAAATGGGAAAATGTTAAGTAAGTACTTCTCTATATTCTTCAGGTAAACTATCAGCTGATGGTTTATCTATACAAAAAAGGAGTCGGGATGAACGAACAATCCCAGGCCAAATCACCAGAAGCCTTGCGCGCAATGGTCGCCGGGACACTGGCCAATTTTCAGCACCCAACCCTGAAGCATAACCTCACCACGCTGAAAGCGTTGCACCATGTCGCCTGGATGGACGACACGTTGCATGTGGAACTGGTTATGCCATTCGTCTGGCATAGCGCGTTCGAAGAGTTAAAAGAGCAAGGTAGCGCCGAACTGCTGCGCATCACCGGGGCGAAAGCTATCGACTGGAAACTGTCGCACAATATCGCCACCTTAAAACGCGTGAAGAATCAGCCGGGAATTAACGGCGTGAAGAACATCATTGCGGTCAGCTCCGGTAAAGGCGGCGTGGGTAAATCCTCCACGGCGGTAAACCTGGCGCTGGCACTGGCGGCGGAAGGGGCGAAAGTCGGCATTCTGGACGCCGATATCTACGGCCCATCAATACCCACCATGCTGGGCGCAGAAAATCAGCGTCCAACTTCGCCGGACGGTACCCATATGGCACCGATTATGTCTCATGGACTGGCAACCAATTCAATTGGTTATCTGGTCACTGACGACAATGCGATGGTGTGGCGTGGTCCGATGGCGAGCAAGGCGTTAATGCAGATGTTGCAGGAAACCTTGTGGCCGGATCTCGACTATCTGGTGCTTGATATGCCGCCAGGCACCGGTGACATTCAATTGACACTTGCACAAAACATTCCAGTAACTGGCGCGGTAGTGGTCACCACCCCGCAGGACATTGCGTTGATCGATGCGAAAAAAGGCATTGTGATGTTCGAGAAAGTCGAAGTTCCGGTGCTTGGTATTGTCGAGAACATGAGTGTGCATATTTGCAGTAACTGTGGTCACCATGAACCGATTTTCGGTACCGGTGGTGCAGAGAAACTGGCCGAGAAATACCACACGCAGTTGCTGGGGCAGATGCCGTTACACATCTCCTTACGTGAAGATCTCGATAAAGGCACGCCAACGGTTATCAGCCGTCCGGAGAGCGAATTTACCGCTATCTACCGCCAGCTGGCTGACCGCGTTGCAGCCCAGCTTTATTGGCAGGGAGAAGTCATTCCTGGCGAGATTTCCTTCCGCGCGGTCTAACGCGTATTAACCTTTTTGGTTGCTTTTCATACACCGCAGAGATGTTACATTGATGCGGTGTATTTGTTTTTGCCGCATTAATGAACACTTATTTAATGCTGCAAATATTCTGCGGACCTTCGTCCGAAACTCTATAAAGTCGATTGATCGTACAGGCAATGCTTCATTATCATCCTTCGTGGCTGTGTAGTGGATGTACAGCTATAGTTTGTTATGCACTCATTCTATCCAGGCATAACCTTTACTACAGGGATAACGTTCAATGAATAAGTACTGGCTGTCAGGAATTATTTTTCTTGCCTATGGAATGGCTTCTCCCGCGTTCTCTTCACAGACTGCCACATTAACGATTAATGGCAGGATCAGTCCCCCAACATGCAGTATGGCTATGGTTAATGGACAACCTCAACAGCATTGTGGTCAGTTAACGTATGATGTTGATACCCGTCATCAGGTTTCTTCGCCAGTCAAAGGTGTAACGACAGAAGTGGTTGTTGCAGGTAGCGATAGCAAACGTCGAATCGTGTTAAATCGCTACGATTAATTTGCCACCCTGGTTTTTTAATCGGATTTAGAAAGCTGAAATCACTCGTGTGAATGATTTCAGCTTTTTTATTTATATCAATAATACCATTTACAAAAATCTGCATTAATTAATAGATGTGATAAATATTTAATATGCTTAAGCATTTGTTGTATTTATATTGCAATAGTTAATTTGTTTTAAATCAATAAAACAATATGTTTACATTGCGGCAACTTTTTTGATGTGAGAAATTTGTTTCCAAGAGATACAGACTCTTAACAACCAAAAATAAATTTTATTAAGGAACATATTATGAAACGTTCAATTATTGCTGCCGCTGTCTTTTCTTCTTTTTTTATGAGCGCTGGGGTATTTGCCGCAGACGTTGATACCGGAACATTAACCATTAAAGGGAATATTGCAGAATCTCCGTGTAAATTCGAAGCGGGTGGCGATTCAGTAAGTATTAATATGCCAACTGTACCAACCACTGTCTTTGAAGGTAAAGCTAAATACTCGACCTATGATGATGCAGTCGGTGTAACCAGCAGTATGTTAAAAATTAGCTGTCCGAAAGAAGTTGCTGGTGTAAAACTCTCGTTGATTACCAACGATAAAATAACCGGAAACGATAAGGCGATAGCCAGTAGCAACGATACCGTGGGGTACTATCTCTATTTAGGTGATAACAGCGATGTCCTGGATGTTTCTGCACCTTTTAACATTGAGAGTTATAAAACAGCGGAAGGTCAATATGCTATTCCGTTTAAAGCAAAATACCTGAAGTTGACAGATAATTCAGTGCAATCAGGTGATGTGTTATCTTCTCTGGTTATGCGTGTGGCGCAGGATTAATAAATAAAATTTCAAGTTTCTCCAGGTAATAAACATGGCCGCTATCCCCATGGCGGCCTTTTAATTTAAGAGGCATTAAGATGAAAGGATTATTTGCTTTACTCATTTCTTCTATGGTCCTTCCTGCACATGCCGGTATTGTTATCTACGGGACGCGTATTATTTACCCGGCAGAAAATAAAGAAGTGATGGTGCAGTTGATGAATCAGGGAAACCGTTCTTCGCTGCTGCAGGCGTGGATTGATGATGGTGATACGTCGTTACCACCAGAAAAAATTCAGGTTCCTTTCATGTTAACGCCACCAGTGGCAAAAATAGGGGCAAATTCCGGGCAGCAAGTTAAAATCAAAATTATGCCGAATAAACTGCCCACTAATAAAGAGAGCATTTTTTATCTGAATGTTCTGGATATTCCACCAAATAGTCCAGAGCAAGAGGGCAAGAATGCACTGAAATTTGCAATGCAAAACAGAATCAAATTGTTTTACCGGCCTGCGGGTATTGCACCGGTAAATAAAGCGACATTTAAAAAGTTACGGGTAAATCGCAGTGGCAATGGATTGGTGATAAAAAATGACTCAGCAAATTGGGTGACGATTTCGGATGTCAAAGCTAATAATGTCAAAGTCAATTATGAAACTATTATGATTGCCCCCTTAGAAAGTCAGAGTATTAATGTCAAAAGTAATAATGCGAATAACTGGCATCTGACCATTATCGATGACCATGGCAACTATATTAGTGACAAAATTTAATTGCAGGAGCTGCCTATGTTGAGAATGACCCCACTTGCATCAGCAATCGTAGCGTTATTGCTCGGCATTGAAGCTTATGCAGCTGAAGAAACCTTTGATACCCATTTTATGATAGGTGGAATGAAAGACCAGCAGGTTGCAAATATTCGTCTTGATGATAATCAACCCTTGCCGGGGCAGTATGACATCGATATTTATGTCAATAAGCAATGGCGCGGGAAATATGAGATTATTGTTAAAGACAACCCGCAAGAAACATGTTTATCAAGGGAAATTATCAAGCGGTTAGGCATTAATACCGATAACTTTGCCAGCGGTAAGCAATGTTTAACATTTGAGCAACTTGTTCAGGGTGGGAGCTATACCTGGGATATCGGAGTTTTTCGTCTCGATTTCAGTGTCCCGCAGGCGTGGGTGGAAGAACTGGAAAGTGGCTATGTTCCACCGGAAAACTGGGAGCGGGGTATTAATGCGTTTTATACCTCTTATTATGTGAGTCAGTATTACAGCGACTATAAAGCGTCGGGTAATAGCAAGAGTACATATGTACGTTTTAACAGCGGGTTAAACTTACTGGGGTGGCAACTGCATTCTGATGCCAGTTTCAGTAAAACAAATAGCAATCCAGGGGGGTGGAAAAGCAATACCCTGTATCTGGAACGTGGATTTGCCCAACTTCTCGGCACGCTTCGCGTGGGTGATATGTACACATCAAGCGATATTTTTGATTCTGTTCGCTTCAGCGGTGTGCGGTTGTTTCGTGATATGCAGATGTTGCCTAACTCGAAACAAAATTTTACTCCACGGGTGCAGGGGATTGCTCAGAGTAACGCGCTGGTAACTATTGAACAGAACGGTTTTGTGGTTTATCAGAAAGAGGTTCCTCCTGGCCCGTTTGCGATTACAGATTTGCAGTTGGCCGGTGGTGGAGCAGATCTTGATGTCAGCGTGAAAGAGGCGGACGGTTCGGTAACCACCTATCTGGTGCCTTATGCAGCGGTGCCGAATATGCTGCAACCCGGCGTGTCGAAATATGATTTTGCGGCAGGTCGTAGCCATATTGAAGGGGCGAGCAAACAAAGTGATTTTGTTCAGGCGGGTTATCAGTATGGTTTTAATAACTTATTGACGCTGTATGCCGGATCGATGGTCGCGAATAATTATTACGCGTTCACTTTGGGGACTGGCTGGAATACACGCATTGGTGCCATTTCCGTCGATGCCACGAAGTCGCATAGTAAACAAGACAACGGCGATGTGTTTGACGGGCAAAGTTATCAAATTGCCTACAACAAATTTGTGAGCCAAACGTCGACGCGTTTTGGTCTGGCGGCCTGGCGTTATTCGTCGCGTGATTACCGGACATTTAACGATCACGTTTGGGCAAACAATAAAGATAATTATCGCCGTGATGAAAACGATATCTATGACATTGCCGATTATTACCAGAACGATTTTGGCCGTAAAAATAGCTTTTCTGCTAATATGAGCCAGTCATTGCCAGAAGGCTGGGGTTCTGTGTCATTAAGTACGTTATGGCGAGATTACTGGGGGCGTAGCGGCAGTAGTAAGGATTATCAGTTGAGTTATTCCAACAACCTGCGACGGATAAGCTATACCCTCGCGGCAAGCCAGGCTTATGACGAGAATCATCATGAAGAGAAACGTTTTAATATTTTTATATCGATTCCCTTTGATTGGGGTGATGACGTTACGACGCCTCGTCGGCAAATATATATGTCTAACTCAACGACGTTTGATGATCAGGGGGTTGCCTCAAATAATACGGGATTATCAGGAACCGTTGGAAGCCGGGATCAGTTTAACTATGGGGTCAACCTGAGTTATCAGTATCAGGGAAATGAAACGACAGCTGGGGCGAATTTAACCTGGAACGCGCCGGTTGCGACAGTGAATGGCAGTTATAGTCAGTCGAGTGCTTATCGACAGGCTGGAGCCAGTGTTTCAGGGGGCATTGTCGCCTGGTCGGGTGGCGTTAATCTGGCGAACCGTCTTTCTGAAACGTTTGCTGTGATGAATGCGCCAGGAATTAAAGATGCTTATGTCAATGGGCAAAAATATCGCACAACAAACCGTAATGGAGTGGTGGTATACGACGGAATGACACCTTATCGGGAAAATCACCTGATGCTGGATGTGTCGCAAAGCGATAGCGAAGCAGAATTACGTGGCAACCGGAAAATTGCCGCCCCTTATCGCGGCGCGGTTGTACTGGTTAATTTTGATACCGATCAGCGCAAGCCCTGGTTTATAAAAGCGTTAAGAGCGGATGGGCAACCATTAACGTTTAGTTATGAAGTCAATGATATCCATGGTCATAACATTGGCGTTGTCGGCCAGGGAAGCCAGTTATTTATTCGCACCAATGAAGTACCGCCATCGGTTAATGTAGCAATTGATAAGCAACAAGGACTTTCATGCACAATCACCTTCGGTAAAGAGATTGATGAAAGTAGAAATTATATTTGCCAGTAATAGTCAGGTGGTTCTATGGAAATTCGCATAATGCTATTTATATTAATGATGATGGTTATGCCTGTGAGCTATGCGGCATGTTATAGTGAGTTATCTGTTCAGCACAATTTGGTTGTTCAGGGGGATTTTGCACTTACTCAAACACAAATGGCGACATATGAGCATAATTTTAATGATTCGTCATGCGTGAGTACAAATACTATCACCCCTATGAGCCCGTCGGATATTATTGTTGGACTTTATAACGATACCATTAAATTAAATTTACATTTTGAATGGACCAATAAAAACAACATTACGTTGTCAAATAATCAGACCAGTTTCACCAGTGGTTATTCGGTAACGGTGACACCTGCGGCCAGTAATGCAAAAGTGAATGTTTCTGCGGGAGGCGGTGGTTCAGTGATGATTAATGGAGTTGCGACATTATCCAGTGCTTCATCATCGACACGCGGGAGTGCCGCAGTACAATTTCTACTGTGTTTATTAGGTGGTAAGTCATGGGATGCATGTGTAAATAGCTACAGAAATGCATTGGCACAAAATGCAGGTGTCTATTCCTTTAATCTGACATTGTCATACAACCCGATAACCACAACCTGCAAACCGGACGATTTATTAATTACGTTAGAGAGTATTCCCGTTTCACAATTACCAGCCACAGGTAACAAAACAACAATAAATAGTAAAAAAGGGGATATTGTTCTGCGTTGTAAAAATTTATTAGGTCAACAAAATCAAACATCACGGAAAATGCAGGTGTATTTATCAAGTTCTGACTTGTTAACCAACAGCAACACGATCCTGAAAGGTGCGGAAGATAATGGCGTAGGATTTATTCTTGAAAGTAATGGTACGCCAGTCACACTTTTAAATATCACTAACAGCAGTAAAGGATATACAAATTTAAAAGAAATTGCGGCAAAGTCAAAACTTACAGATACAACGGTTTCAATTCCGATAACGGCCAGTTACTACGTTTACGATACAAACAAAGTTAAATCTGGCGCACTGGAGGCAACCGCATTAATCAATGTGAAATACGACTAATAATAAGCAAGACGAGCAAGTGGCTAATAATAAAAAATAACAAGGTGTTTGCATTTCCCCCTCTCTCCGAGGGGGCTTTTTTTAGCGATGATAAAAAATCTCACCGTCGTAGGCTTTAATGATTTTACCGTCGGTGTCGCTGATCAACACGTACGCGCCACCCATATAGGTCCAGTGCGTCCCGGCATCAGGCGCGGGCAGGTTACGTAACTGCCACTGCTTAATGTTGTACTCATCGGTACGGTACATTTCTGGTACGGTGTCACCTGGTTTGAAATGCTTAAAGTCAGCAATGAAACTGCTTAACTCATACTTAGAAATTCCCGAGGTATTGGTCGAACCCGCGGTGGCTGGTGCGGCCCAGGCGGCACTGGTAACCAGCAAAAGCGCACCCAGCAACATCTTATTTTTAATGGTCATAAACTCTCCACTTTGGGGATCTGTAATATCAGTCGCATATCTTTCCTGCCATACAATATAACTGACAAGCGATATTTTGTTAGTGATCCCATGATTTCGTAAAAAGTGTAAATGAAAGGATGCCCTAAAAGCATCCTTAGCGAGCAGAGAGTCAGCGGAAATAGCTGATTTAAGAATCATCCTGGGCTGAAGATAACATGCAAGCCTAAAGGATTGAGTTATCGCATTATGCCCATGAAGCCATGTACGCCCATATACACACCAACTAAGCCAATCAACAGACTGGAAAAATAGGGAGCGCGTTTAGCGAGAGTGTTAAATCCGCTCCAGCGTTTTGCGACCTGCTGAACGCTGATTGCTGCGCCAACGCCTACGGTGACAAGCGTTAACGCCAGGCCAATGCTAAAACTGACGACCAGTGTTGCGCCCAGTGTCAGGGCTTTCAACTGAATGCAAATCAACAGCACGGTAATTGCTGCCGGGCAGGGGATAAGGCCACCGGTTAAGCCAAATAACAAAATTTGCCAGTTGGTGACCTCTCTACCATCAAATCGTCTTTTAATGTCATTGGCATGGGCTCGTGCATGGGCATCCTGATACTCGCCATGTTCGTGATGGTGATGATGCTCATGATCATGCTCGTGCTCGTGCTCGTGCATATTCTCCAGCCAGTTGCGTTCGCCGCGCCAGGTACGCCAGAACATCCAGAACGCGGTGCCAATAATGATCACCGCGGAAATCAACTGGAGCCACGGTTCTGCAGATTGAGCAGTAAAACGTTTGCTGATCACCATCCCGCCAAAGGCAATCAACCAGACCACCGCGGTATGCGAAATGGTTGCTGCCAGTCCGAGCATCACCGCCTGTTTAATGGTGCCTTTGATGGCGATGATAAACGCCGCCATCATCGTTTTTGAGTGCCCTGGTTCCAGGCCATGAAGCGCACCAAGTAAGATGGCGCTGGGGATGAAGAACCAGGCATTTCCTTGCTGAAGAAGAGTGGTAAATTCGGTCATGATAATAATTCTTAGTATTAATTCGGCAATCTGATTCTACTCCCCCCCAGTACCTGATACTACCCCCCAGTAGATTAATAGTGCTATGATTTTTCATATTCTTGTTAACCAGGTGTTGCCATGTCTCATACCATCCGTGATAAACAGAAACTGAAAGCGCGTGCCAGTAAGATTCAGGGCCAGGTCGTGGCGCTCAAGAAAATGCTCGACGAGCCGCACGAATGCGCTGCAGTTTTACAACAGATTGCTGCTATCCGTGGCGCGGTAAACGGTCTGATGCGGGAAGTGATTAAAGGCCATCTGACGGAACACATCGTTCACCAGGGGGATGAGCTAAAACGTGAAGAAGATCTGGATGTCGTTCTGAAGGTGCTGGATTCTTATATCAAATAATTTCACAACGTTATTGTAATACCGCCGTTTTTCCCCGTTTACAACGCGTGCGCTGGACATTACCATCCTCCTCTGCGATTTATTATCGCAACCAAACGACTCGGGGTGCCCTTCTGCGTGAAGGCTGAGAAATACCCGTATCACCTGATCTGGATAATGCCAGCGTAGGGAAGTCACGGACCACCAGGTCATTGCTTCTTCACGTTATGGCAGGAGCAAACTATGCAAGTCGACCTGCTGAGTTCAGCGCAATCTGCGCACGCGTTACACCTTTTTCACCAACATTCCCCTCTTGTGCACTGTATGACCAACGATGTGGTGCAAACCTTTACTGCCAATACCTTGCTGGCGATCGGTGCATCGCCAGCGATGGTTATCGAAACCGAAGAGGCCAGTCAGTTTGCGGCTATCGCCAGTGCCTTGTTGATTAACGTTGGCACGCTGACGCAGCCACGAGCGCAAGCGATGAGTGCTGCCGTTGAACAGGCAAAACGCTCTCAAACACCCTGGACGCTTGATCCAGTAGCGGTGGGTGCACTCGATTATCGCCGCCGTTTTTGTCTGGAACTTCTGTCTCATAAGCCAACCGCCATACGTGGTAATGCTTCGGAAATCATGGCATTAGCTGGCGTTGCTAATGGCGGACGGGGAGTGGATACCACTGATGCCGCAGCTAACGCGATACCTGCTGCACAAACACTGGCACGGGAAACTGGCGCAATCGTCGTGGTCACTGGCGAGGTGGATTATGTTACCGATGGACATCGTATCGTTGGCATTCACGGTGGCGATCCGCTAATGACCAAAGTGGTAGGAACTGGCTGTGCATTATCGGCGGTTGTCGCTGCCTGTTGTGCGCTACCAGGCGATACGCTGGAAAATATCGCATCTGCCTGTCACTGGATGAAACAAGCCGGAGAACGCGCAGTTGCCAGAAGCGAGGGGCCAGGCAGTTTTGTTCCACATTTCCTTGATGCGCTCTGGCAATTGACGCAGGAGGTGCAGGCATGAAACGAATTAACGCTCTGACGATTGCCGGTACTGATCCGAGTGGTGGTGCGGGGATTCAGGCCGATCTTAAAACCTTCTCGGCACTTGGCGCTTATGGTTGCTCAGTTATTACTGCACTGGTGGCGCAAAATACCCGTGGTGTACAGTCGGTGTATCGCATTGAGCCTGATTTTGTCGCCGCCCAGCTCGATTCGGTGTTCAGTGATGTGCGAATCGACACCACTAAAATCGGTATGTTGGCGGAAACCGATATTGTTGAAGCGGTGGCAGAACGGTTGCAACGTTATCAGATCCAAAACGTGGTACTCGACACCGTTATGCTGGCAAAAAGCGGCGACCCGCTGCTTTCACCTTCGGCAGTTGCCACGCTACGCAGTCGATTATTGCCACATGTTTCATTAATAACGCCAAACTTGCCCGAAGCAGCCGCCTTGCTCGACGCGCCACACGCGCGCACCGAACAGGAAATGCTGGAACAAGGGCGATCGCTGTTGGCGATGGGCTGTGGCGCAGTGCTAATGAAAGGTGGTCATCTGGATGATGAGCAAAGCCCGGACTGGCTGTTTACCCGCGAGGGTGAACAACGGTTTACCGCACCGCGCATTATGACCAAAAACACTCACGGCACTGGTTGTACGCTCTCTGCGGCGTTGGCTGCACTGCGCCCGCGCCATACAAACTGGGCTGACACCGTACAGGAGGCAAAAAGCTGGCTTTCATCGGCGTTAGCCCAGGCCGACACGCTGGAAGTTGGTCACGGTATTGGTCCGGTTCACCACTTCCACGCCTGGTGGTGAGCACCGTACTATAGCTGCTTTGGTTATTGTCAGCCTTTGGCACTGACATTCAGGGATGAAACCAATGCAGCTGAGAATCACCAGTCGAAAAAAATTCACCGCTTTATTATGCGCTCTTGGGCTAATTTCCATCGTTGCAATTTATCCGCGTCAGACGGTGAATTTTTTCTACTCGACAGCAATTCAGATTAAAGACTACATCCACTTCTACGGTTATCGTCCGGTCAAATCTTTTGCTATTCGCATTCCTGCCAGTTACACCATTCACGGAATAGATGTTTCGCGCTGGCAGGAACGGATCGACTGGCAGCGGGTGGCAAAAATGCGCGATAACGGTATTCGCTTGCAATTTGCCTTTATCAAGGCGACGGAAGGCGAAAAGCTGGTGGACCCCTATTTTTCGCGTAACTGGCAACTAAGCCGCGAAAATGGCCTGCTGCGCGGGGCGTATCATTATTTTTCCCCGTCGGTATCCGCTTCAGTTCAGGCGCGATTATTTCTGCAAACGGTGGATTTCTCACAAGGCGATTTCCCTGCCGTGCTGGACGTAGAAGAACGGGGAAAATTATCAGCAAAAGAATTACGCAAGCGGGTAAGTCAGTGGCTAAAAATGGTCGAAAAAAGTACGGGGAAAAAGCCGATTATTTACTCAGGAGCCGTTTTTTATCACACGAATCTGGCGGGCTATTTCAATGAATATCCGTGGTGGGTGGCTCACTACTATCAACGTCGTCCGGACAATGACGGAATGGCCTGGCGCTTCTGGCAGCATTCCGACCGTGGACAGGTCGATGGCATTAATGGTCCGGTGGATTTTAATGTGTTTAATGGCACGGTGGAGGAGTTGCAGGTATTCGTTGATGGGATTAAAGAAACGCCTTAAATAAGAAGCAGTGATATACTCCCACCAGACTCCCTGGCAGGAAAAAGACAAATGGAACAAGCGCATACCCAGCTGATTGCCCAACTGAACGAACGTATTTTAGCGGCGGATAACACGCCGCTTTATATTAAGTTTGCCGAAACGGTAAAAAATGCCGTGCGCAGCGGGGTGCTGGAGCATGGCAATATTTTGCCCGGTGAGCGTGATTTAAGTCAGTTAACCGGCGTTTCGCGCATTACGGTGCGCAAGGCGATGCAGGCGCTGGAAGAAGAGGGCGTGGTGACGCGTTCGCGTGGTTACGGTACGCAGATCAACAACATCTTCGAATACTCGTTGAAAGAAGCGCGAGGTTTTTCTCAGCAGGTGGTATTGCGCGGGAAAAAGCCCGATACGCTATGGGTTAACAAGCGTGTCGTGAAATGTCCCGAAGAAGTTGCGCAGCAGCTGGCGGTCGAAGCGGGAAGTGATGTCTTTTTGCTTAAGCGTATTCGCTATGTCGATGAAGAAGCGGTATCGATTGAGGAATCGTGGGTTCCGGCACATTTAATTCATGATGTTGATGCCATCGGGATTTCTCTTTATGACTACTTCCGCAGCCAGCACATTTACCCACAACGTACGCGTTCCCGCGTTAGCGCCCGGATGCCGGATGCCGAGTTTCAGTCACATATTCAGTTAGATAGCAAAATACCGGTGCTGGTGATCAAGCAAGTGGCGCTTGACCAACAGCAACGGCCTATTGAGTACAGCATCAGCCACTGTCGCAGCGATCTATACGTTTTTGTGTGCGAGGAGTAGTTCCTCGCGCGTTGGCGCACAATCACCGCCCCGATGCCCGACAACCCACGACGCCACTGCATTGCCCAGTAATACGGCATCCGCCAGTGGCAGACCAGAGGCCAGCCCGGCAAGTACGCCGCCGGCATGACTGTCGCCCGCCCCAATGGTGTCTACAACTTGCGTTGGAAATGCCGGAATGCAGCCAGAAGCGTCGTTGCTGAAATACCATGCGCCCTCTTTATCGAGACGAACGATCAACGGCGCGGCAAATTTCTCCTGCCATTGCTTGCCTAGTGTTGTTATCTCTGCGGATAGAGCAAAACGTTCGGCGGCAATCTCAGCCTCCTGACGATTGAGTGACACTAAAGGTCGACAGGCCATGATCCGCGCCAGTAATGCATCCGGGATATCGCCAATACGTGGGCCAAAATCGATAAACGGCGTCACGTCTTGCAGCTCTTCCAGCCATTCCACTAACAATTGGCCGCAGGGCGAGGCCAGTTGATAACCGGAAAAATAGAGCAGGCTGCCAGGCGCAACGGTTAATCGCGCCAGCCACTGGCGATTCCACTGATTTTCCACACCGCTGAATGACATAAAAGTGCGTTCGCCATCAGGCTCAACCAGCGCCAGACACCAGCCGTTATCACCTTCGGCGTTATCGATCAGGCTGATTAAGCCCTCTTTTGCCATCCGGTTGCGAATAATCTCCGCCCACACGCCCTGACCGAGCGGCAAGGCATTACCCGCTTCGATGCCGAGGCGCTTTAACGCCACGGCAATATTCAGTGCGCAGCCGCCAACGTTAACGCTCTGCTGTTTCAGTTCGATATCGCCCCCACGCCAGGGGAGGGCATAAGCGTCGGCGATCACATCAATGACCGCCGCGCCGACGACCATCACCGGCTGACGCGTGGCTAATTCAGGCAGCAGCGTGTGTAATCGAGCGCCGCTCATATCGCCTCCCGTTGTTGGCGATACTTCGCCAGCGCCGTGGCATAGCGGTTGAAATCAAGCTGATTTACTGCATCCAGTTCCGCCTTTAACGCAGGATCGATAGCGTTAACGCCATGCAACGCGCCGCAAATTGCCGTCGCCATAGCACCGATGGTGTCTGTGTCGCCGCCAAGGTTAGCGCACAGGACGGCGCAGCGATTCGGGTCGGTTTGTGCCAGTTCAACCAGCGCAATGGCGCACGGAACGGACTCAATAGTGCTGGTACCTGCGCCAACGACCTGATACAGCTGTTCGCTGGCGGATTCGGTGCCGTCGGCATTGCGCACAATTTTCAGCGCAATCTCCAGACGTGCTGCCAGTGAGGCGCTGAAGGTGGTGATGCGTTTTTGCTGTGCATGTCGCGCAATCGAGGGCAGTGAATCAACAATCGCTGACCAGATTTCTCCGTCAATGGCACGAGAAATCGCCCATGCGATGACTACCGCCCCCGCAACCGCCAGATCGGATTTATGTGTCGGGCTGGAGGCCAGCGCCACATCATCAATAAAAGAGTCAATATCGCGCGCCGGAAGCAAACAACCTAATGGCGAGACGCGCATCGCTGCGCCGTTGGTCACGCCGTTATTTTCCAGTTCAGCAACGGGTTTACCGTCGCGAATGGCGTTAAGCGCAATCTTCGAGGTCGGACCTAGTACGTTTTTGTTAAAGGCGTCGAAACGCAGCGCCCAGTCGAGAATATTACGCCCAATCAGATCCGGATCGATCTTGCCTTCACGTTCCAGTAACGCATCCGCCAGACACAGCGCCATCGAGGTATCGTCGGTGAATTCGGCGCGGTTAAAATAACAGGCTGCGTTATTCTCCTTTGGCCCAGGCAGAAAACGGTCAATCCAGCCAAAGTGTGCTTTGACGCGACTGCGCGGCCAAAGCTCGGAGGGCATCCCCATCGCATCCCCTAACGCCTGCCCATAAAGAGCACCGAGAATACGTTCTGTTTTCATTTAACTTCCCCTTGTGTCAACGCAATATCGCGATCATCGACCTTGATAGCCGTAATTTCGTTGTCGGATTCGCGGAAAAAAATCATGAACAGCACGGCGATAATGGCAATCATCACCGCGCCGAAAGTCCACATCCCGGCCCAGTTGAAAGTCAGTCCGTTTACCGGTTCCTGATAAGCGAACATCTTTTCCATCATCACACCGCCAAGACGATAGCCGAGCAAACTGCCGAAGCCCTGGCAGCAGAGCGTGATCAGCCCCTGCGCAGCGGTACGCATATGCACGGGGGCTTTTTTATCGACATAGATGTAAGCGGTAACGTAGTAAAAATCGTAACTTACGCCGTGCAGCAAAATGCCGAGGAACAGTAACGCGTAGGTGAAATATTCATCCGCACTACCGTAAATAAAGAAGCCATAGCGGATCGCAGCGGTGACCAGACCAAGTAATAATACCTTTTTGATACCAAAGCGTTTGGTAAAAAACGGTAATGCCAGCATAAAGAAGATTTCAGAGAACTGGCCGAGCGTCATCCAGCCAGTGGCGTTTTTCATGCCAACTTCGGTCAGATAACCGTTGGCAAAGATGTAATAGAACGCCAGTGGCATCGCAAACAGGAATGAACAGAAGAAAAAGACGAGGAAGTTCTTATCGCGCAGCAGGATCAGCGCATCCAGGCCGAGCATGACTTTAATATCCATTTTGCCGGTGCTTTTTGGTGGCGTGTCGGGCAGAAAAAACGCAAACACACCAAGCAGAGCAGAACTTCCGGCAGTAATCAGCAGCGGGATGTTCGTCGGTGAGATATCGGCATAACCCAGCATTTGCGGCAAGAATCCACATGCCAGACCAGAGGCAATCCAGCCGATAGTCCCCATCACACGAATGCGTGGGAAATCACGCTCCACATCCGGCACGTTGGCAAAAGCGATACTGTTAGTCAGCGCAATGGTCGGCATATAGGTTAGCGAGTAGGCCAGCAGTAAAGGGAAGAACCCGGCAAAAGTGGTCTGTTGCGCGGCGAAATACATCAGCACCGCACCAGCGAACATCAATACCGCCAGCACTTTCTGTGCCGAGAAAAAGCGGTCAGTGATGGAGCCAACCAGAATCGGCGACAGGATCGCCGCAATGGCGGTACAGGCATACGACCAGCCAATTTCTCCGGCACTAAAACCGCTTTTACTTAACCACAACCACAATGGCACAAACCACGCGCCCCAGATAAACCATTCAACAAACATCATGAACGACAGCTTTGCTGTTGTTTTCATCTTTTAATTCCTTCATGACAGGTAATGTAAGGTACGCGATGACAATACCACTTAATAATACCTTTCAAATACCTTTGCGGTGAAAACTTGACCGCGGTAACATTTTTTCTGATGAATCGAGCCAACAGAAAACGCTGAAAAAACATCCAAAAGATGGAAAAACTCGCCCGTAACGACCAGGATTATGATTGCCCGCAAAAGGCGGGCCAGGACAATCCATAGCCGATATCCAATCGGAATTTACGGGAGCATAGTAATGACAGATATTGCGCAGTTGCTTGGCAAAGACGCCGACAACCTTTTACAGCACCGTTGTATGACTATTCCTTCTGACCAGCTGTATCTCCCCGGACATGACTACGTAGACCGCGTGATGATTGACAATAATCGCCCGCCAGCGGTGTTACGTAATATGCAGACGTTGTACAACACCGGGCGTCTGGCTGGCACAGGATATCTTTCTATTCTGCCGGTTGACCAGGGCGTTGAGCACTCTGCCGGAGCTTCATTTGCCGCTAACCCGCTCTACTTTGACCCGAAAAACATTGTTGAACTGGCGATCGAAGCGGGCTGTAACTGTGTGGCGTCAACTTACGGCGTGCTGGCATCGGTATCGCGGCGTTACGCGCATCGCATTCCATTCCTCGTCAAACTTAATCACAACGAGACGCTAAGTTACCCGAATACCTACGATCAAACGCTGTATGCCAGCGTGGAGCAGGCGTTCAATATGGGCGCGGTGGCGGTTGGGGCGACTATCTATTTTGGCTCGGAAGAGTCACGTCGCCAGATTGAAGAAATTTCTGCGGCTTTTGAACGTGCGCACGAGCTGGGCATGGTGACAGTGCTGTGGGCCTATTTGCGTAACTCCGCCTTTAAGAAAGATGGCGTTGATTACCATGTTTCCGCCGACCTGACCGGTCAGGCAAACCATCTGGCGGCGACCATAGGTGCAGATATCGTTAAACAAAAAATGGCGGAAAATAACGGCGGCTATAAAGCGATTAATTACGGTTATACCGACGATCGCGTCTACAGCAAATTGACCAGCGAAAACCCGATTGATCTGGTGCGTTATCAGTTAGCTAACTGCTATATGGGCCGGGCTGGGTTGATAAACTCCGGCGGTGCTGCGGGCGGTGAAACTGACCTCAGCGATGCAGTGCGTACTGCGGTTATCAACAAACGCGCTGGCGGAATGGGGCTGATTCTTGGACGTAAGGCGTTCAAGAAATCGATGGCTGACGGCGTGAAACTGATTAACGCCGTGCAGGACGTTTATCTCGATAGCAAAATTACTATTGCCTGATACGCCTCATACGAACAGCACTACCCCGTAGGGCGGATAAGGCGTTTACGTTGCATCCGGCATAAAAACACGCGCACTTTGCTACGGCTTCCCTAACGGGAGGCCGTTTTTTTTGCCTGTAATTCTGATTAATTTTCACATTGTCGTTTTTGTGATCGTTATCTCGACATTTGAAAACAAATCATTTCATTGTATTTTGAAATCGAAAACAAACGACAGGATATGAAAATGTACGTGGTATCGACAAAGCAGATGCTGAACAACGCGCAGCGCGGCGGTTATGCGGTTCCGGCATTCAATATTCACAATCTCGAAACGATGCAAGTGGTGGTGGAAACTGCTGCCAGCATGCATGCGCCGGTCATCATCGCCGGAACGCCCGGCACATTTACTCATGCCGGTACAGAAAATCTGATGGCGCTGGTCAGCGCGATGGCGAAGCAATATCACCATCCACTGGCGATTCATCTCGACCATCACACGAAATTTGACGATATCGCTCAGAAGGTTCGTTCTGGCGTGCGCTCAGTCATGATTGACGCCTCGCATTTGCCTTTTGCGCAAAATATTTCACGGGTCAAAGAGGTGGTGGATTTTTGCCATCGCTTTGATGTCAGCGTCGAAGCGGAGCTGGGGCAACTTGGCGGCCAGGAAGATGATGTGCAAGTCAATGAAGCCGATGCGTTGTACACCAACCCCGTTCAGGCGCGTGAATTTGCCGAGGCAACCGGGATTGATTCCCTGGCGGTCGCCATCGGCACGGCTCACGGTATGTATGCCAGCGCACCGGCGCTTGATTTTTCTCGACTGGAGAACATTCGCCAGTGGGTGAACTTACCGCTGGTGCTGCATGGTGCGTCAGGATTATCGACTAAGGATATTCAGCAAACCATCAAACTGGGGATATGCAAAATCAACGTTGCAACGGAGCTGAAAAATGCCTTCTCGCAGGCGTTAAAAAATTACCTGACCGAGCACCCCGAAGCGACCGATCCCCGGGATTATTTGCAGTCGGCTAAATTCGCAATGCGCGATGTGGTGAGCAAAGTGATTGCCGATTGTGGCTGCGAGGGCAGGGCATAACGCACCTGCCATTTAACAAGGAAAAAATATGAAAACGTTAATTGCCCGGCATAAAGCTGGTGAACATATCGGCATATGTTCAGTCTGTTCTGCCCATCCGTTGGTTATCGAAGCGGCGCTGGCATTTGATCGCAACAGCACGCGCAAAGTGCTGATTGAAGCAACGTCAAACCAGGTCAATCAATTTGGCGGTTATACCGGAATGACACCGGCAGACTTTCGCGAATTTGTTTTTGCGATTGCCAATAAAGTTGGGTTTGCACGCGAACGCATTATTCTCGGCGGCGATCATCTGGGGCCAAACTGCTGGCAGCAAGAAAATGCGGATGCGGCGATGGAAAAATCCGTCGAGCTGGTAAAGGCATATGTTCGTGCCGGCTTCAGTAAAATTCATCTTGATGCGTCAATGTCCTGCGCGGGGGATCCTATACCGTTAGCCCCAGAAACGGTTGCTGAACGAGCTGCTGTGCTTTGTCTGGCGGCGGAAAGTGTGGCGACAGATTGCCAGCGTGAGCAACTGAGCTATGTCATTGGCACCGAAGTTCCGGTTCCGGGTGGTGAGGCCAGCGCCATTCAGTCAGTACACATCACCCAGGTTGAAGATGCCGCCAATACTTTACGCACGCATCAAAAGGCCTTTATTGCCCGTGGTCTGGCAGAGGCGTTAACACGCGTGATTGCCATCGTGGTGCAGCCTGGTGTGGAATTTGACCATAGCAATATTATTCATTATCAGGCGCAAGAAGCTCAGGCGCTGGCGCAATGGATAGAAAAAACCAAAATGGTTTATGAAGCGCATTCCACCGATTACCAGACTCAGGCGGCCTATCGGGAATTAGTCCGCGATCACTTTGCAATATTGAAAGTCGGTCCCGCATTAACCTTTGCTTTACGTGAGGCGGTATTTGCGCTGGCACAAATTGAGCAGGAACTTATCGCCCCCGAAAATCGCAGCGGTTGCCTGGCGGTAATTGAAGAAGTAATGCTCGACGAACCGCAGTACTGGAAGAAATATTATCGCACGGGTTTTCACGATTCATTACTGGATATTCGTTACAGCCTGTCGGATCGTATTCGTTATTACTGGCCGCATAGCCGGATTAAAAATAGCGTCGAAACGATGATGGTGAATCTGGAAGGCGTGGACATCCCACTGGGCATGATTAGTCAGTATCTTCCCAAACAATTTGAACGCATTCAGTCCGGGGAATTATCAGCAATACCGCATCAGCTTATTATGGATAAAATTTATGATGTTTTGCGCGCCTATCGCTACGGCTGTGCGGAATAAGGACGGTATATGACTAACCTGTTTGTTCGTAGCGGAATTTCTTTTGTCGATCGTAGCGAAGTTTTAACCCATATCGGTAATGAGATGCTCGCGAAAGGTGTGGTTCATGATACCTGGCCACAGGCATTAATTGCCAGAGAAGCAGAATTCCCTACCGGGATAATGCTTGAGCAGCACGCCATTGCAATACCGCATTGTGAGGCGATTCATGCTAAGTCGTCAGCCATTTATCTGTTAAGGCCAACAAATAAAGTTCATTTTCAGCAAGCGGATGATGATAACGACGTGGCGGTATCGTTGGTTATTGCGTTGATTGTGGAAAATCCGCAGCAGCAATTGAAACTTTTACGCTGTTTATTTGGCAAGTTACAACAGCCCTATATCGTCGAGACACTAATCACTCTTCCTGAAACCCAGTTAAAGGAATACTTCACAAAGTATGTTTTAGATTCAGACGAATAAATCCCTCTGTAACAATGAAAAGGACTATTTATGAAACGCAAAATTATTGTCGCTTGCGGAGGTGCGGTTGCGACCTCTACGATGGCGGCGGAAGAAATTAAAGAGTTGTGTCAGAGTCATAATATTCCGGTTGAATTAATCCAGTGTCGGGTTAATGAAATAGAAACCTATATGGATGGCGTGCATTTGATATGCACCACTGCCAGGGTGGATCGTAGTTTTGGCAATATTCCGTTAGTTCACGGCATGCCTTTTGTTTCTGGTGTCGGTATCGAAGCATTACAAAATAAAATTCTGACTATCTTACAGGGGTGACCTATGTTTTCAGAAGTCATGCGTTATATTCTCGACCTCGGCCCTACGGTGATGCTGCCGATTGTCATCATTATTTTTTCTAAAATATTAGGCATGAAGGCAGGCGATTGCTTTAAAGCGGGTCTGCATATCGGGATTGGCTTTGTTGGCATTGGCCTTGTGATTGGCTTAATGCTGGATTCCATTGGTCCGGCGGCGAAAGCGATGGCGGAAAATTTCGACCTGAATCTGCATGTGGTCGATGTCGGCTGGCCGGGCTCTTCACCCATGACCTGGGCGTCGCAAATTGCGCTGGTGGCGATTCCGATTGCGATTCTGGTTAACGTGGCGATGTTACTGACCCGTATGACGCGGGTGGTAAATGTTGATATCTGGAATATCTGGCATATGACCTTCACCGGCGCGTTGCTGCATCTGGCAACCGGTTCATGGATGATAGGGATGGCGGGTGTGGTAATTCACGCGGCGTTTGTTTATAAGCTCGGCGACTGGTTTGCCCGCGATACCCGAAATTTCTTTGAGCTGGAAGGCATTGCTATTCCGCACGGTACGTCGGCGTATATGGGGCCGATTGCGGTGCTGGTCGATGCTATCATCGAGAAAATCCCAGGCGTTAACCGAATTAAATTTAGCGCCGATGATATTCAGCGCAAATTTGGCCCTTTTGGCGAACCGGTCACCGTGGGTTTTGTGATGGGGCTGATTATCGGCATCCTTGCGGGTTACGATGTCAAAGGTGTATTGCAGCTGGCGGTAAAAACGGCGGCAGTTATGCTGCTGATGCCACGGGTGATTAAACCTATCATGGATGGTTTAACGCCCATCGCTAAGCAGGCCCGTAGTCGTTTACAGGCGAAGTTCGGCGGTCAGGAGTTCCTGATTGGCCTTGATCCGGCGTTGTTGCTGGGGCATACGGCGGTGGTATCGGCAAGCCTGATTTTTATCCCTCTCACCATTTTAATTGCTGTTTGTGTTCCGGGTAATCAGGTGCTGCCGTTTGGCGATCTTGCAACTATCGGCTTCTTCGTGGCGATGGCGGTCGCGGTGCATCGTGGAAATCTGTTCCGCACCTTAATCTCGGGTGTCATCATTATGAGCATCACCCTGTGGATCGCGACGCAAACTATTGGTTTGCACACCCAACTGGCGGCTAATGCTGGGGCGTTAAAAGCCGGGGGTATGGTGGCTTCAATGGATCAGGGCGGTTCTCCTATTACCTGGTTACTGATTCAGGTTTTCTCCCCGCAAAATATTCCCGGTTTCATTATTATCGGCGTCATTTATCTCACCGGTATTTTCATGACCTGGCGTAGAGCGCGCGGCTTTACCAAACAAGAGAAAGCCGTTCTCGCAGAATAATTTTTACCTGAGGGGGAGAATATCCCCCTTAACCAATCAGGAGTTTTTATGAAATCAGTGGTGAATGATACTGATGGTATCGTGCGCGTTGAAGAACGAGTCATTCCTGAAATTAATCATCAGGATGAGGTGCGGGTAAAAATTGCCAGCTCGGGCGTATGTGGTTCCGATTTACCCAGGATATTTAAAAATGGTGCACATTATTATCCAATAACGTTAGGCCATGAATTTAGCGGCTATATTGATGCGGTGGGATCCGGTGTTGATGATTTACATCCTGGCGATGCGGTTGCCTGTGTGCCGTTATTACCCTGTTTTACTTGTCCAGAGTGTCTGAAAGGGTTTTATTCCCAGTGCGCAAAATATGATTTTATTGGCTCACGGCGTGATGGTGGGTTTGCCGAATATATTGTCGTTAAGCGGAAAAATGTCTTTGCTCTACCTGCGGATATGCCTATTGAGGAAGGGGCTTTTATTGAACCGATTACCGTTGGCCTGCATGCTTTTCATTTAGCGCAAGGTTGTGAGAATAAAAACGTTATTATTATTGGTGCCGGAACCATTGGCCTGCTGGCCATTCAGTGCGCTGTCGCGCTGGGAGCAAAGAGTGTGACGGCTATCGACATTAGCTCAGAAAAACTGGCACTGGCAAAATCTTTCGGTGCGATGCAAACATTTAACAGCCTTGAAATGAGCGCGCCGCAAATGCAGGGCGTTTTACGCGAGCTGCGCTTTAATCAGCTTATCCTCGAGACGGCTGGCGTCCCGCAAACCGTCGAACTGGCGGTAGAGATTGCCGGGCCTCATGCCCAGCTGGCGCTGGTGGGCACGTTGCATCAGGATCTGCATTTAACATCGGCAACGTTTGGCAAAATATTGCGTAAAGAGCTGACGGTTATCGGCAGTTGGATGAACTACTCCAGCCCTTGGCCGGGGCAGGAGTGGGAAACGGCGAGCCGGTTGCTGACAGAACGTAAGTTAAGCCTGGAGCCATTAATCGCTCACCGTGGAAGCTTTGAAAGCTTCGCCCAGGCGGTGCGTGACATCGCTCGTAATGCTATGCCGGGCAAAGTGTTGCTCATTCCCTGAAACCGCGGGCCAGCGTGATGCTGGCCCGGTATTGTGCAAAACAGATCATTCACCAATGGTCCCCCTTCGTTTACACTAGCCACAATTGAATATGGGTAAATGACGATGAATTCATTCGAGCGAAGGAATAAGATCATCCAATTAGTGAATGAACAGGGAACCGTGCTTGTTCAGGATCTGGCGGGAGTATTTGCTGCCTCGGAAGCGACAATCCGTGCCGATTTGCGCTTTCTCGAACAAAAAGGCGTGGTTACGCGCTTTCATGGCGGTGCGGCGAAAATAATGTCCGGTAATAGTGAAACCGAGACCCAGGAAGTCGGGTTTAAAGAGCGATTTCAGCTCGCCAGCGCGCCAAAAAACAGAATAGCGCAGGCGGCAGTCAAAATGATCCACGAAGGGATGACCGTTATTCTCGACAGCGGAAGTACGACAATGCTTATCGCCGAAGGATTAATGACCGCCAAAAATATCACGGTGATTACCAACAGTCTCCCGGCAGCATTTGCCCTTTCCGAAAATAAAGACATTACTCTGGTCGTCTGCGGTGGCACGGTCCGCCATAAAACGCGCTCGATGCATGGCTCCATTGCTGAGCGTTCATTGCAGGATATTAATGCCGATTTAATGTTTGTCGGTGCTGATGGTATTGATGCGGTTAATGGTATTACGACCTTTAATGAAGGCTATTCGATTAGCGGGGCGATGGTCACAGCCGCAAATAAAGTGATTGCCGTTCTCGATTCATCGAAATTTAATCGTCGCGGTTTTAATCAGGTACTGCCAATCGAAAAAATTGACATTATTATTACCGACGATGCTGTGTCAGAGGTGGATAAACTGGCATTGCAGAAGACACGAGTGAAATTAATTACGGTGTAGTATTGTTCTGTATGCCGGATAAGTTGTTTACACCGCATCCGGCATTACGGATTTTCCCTGGTTCAAGAGAGAATAGTTTGATTAACGCAATAATGGACAATCCGGTGGTAATCGACAACGCAACGCCGCCGGAAGTATTTCAATATGAAAGTTTTGTCCGCTCAACGGTTCGCCATCAAGATTAAAAGTGATTTCGTGTGGGGCTTGTATATCAAACCACGACGAAGCGCCTTCGATAATATTCGGGTTATCTTCGTCAGATTTTAAGGTTGATACGAGAGCCGGAAGAATTTCATCGCCGGTAAAAATGCGCAGTTGCAGCAAGCCATCGTTAATTAACGCGTTCGGGCACAATTGCTGACCGCCACCGGCCTGACGCCCGTTACCAATACCAATGACCAGGGCGTCACCTTGCCAGTGAAAGTTTTCACCGCGGATTTCACAACGGTCCGGTTGCAGAGTATCCATGCGCATTAAGCCATGAATGATGTAAGAGACGCCACCCAGCGCGGCTTTTAATTTTTCCGGCGTTTCTGTGGTAATACGCGTCCCAAATCCGCCTGTCGCCATATTAATAAAACAGGTTTGTTTGTTGACCTGCGCTATATCTATCGCAATGGCGTTACCGGCAATTGCCAGTTTCAGCGCCTTATCCAGTGCCTCAGGAATCCCTACACTGGTGGCAAAATCATTGGCGGTTCCTAATGGCAAAATTCCCAGCGCGGGTATGTCATCCCCCTCACACTGAATCAACGCCGTAGAAACTTCATTAATGGTGCCATCGCCACCACCGGCAATCACCGTTGCGACGCCCAACTTCCGGGCCTCCTCTACATATCGTGCGGCATCGCCTTTCTCCCAGGTGACCCGCACATGGATCGTCATTCCTTCCTCACGCAACAGCATAATTGCTTCGCGCAGGGGTAGATTGTCAGTACTTTTGCCATTAAGAATCAGTAAGCTGGCGGGAAATTCTGCCATGATCGTATGTGCCTTTATGATTGGTCTGTAGATAGTGTAGAGCAGAAAAGAAAAGGTAGAGTCAGAACAGGATGAAAGTCGGAGGATAAAAAGTCAGTTCAAGTATGGAAGATTCAGTGGTTACCACCAGGAGCTTGCAATGGGGACAGCGAATACTAACGGCAGCCACCGATAAATTTCAAAAAAGAGCATATACCTAATATTCAACTAAACAGTGGCATCTTCAATATACTATTAAAAATATATTAACCCCCCCATGGGGTTACCCGGAAGGGCATCCGTGTCTGTAATTCCTACTTATGTAGGAAATGTTGTACAGAACATTTATTATAATCCTATTCAAATATAATAATCATGCCATTATTATATTTAAACACCAGAGCGTGTCGTTGGTATTTAATGGGGGAAGGTAAGATGAAAAAGATAGCTGCTATATCATTAATTAGTGTTTTTCTTATGTCTGGTTGTGCTGTGCATAATGATGAGACAAGTATCGGTAAATTTGGCCTTGCATATAAAAGTAATATTCAGCGTAAACTCGATAACCAATACTACACCGAAGCCGAAGCTTCTTTAGCCAGGGGCAGAATTTCTGGTGCAGAAAATATAGTAAAAAATGATGCAGCTCATTTCTGTGTTACTCAGGGAAAAAAAATGCAGATAGTTGACCTGAAGACAGAAGGTGCAGGATTACATGGCGTCGCTCGTCTGACATTCAAATGTGGAGAGTGAGAATATTTTTTGGTAAGCGTCAAACATGCGCGTTCTGGCTGTGCGTAGCCGGAACCTGTGGGAGCACGATGCCGATAAGTGAAAGGCATCGTGCTATGAAGGAGGATTCTATCGATGTGGTCAATGGAAGACGGTTACCAGAGATAGGGCTTATGCATAAAAAATAAGCCCGTGTAAGGGAGATTACACAGGCTAAGGAGGTGGTTCCTGGTACAGCTAGCATTTTATGGGTTATGTTTTTCAGCGAAACGGATGATAACCTTAATAAATGCAGCTGTATGTGATCGGTTTCTAAGAATTTTCCATCCGGGAAAAATAATCGAAATTAATCACTTACCGTGGGGGTTACGCGTGGTTTCCCCGGAGAAATTACGCATCAGCAGCGCGTAATTTAGCTCAAGATCCTGCGGCACCGGGATCCACACAGTATAACCATCGCCCGGTGCGACCGGCATAGCTTCACCTTTGGCGTTTTCCATATGCTCAAGGGTAAAGTTAATGTTCCCTTGCGGCGTCATCAGCTCAAGGCTGTCGCCAACGGAGAATTTATTTTTCACCGCTACCGCCGCGAGGTCGCCCTTGCGCTCACCGGTAAACTCACCAACAAACTGCTGGCGGTCAGAAACTGAATAACCGTATTCGTAGTTCTGATAATCGTCGTGAGTATGACGACGCAGGAAACCTTCGGTATAGCCACGATGCGCCAGACCTTCCAGAGTTTCCAGCAGGCTGGTATCGAATGGTTTTCCCGCAGCTGCGTCATCGATAGCTTTACGGTAAACCTGCGCGGTGCGTGCGCAATAGTAGAAAGATTTTGTACGACCTTCGATTTTCAGCGAATGCACGCCCATTTTGGTCAGGCGTTCAACGTGGGCGATAGCGCGCAGATCTTTCGAGTTCATGATGTAAGTGCCGTGCTCATCTTCAAACGCAGTCATATACTCGCCCGGACGCTGAGCTTCTTCGATCATAAACACTTTGTCGGTTGGCGCGCCGATGCCCAGCGTCGGCTCAACATTTTGCACCGGAATCGGCTCGTACTTGTGCACGATGTTGCCAACGTCATCTTCTTTCCCTTCCTGGACGTTGTACTCCCAGCGGCAGGCGTTGGTGCAGGTGCCCTGGTTCGGGTCGCGCTTGTTGATATAGCCAGAGAGCAGGCAGCGACCGGAGTAGGCCATGCACAGCGCACCGTGAACGAAGATCTCGATCTCCATATCCGGCACCTGATTACGGATCTCTTCAATCTCTTCCAGCGACAGCTCGCGAGAGAGGATCACGCGGGTCAGTCCCATTTGCTGCCAGAATTTCACCGTCGCCCAGTTCACGGCGTTAGCCTGCACCGAGAGGTGGATCGGCATTTCAGGGAAGTGCTCGCGCACCAGCATAATCAGCCCTGGATCGGACATAATCAGCGCATCCGGCCCCATCTCCACCACCGGTTTCAGGTCACGGATAAAGGTTTTCAGCTTGGCGTTGTGCGGTGCAATGTTGACCACGACATAAAACTTTTTCCCCAGCGCGTGGGCTTCATTGATGCCGAGCTGAAGATTTTCGTGGTTGAATTCGTTGTTGCGCACACGCAGGGAGTAACGTGGCTGGCCCGCATAAACAGCATCTGCGCCATAAGCGAAAGCGTAACGCATATTTTTCAGCGTTCCCGCCGGGGAAAGGAGTTCCGGTTTAAACATAATTCTCTCGTTCTGATGACAGGTCAGATCCGCTTCACCTGATGAAGCGGTTAGGGGAGTGCCCCCACTTTAAGGGCGGGCATTGTAGCGCAATCGGCGGGTTTAGCTCCAGTGTAAATGTCTGGAGGCGTCCTGGTTTTGGTTAAGGATACGAATGACGATAATTTCCTCTGGCGATTGCAGGAAATAAATTACGTGGCGTTCAAAAGGAAGAACAAAAATACCTTCGCCTAATTCAGGTCTGGGCGTACCTATATTATTGTTACTCAGAATCTGGAGAACGTCTGAAAGATGTTCCACATATCTGTCGGCTTGTGGTTCGCCGAAATGGTGATAGCTGTAATACCAGATGCCTTCTAAATCCTCATTGGCTTTTGGCATGAGTTTTATAGTACGCACATTATTTCCTTATCCCTGCTTTCACCTTCCGTAAAAACGCGTCCTTTTCCCACGGCTGAGCTTCACCACTACTCAACCCTTCAGCGAGCATGTCACGTAACGCTTGCAGGCGAGACTCTGCTTGCTTTTCTCGAAGTAAGCGCAGCGACTCACGGATCACTTCGCTTTGGGTGCGATAGTCGCCGGATTCAATTAAGGACTCGATAAATTCACGCAACTCATCGCCGAGATCAACCGTCATCGTTCTGGCCATTTTACACCCGCCTGTAAGTAAAAATCTTACATCAGTGTATTTCATAAACCGGATAGCGTCACGAAAGTATTAGAAGATATTTTGGCATATGAACATGTTCAGGAAGATAAGTATGGGATGGTAAACAAAGAAAGCATAACGAGTGCTCGTCAGTGCCCACTATTTTAATGGCGGAGGTTAATCTTAATTATCAATAACTAAGAGTTGTTTTGATATAAAGCCGGACGCCAACAACCCACGCCCGGCATCGTAATTACGTATTGTCTTTTACCGTCTGGCTTGTGCCATTGGCTTTAACGGAGGCAATTCCGGTTTCACGAGATTGCGCGGTGGCGTACATCTGGCTGGAGCCGATAATTTGATGATTGGCGGCTTTCAGATTGAAATAGAATTTGCCGTTGCTTGCCGTTTTTTTCTCATAGCGTTCTTCTTGCGGGCTGTTGCTACGTACCGACGCGATGCCCTTTTCCGCAGAGGCTTTTGAGGTATACAGCTCGCTGGTGAGGATAGTCTCACCATTGCCCGCTTTTAGCACAAACCGGAATTGATTATCACTGCTCTTACTGAGTTCAAACCAACCAGCCATAATGACTCCTTGATTGAAATTGCGTATCGAAAACAGCATCTAAAAGGACTGTTTGCCGATTAAAGTATGAGCGATTTTCAGGTGCTTGCCAGGGCGGAGAGATAATGTCAGTTTGCTGACCATGCGTGGGATAATGTTGCCGGATCTGGTCTGAATGCCATCTCCGGCTAACAAAGTCATGTCGCTAAAACTAAACGATGCGGCAAGCGTCGGCTTCCCAGCGATAACCGACACCGTAGACGGCGCGGATAAAAGACTGCTTTTCGTCCAGAGCTTCCAGCTTGCGACGCAGGTTTTTAATGTGGCTGTCGATGGTGCGGTCAGTTACTACGCGGTAGTCGTCATAAAGATGATTGAGCAATTGCTCGCGGGAGAACACTTTTCCTGGTTCATGAGAGAGTGTTTTCAGCAGACGAAATTCCGCAGGCGTCAGGTCAAGCATTTTACCGCGCCATGAAGCCTGAAAACGACCTTCGTCGATAATCAACGGGCTTTCAGCATCCTGTTGCTGCAACTCACGCTGCGGTTTGCAACGGCGCAAAATGGTTTTGACGCGCGCTACCACTTCCCGTGGGCTGTACGGTTTGCAGATGTAGTCATCTGCGCCAATCTCCAGCCCGAGCAGGCGGTCGATCTCTTCGATTTTTGCTGTCACCATCACGATCGGAATGTCAGAAAAACGACGAATCTCCCGACACAACGTCAGGCCATCGGTGCCAGGGAGCATCAGATCCAACAGAATCAGATCCGGTGGTGTCTGGCGTACATATGGCAGTACCTGATCGCCGTGGCTGATAAGCGTCGGCGCATAGCTCGCAGCACGCAGATAATCAATGAGTAACTGTCCCAGCTTCGGTTCATCTTCCACGATCAAAATACGCGGTGTGTTTTCGTCGATTGGTAACTCGGTCATACTTCTCTCTGTAAATCCCGTTCCAGCGGTAACTCTACTGTAATGCTTACCCCGCCAAAAGGCGAATGGGCAGCAATAATGCGACCATTATGTGCTTCAACAATGTTCAGGCAAATCGCCAGCCCCAGCCCGGAACCGCCGCTGGCTCGGTTGCGGGAGCCTTCGGTGCGATAAAAACGTTCAAACAATTTTTGTAGCTGATCGTCACTGACGCCCGGCGCGCTGTCGGCAAAGGTCAGTCGCACCGTTTTGTCGTGCTGCTCGGCAGAGATTTTCAGACTACCGCCGCTATCAGTGTAGCGCAGGCTGTTTTCCAGTAAGTTATTGAATAACTGCATTAAACGGTCGCGATCGCCAAATACGGTAATACTGTCTGGCAGGGAAAATTGCAGTTTCAGGCCACGGCTGGCGAATCGTTCGCGAAATGCGCCGCCCGCCACTTCCAGCAGTGGGATCAAATCTACCGGTGCTTTTTGATAGGCGAGAGCGCCTTCATCAGACATCGACAATTGATGAAGATCATCCACCAGTTTGGTCAGTGTACCGACCTCTGCCTGTAAAGAAGCCACCGTCTCCGGCGTGAATTTACGCACGCCATCCTGAATAGCTTCCAGTTCGCCGCGCAGTACCGCTAAAGGCGTGCGCAGCTCGTGGGAGATATCGGCCATAAAATCGCGGCGCATCTGTTGGTTTTTCTCCAGGGTGCTGGCGAGCTGGTTGAAGTCTTGCGCCAGTTTGCCCAATTCATCTTCACTGGTGGGCGTCACGCGAGTAGTGAAATCGCCCGCTGCCAGTTTGTGTGTACCGTCCACCAGTCGTTTGACCGGAGCCAGCAAACCGCGCGCCAGTGGGAATGTCGCCAGCGCCGCTAACAAGGTAGATAAAGCGACAATCAGCCAACTGGTTTGCCTCTGTTGTCTGTCAAAATTGATATCGGTATTGCGGGTCAGTCGTTCAACAGGGGAGGCGATCACCGCACCCACTTCCGCCCCATTGACCATAATGGGCCGCCGTGTGCCGTCTGGTGGAATCGGTGCTCGCGGGCCAACCAGCACTTTGTTGTTTTGATCAACCACCCAGAATTGCGTGCGCCAACCGTGTGGCGGCATACCGGGGCCGGGCTTATCTTCGTTGTTATCATGCTCCAGTGAACGTAGGATCTGAAATACAAAGCGATCGTTATTACGCAGGAAGCGCCAGTTCCCGTGCTGGGCGTACTGCTCACCCAGCGCATCGCCGAGCATTTGCAGCCGTTGTTCATTACCATGCTTGATGTAATCGATAAAGCCGCGCTCAAAACTGATACGTACCGCCCAGTGCATCGTGATCAATAAGACAATGCAGGTGGCGAAAATCGCCAGAAACAGTTTGCCGGTAATACCGGGTCGCCAGAACTTCATTGCGCGCTCCTTTTTCGCCGCGAAATAGCCACATTTTGATGCGTATCGTTCGGCACTCTGGCAAAGATGAACGCCGGAAGGGCGATGATAAATGCCATGCTAAGCCAGGTGTACATAAAGACGGTTTGTGTGGTGCCGCTGTCGACGCTGACATGCTGTGAACCAAAAAGTCCCAGCAACAGCCCGGCGATAGTGACGCCGATACTCATCGACAATTGCATAATCATCGACAGCAGGCTGTTTCCGCTGCTCGCCAGATTGTCCGGGAGATCTTTCAGCGTCAGGGTGTTCATAGAGGAGAAACGCGTCGAGTTGACCATCCCTTGTAAAAACAGGACGAACGGCAAAACGTAGTACCAGCCCAGCAGAGCGGTAGTCATAAACAGCAGGGTGACCAGCGACAGGCCCAGCGTGGTCGCCACCAGTACCCGACGGTAGCCAAAGCGATTCACCACCTGCACTACAATTCGCTTCATTCCCATGCTGCCGAGCACCATCGGGATCATCATCAGTCCGGCATGGAACGGCGAGAAACCGAGGCCAATCTGTAAGAAAACCGGTGTCATAAAGGGCAACATGCCGCTACCGATACGTCCGGCAAAACTCCCCGCCAGACCCAGCGAAAAGGTACGAGTACGGAACAGTTTCAGACTGAACAGGGCGCGGTTGTTATTTCTGGCGTGCAGCAGATAAAGCACCAGTGCCACCACGCCAACTGCGACCAGGCCAGCAATCGCCAGCGGCGATAAACCTGTACCTTTACTGCCGTCCAGCGCCAGGGTTAATACCGCCATGCCAACCGCCAGCAATAAAAAGCCGGAGAGATCAAAGCGCCGCGTCTGCATGGTGTAGTTCGGCATTAACATCAGTGTGGCGATCGCACCGATAATCCCCACCGGAATGTTGATCAAAAAGATCCAGTGCCAGGAGGCGTACTCCACCAGCAGGCCGCCGAGCGCCGGACCGAGCAGCGGCCCGACCTGACCGGGTAACGTGACAAAGGTCATCGCCGCCATATATTGCTCGCGCGGTACGATTTTCATCACCGTCAACCTGCCGACCGGCACCATCATCGCACCGCCAACGCCCTGTAACGCGCGTGCCAGCAACAGTTCGTTCAGCGTGCCGGAAAGTGCGCAAAATAGTGAACCGAGAGTAAACAGCACGATGGCGGTAAAGAAAATATTGCGCACGCCGACTTTGTCCGCCAGCCAGCCGCTGGCGGGCAGCATCACCGCCACGGTCAGCACATAAGAGACAATGACCATGTGCATATGCAACGGACTTTCCCCGAGGCTTTGCGCCATTGAGGGAAGGGCAGTGTTTACGATGGTGGTGTCCAGCGACTGCATAAAGAAGCCGAAAGCCACAATCCACAATTGCCAGCGGGTGCTGTCGGGAAGATCTGTCATTTACTCGGTTACCGTTTGTTTAGGTTTACGCGAAAAACGCAGCCGCAGACGGTCGAAAAAGAGATACACCACCGGCGTGGTATACAGCGTCAGAAGCTGGCTCATTACCAGACCGCCGACAATGGTGATCCCCAGGGGTTGCCGCAGCTCCGAGCCGTCACCGCCCGACAACACCAGCGGCAGCGCGCCAAACAGCGCCGCCAGGGTAGTCATCATAATCGGGCGAAAACGCAGCAGACAGGCCTGGAAAATAGCTTCCTGCGGCGTCAGGTTACCGTGCCGTTGGGCTTCGAGCGCAAAATCGACCATCATAATGGCGTTTTTCTTCACGATGCCGATTAATAGCATGATTCCTATCAGGGCGATTAGGCTGAACGGGGCATTAAACAGCTCCAGCGCCAGCAGCGCACCAACGCCCGCCGAGGGCAGGGTGGAGAGGATCGTCAGCGGATGTACGTAACTCTCGTAAAGGATACCCAGCACGATATACACCGTGGCGATGGCGGCGATAATCAGGATCACCTGCGAGTTCATCGTCTCCTGGAACACCTGCGCCGTGCCGGCAAAACTACCGCGCACCGTCGAAGGCACACCAAGCTGGGTCATTGCGCGATCGATCGCCGCACTGGCGTCCGAGAGCGATTTCCCGGTCGGCAGGTTGAACGAGATGGTCGAGGCCGCCGATAATCCCTGATGATTCACCGATAGTGGGGCATTCGCCGGTTGCCATTTAGCGAAATACGACAGCGGGATCGCTTTTCCTTCGTTATTGATAACGAACATTTTTTCCAGCGCACTGATGTCCTGGGTATAGCGCGGATCCACTTCCATCACCACTTTATACTGGTTCATCGGCTGGTAAATGGTCGAGATTTGCCGCTGACCGAAGGCGTTATTTAACAGGCTGTTGGCGGCCTGCACGTCGATTCCCAGCCGTGCCATGGTGTCGCGGTCGTAAACCAGATTCATTTCCGCGCCGTTATCCTGCTGGTCGGAGTTCACGTCCGCCAGTTCCGGCAACGTCGCCAGTTTTTTGCGAATTTTCGGCTCCCATTCGCGCAGTGCCGCCAGGTCGTCGGACAGTAACGTGTACTGATAGCTGGCGTTCGACTGACGTCCGCCAACGCGAATATCCTGTACCGCCATCAGGAACAGATTCGCCCCCGGCTCTTTCGCCAGCTTTACCCGCAGACGGTCGATAATTTGCTGGGCCGTTTCGCTCCGCTCGCCGCGTGGTTTAAGCGTGATAAACATCATTCCACTGTTCACCCGTGAACCGCCAGTAAAGCCGGTGACATTATCCACCGCCGGATCGTCACGGATAATTTTCATGAAGTCCTGCAACTTGCCGCGCATCGCCTGAAACGAAATACTCTGGTCAGCCTGTATCCCGCCCATCAGTACGCCGGTGTCCTGCTCCGGGAAGAAGGTTTTCGGGATCGAGATATACAGCCAGATATTCAGCGCAATGGTGCCAAGCAGCACCACGCCCACCAGACGGGTATGATTGAGCACCCATTTCAGCGACTTGCCATAGCCTTGTTGCAGGGCTACCAACATGCGACCAAAACCACGCAGTCGCTTTTGCTCGCGCGGCTTGCTGGCTTTTAGCATCCAGCCGCACATCATCGGCGTTAACGTCAGGGAAACCAGCAACGAAATACCAATAGCGACAGAAAGCGTCACGGCAAACTCGCGTAACAGGCGACCCGGCAATCCGCCCATCAACAGCAGCGGCAGGAACACCGCCACCAGTGACAGACTCATCGACAGCACCGTAAAGCCGACTTCGCGAGTACCTTGCAGTGCGGCCTGTAGTGGTTTCATCCCCGCTTCCAGGTGACGGGCAATGTTTTCCAGCACCACGATGGCGTCATCCACCACGAAACCAGTAGCGATGGTGAGTGCCATTAACGAAAGGTTATTGAGACTGAATCCGCACAGGTACATCGCCGCAAACGTACCAATCAGCGAAACCGGCACCGCAACGGCGGGAATAATAGTGGCGCGACCCGAGCGCAGGAATAAAAACACCACCAGAATCACCAGCGCCACCGAGATAATCAGCGTTTGCTCGACTTCTTCCAGCGAGGCGCGAATGGTGGGGGAGCGATCCTGGGCAATTTGCAGATCAATCGCCGCCGGAATGGTCTCCTGCAACTCCGGTAATTTTGCCCGGATGCTGTCAACCGTCTGTATAATATTGGCTTCCGGCAGCTTGCGGATCATCAGCAAAATAGCCGGTTTGGCGTTGGTCATCCCGGCGTTGCGCACATCCTGTACTGAGTCGGTCACCGTCGCCACATCGCCCAGACGAACCGCGCCGCCGTTGTTGTAATGAATAATTAGCGGCTGATATTCAGCGGCTGTTTTCAGTTCATCGTTGGTCTGGATCTGCCAGCGGTGAGTGCCATCTTCCAGCGCGCCCTGCGGTTTACGCACGTTGGCATTGCTGATGGCAGTGCGTACGTCGTCCAGCGAGACGCCCTGATTAAACAGCGCCTGCGGATTCAGCCCGACGCGTACGGCGGGCAGCGAGCTGCCGCCAACATCGACATCACCGACACCGTCGATTTGCGAAATCGTCGGAGCCAGCTGTGTTGAGGCGAAATCGTACAGTTCACCTTGCGAATAAGTATCGGAGGTTAGCGTCAGGATCATAATTGGCGCATCCGACGGGTTCGCTTTGCGATAGGTCGGACGGCTGGGCATCCCGCTGGGTAGCAGACTTTGCGCGGCGTTGATCGCCGCCTGCACATCGCGCGCTGCGCCGTTGATATCCCGGTCAAAATCAAACTGCAAAATAATGCGCGTGCTGCCGAGCGAACTGCTGGAGGTCATTTCGCTGACTCCGGCAATGCGCCCAAGTGAGCGCTCCAGCGGCGTGGCAACGGAAGACGCCATTGTTTCTGGTGACGCACCGGGCAGCGAGGCGCTGACCATGATCACCGGAAAATCGACCTGCGGCAGCGGGGCGACTGGCAGCATACGGAAACCCAGTATGCCGCACAGGGTAATGGCGACCGACAGTAAAATCGTCGCCACCGGGCGGTAAATGAAGAGGGCAAAAAACTTCACTTACGCCTCCTCTTCATGACGGGCAAAGCGGTTTTTGGTCCACAATGCCAGGCGGTCGAACAGCAGATAAATCACCGGCGTGGTAAACAGCGTCAGCACCTGGCTGACAATCAGACCGCCGACCATGCCGATACCTAACGGACGACGCAGTTCCGCGCCGACCCCGGTACTCAACATCAGCGGCAGCGCACCAAGCAGAGCCGCCAGAGTGGTCATCAGGATCGGACGAAAACGCAACAGACAAGCCTGGTAAATAGCTTCGCGCGGCGACATGCCTTGCTCGCGCTCAGCAGCCAGCGCGAAGTCGATCATCATGATGGCGTTCTTCTTCACGATACCGATCAGCAAAATAATGCCGATAATGGCAATCACATCCAGTTCGCTACCGGCAATCATTAATGCCAGCAGCGCGCCGACCCCTGCGGTGGGTAGCGTCGAGAGAATGGTGATCGGGTGAATAAAGCTCTCGTACAGAATGCCGAGCACGATATACATCGCCACCACCGCCGCGACAATCAGCCAGACAGTGCTGCCCAACGCCGACTGGAAGGCGAGGGTGCTGCCCTGGAACTGCGTGGTGATATCCACCGGCAGATTCAGCGTCTTTTCGGTGTCCATAATCGCCTGCACCGCATCGCCCAGCGAATAGTTATCCGGCACGTTAAAGGAGATAGTCGTTACCGGGAACTGATCCAGATGGTTGATGGAAAGCGGCGCAAAACGCTGCTCAATTTTGGCAATTGAGCTTAGCGGCACCACGCCGCCGTCGCTGCTGGTCAGGCGAATGGTATCCAGCGCCGCGAGGCCTGGGGTATTTTCGGTGTTGTGTTCCAGCACCACGCGATACTGGTTAGCCTGAGTATAAATAGTGGAAATCAGCCGCTGACCAAACGCGTTGTACAGGGCGTTATCGACATCCGCCATGCTGATCCCCAGACGGCTGGCGCTGTCGCGATCAACATTGACATACGCCACCAGCCCTTGGTCCTGCCAGTCGCTGGAGACATCAGAAAGCTGTGGCAACTGCTGGAGTTTTTCCATCAACTGTGGCACCCAGGTACTGAGCGCATCCAGTGACGTGGCCTGCAAGGTAAACTGGTACTGGGTGCGGCTGACCTGAGTATCGATGGTCAGGTCCTGCGTTGGTTGCAGGAAGAGATCGACGCCCGGCACTTTATCCACCGCCGTTTGCAGACGGGCGATGACTTTTTGCACCCGATCATCACGTTCATCCAACGGTTTGAGGTTGATCTGCAAACGCGCACTGTTCAGCGACGGGTTAGTGCCATCAACGCCAACAAATGAGGTCAGACTTTGCACTGCCGGATCCTGCAAAATCACATCCGCGACCTGGCGTTGCCGCTGGGCCATATTGGCAAAGGAGCTGGACTGCGGTGCCTGCAAAGTGCCCTGAATAATGCCGTTGTCCTGTACCGGGAAGAAACCTTTCGGAATGAACACCCACAACAGCACGCTAAGCAGCAGCGTGCTGAGCGCCACGCTTAAGGTCAGCCACGGATGATTCAGCACTTTCGCAAGTCCCTGACCATAGGCGGCGATTATCCTGTCGAACATTTTCTCCGAGGCTCGGGAGAAGCGATTCTGTTTACGCAGCGACTCCTGGCTGAGCATCCGCGCGCACATCATCGGCGTCAGAGTCAGCGACACCACGGCTGAGATCAAAATTGCTACCGCCAGGGTAATGGCAAACTCGCGGAACAGTCGCCCGACGATATCGCCCATAAACAGTAGCGGGATCAGCACTGCAATCAGCGAGAAGGTCAGCGAGATAATGGTAAAACCGATTTCACCTGCGCCTTTGAGCGCCGCCGCCAGCGGTTTTTCGCCTTTTTCGATATAGCGCGAAATGTTCTCGATCACCACGATGGCGTCATCGACCACGAATCCGGTGGCGATAGTTAACGCCATCAACGTCAGGTTATTGATTGAAAAATCGAGAAACACCATGACCGCAAAGGTGCCGATTAACGACAGCGGCACGGCGACGCCGGGAATGATGGTCGCCGGAATATTACGCAAAAACAGGTAGATAATCATGACTACCAGCGCGATAGCCATCATCAATTCAAACTGAGTATCATCGACGGATGCGCGGATGTTGGTGGTGCGGTCAGAAAGCACCGTCACTTTTACCGATTTCGGCAAACTCTCGGTGAGTTGTGGCAGCATCTGCCGGATGCTGTCGGCGGTGGAGATAATGTTAGCACCGGGCTGGCGCTGAACATTCATCACAATGGCCTGTTCTTTGTTCGCCCACGCGCCGAGCCAGCTGTTTTCTGCTCCTTGCTCTACGGTTGCGACATCGCCCAGACGAATCGGCGCGCCGTTCTGGTAGGCGATGATCAGCTGGCGATACTCTTCGGCGGATTGCATCTGGTCGTTCGCGGAAAGTGTGACCGCACGGGAAGGGCCGTCGAGGCTACCTTTTGCCGAGTTAACGTTAGCGCCGGTAATAGCGGTGCGCACGGTTTCGCTGGTCAGGCCGAGGGCGGCAATCGCCTGGGCGTTTAGTTTGACGCGAACAGCCGGACGCTGGCCGCCGGAAAGCGTCACCAGGCCGACGCCGGAAATCTGCGAGATTTTTTGCGCGACGCGGGTTTCCACCATATCTTCCACTTGCGTCATCGGCATGGCGGTTGAGGTGACAGCGAGCGTCATGATCGGCGGATCTGCCGGGTTCACTTTGCTGTAAACCGGCGGGTTAGGCAGATCGCTCGGCAACAAGTTGGTCGCAGCGTTAATCGCGGCCTGCACTTCCTGCTCGGCGACATCGAGCGGTAATGTTAGCTGGAACTGCAAAGTGATAACTGACGCACCGCCGGAACTTTGCGACGACATCTGTTTCAGGCCAGACATCTGCCCAAACTGGCGTTCAAGCGGCGCGGTAACGGCAGAGGTCATGACATCCGGGCTCGCACCTGGGTAGAGCGTGACTACCTGAATGGTCGGATAGTCCACTTCCGGCAGCGCCGAAACGGGCAGGGCTCGATAACCGATAATCCCGGCGAGTAAGATCGCCACCATCAGCAGCGTGGTGGCGACAGGACGCATAATAAACAGGCGCGACGGGCCGCCTGTGCTGCTCGGGGGTAACACCTGCATCAGGAGCGTGCTCCTTTTTTCGCGTATTCGCGGCTGGTGGCTTTCTCTTCCGGAGTAGTGGCGCTCTGGGCTTCCACCACTTCCACTTTCGCCCCTTCGGTCAGGCGATCAATTCCGTCCGTCACTACGCGGTCGCCCGCAGAAATACCTGCGCGGATCACCACTTTCTGACTGTCCTGAATGCCCGGTGTCACCAGATGTTTGCTGACTTTGTTTTCGCTATTCAGTACCCAGACAAAATGGCCTTCGTTGCCCATTTGCAGGGCGGCGGTGGGGATCACCACGGCGTTTTGTTCGGTATCGACTAACATGCGCGCGTTAACAAACTGATTAGGGAAAAGCGCATCATCCTGATTATTAAAGCGAGCTTTCACTTTAATCGTACCGGTAGTGGCATCGATTTGGTTATCAAGGCTTAACAGCGTGCCTTCACTTAACTTCTTCGAGTTGGTGCGATCCCAGGCTTCTACCACCAGCGGTTTTCCGGCTTTTTGTGCCTGTACAACGGTGGCGATATCGCTTTCCGGCAGAGTAAAGACCAGATCGATAGGATGTGTTTGGGTGATCACCACAATCCCGGTGGTGTCGCCACTGGAGATTTGGTTACCAACATCAACCTGCTTGAGACCAACGCGACCATCAACTGGTGCGGTGATACGGCTCCAGTCGAGTTGCAATTGCGCGCTGGCGACGCTTGCTTCATCAGCCTTAATGGTACCTTCGGTTTCACTGACCAGCGCTTGTTGGGCATCCAGTTCCTGACGAGATACGAGATTGGTTTTTACCAGTTGTTGATAACGCGCCAGGTCACGGCGGGCGTTGGCAAGCGTGGCTTTATCTTTTGCCAGTTGGCCCTGGGCTTGTGCTAATGCAACTTTGAACTGGCTGGGGTCAATTTCTGCCAATAAATCGCCAGCTTTGACCTGCTGGCCTTCCTGGAAATGCAACGCCATCAGTTGACCGTCCACGCGGCTGCGCACCGTAACAGTATTAGCGGCGGTAATGGTGCCAAGCCCGGTGAGGTAACGCGGAACAGCCTGTTCTACGGCGGTCGCCGCCTGAACCGGGGCTAATGGGCCGGAACGCATACCACGGCGACCACCCGCTGGCGATTGCTGCGCTTGTTTCGTCGCCCCTGGGGCTGCACTCCGGGAGTCATTGCGGCCTTGCCAGAACCAGAATGCGGCGATGGCGGCGATAACCACCACGATTACGATTACCCAACGGGATTTATAACTGCCTTTCATCGTTAAGAGTTTCTCTTCCTGAAACGTTTCGCGGAATGATACTAGTGTAGCCAGCCAATAAGGGAGAAAAATGGAGGAATTATGAAACACTATCGGGAATCGTCTGAATGGCGGGCACATTTGCGAGCACGCATCCAGTAATAACACAGGAAACTATTTTATCTACGCGTTAGCGATAGACTGCTTGCATGGCGAAAGGAGGTAAGCCGACGATTTCAGCGGGACGCTGAAACGGGAAAGCCCCTCCCGAGGAAGGGGCCTTAAATAAGGAAAGGGTCATGATGAAGCTACTCATCATCGTGGTGCTCTTAGTTATTAGCTGGCCAGCTTACTAAGACTACCAGGGCGGGGGAAACCCCGCTCTACCCTCACTCCTGAAATTATGCCTTCACGATAAGATTGTCAATCCGCAGGCTTTGTAGTCTGCGATCCTGCCAGCAAATATTCTTTGCGAGTCGTTACGCAATAATCACAGAGGAAACTATTTTGTTCACGCGTTAGCGATAGACTGCATTCAGGGCGAAAGGAGGTAAGCCGACGATTTCAGCGGGACGCTGAAACGGGAAAGCCCCTCCCGAGGAAGGGGCCTTAAATAAGGAAAGGGTCATGATGAAGATACTCATCATCGTGGTGCTCTTAGTCATAAGCTTCCCCGCTTACTAAGACTACCAGGGCGGGGGAAACCCCGCTCTACCCTCACTCCTGAAATTATGTCACTCCGCCCTTAGTGTCAATCGACGGCTCTCCGTTCTTGCGAGGCGAATAGCAAAATTTTCTGCGCCGCCGGGCCTAATTCTGAAAGTTTCTTCGTTTGCTCTTATTTCATTATTGCAATCGGTATGATACCGGACCTCAATAATTCTCTAAGAAAGGATTTCTTATGAGCGAACAAATCACGTTTGCCACCAGCGATTTTGCCAGTAACCCGGAACCACGTTGCCCCTGCATTTTGCTGCTGGATGTTTCTGGTTCTATGAACGGTAGACCCATTAATGAACTTAACGCCGGATTGGTTACCTTTCGCGATGAGCTGCTTGCCGATTCGCTGGCCTTAAAAAGAGTGGAACTCGGCATTGTGACGTTCGGCCCGGTGCGTGTGGAACAACCCTTTACCAGCGCCGCTAATTTTTTCCCGCCCATCCTGTTTGCCCTGGGCGATACACCAATGGGCGCTGCCATTACCAAAGCCCTGGATATGGTAGAGGAGCGGAAACGTGAGTATCGTGCCAATGGTATTTCGTATTATCGCCCGTGGATTTTCCTGATCACTGATGGCGCTCCAACCGATGAGTGGCAGGCTGCCGCCAACAAAGTGTTTCAGGGGGAAGAAGATAAGAAGTTTGCCTTCTTTTCCATCGGTGTTCAGGGGGCGGATATGAAGACTTTGGCACAAATCAGCGTTCGTCAGCCTTTGCCACTGCAGGGATTACAATTCCGTGAACTGTTTAGCTGGTTATCCAGTTCGCTGCGTTCGGTTTCCCGCTCCACGCCGGGAACGGAAGTTGTGCTGGAAGCGCCAAAAGGCTGGACGTCAGTGTGAGCTGGCGTCTGGTCTATGCATCAACCGTTGGAACGTCGCACATCAGCGCGGACTTGCCTTGCCAGGATGCCTGCCAGATGCAGGTTGCCTGGCTAGAAGACCAGCAGCCATTATTGACGGTATTTGTCGCTGATGGCGCAGGCAGCGTTTCGCAGGGTGGCGAAGGTGCGACGCTTGCCGTCAATGAAGCGATGGCTTATATGATGCAAAAAGTGCAGGGCGGGGAATTGGGGCTTAATGATGTCCTCGCAACGGATATTGTGCTGACCGTTCGTCAGCGACTTTTTGCCGAGGCGGAAGCCAAAGAATTAGCGGTTCGCGATTTTGCCTGCACATTTCTGGGGCTGATTTCATCGCCTGACGGCACATTGATTATGCAGATTGGCGATGGTGGCGTGGTGGTAGATTTGGGGCACGGTTTGCAATTGCCGCTCACGCCGATGGTGGGTGAATATGCCAACATGACGCATTTCATTACCGATGAAGATGCCGTTTCCAGACTGGAAACTTTCACCAGCACTGAGCGTGCGCATAGAGTTGCAGCATTTACGGATGGTATTCAGAGACTGGCGTTAAATATGCTGGATAATTCTCCGCATGTGCCTTTCTTTACCCCGTTTTTCAATGGACTGGCGTCAGCAACGCAGGAACAACTCGATTTATTACCTGAATTGTTAAAGCAGTTTTTGTCCAGCCCGGCGGTAAACGAGCGTACCGATGATGATAAAACGTTAGCACTGGCTATGTGGACAGAATGAACATCGCATGGCGGTTGAATACAACGGTTCAACCGCCAGTTTAAGCAATCAATATAATGGCTGGCTAGCGAACTAATTTTGCTCTTAGCTCGTCGGCTTCTTCTTTTGGATAGGTGACCAATAAAGGATCAATGGTATAACCACCGTAAATTTTATCCCCGCGCGTATACATCCAGTCTGAAATATCTTTTTTCTTGATTTTCCACTCCTGGCCATATTCTACGTTTGTAACAATACCAGGGTCATTGCTTATTATACCAATAAACATGCCGTTAGAATAAGTGACATCCGTGAGCCAGAAATGCTCGGTTTCTCCGCGATCGGTTATCGGGGCTTTGACCGCGAAAGTATCAGCATCTTTTTTATTCATAACTTCGATGAATTGATCGGTTTCTTTCCGCGCATGTTTAATCGCGTCAGACATCGCCTTTTTATCATAACCTCCTGTCACTAACGTATCCGAAATCTCACAATAGCTTGCGGTAGTAAAAAATAGCAGACTCAACATAAGTAATATCTTTTTCATTTTTTCTCCAGAATCCCTGTGTAGTAAAAGTTAGCAAAAAACCTGTGGAAGTGAATCATTATCAGGTTGGAATTGAATTGTATCCTGATGAAATTGCATTATCATTTTTATTCTTGAGTTGGACTCTTCCAATATAGAAATAATTATAATGGGAAGTGTTATTATTCATTGAAATATAATATGACTGCCCTTGAAACATTATGAAGACAAATATAAAAGTATTTACATCGACAGGTGAATTGACCACTCTCGGCCGTGAACTGGGCAAAGGCGGCGAAGGTGCGGTTTATGATATCGAGGAGTTTGTCGATAGCGTCGCAAAGATTTATCACACGCCGCCACCCGCCTTAAAACAGGACAAACTTGCCTTTATGACTGCGGCAGCTGACGCGCAATTGTTGAATTATGTCGCCTGGCCGCAGGCAACGCTTCACGGTGGACGAGGCGGAAAGGTTATCGGTTTTATGATGCCGAAGGTTTCAGGTAAAGAACCGATTCATATGATCTATAGCCCGGCACATCGTCGTCAGAGTTACCCTCATTGTGCGTGGGATTTTCTCCTCTATGTTGCGCGCAATATTGCTTCATCTTTTGCTACGGTTCACGAGCACGGGCACGTCGTGGGTGACGTAAACCAGAACAGCTTTATGGTAGGCCGTGACAGCAAAGTGGTGTTGATTGATAGCGACTCCTTTCAGATTAACGCCAATGGAACGCTGCATTTATGCGAAGTGGGCGTGTCGCATTTTACGTCGCCAGAGCTGCAAACCTTGTCGTCATTTGTTGGCTTTGAACGCACCGCGAATCACGATAATTTTGGCCTTGCGTTGCTGATTTTTCACGTCTTGTTTGGTGGGCGGCATCCTTATTCCGGTGTACCGCTTGTCTCTGATGCGGGTAATGCACTGGAGACGGATATTGCCCATTTCCGTTATGCCTACGCGTCAGATAATCAGCGACGTGGTTTAAAACCGCCGCCACGATCTATTCCGCTGTCGATGTTACCGGGCGATGTTGAAGCCATGTTTCAGCAGGCATTCACGGAAAGTGGCGTGGCAACCGGGCGTCCGACGGCAAAAGCGTGGGTAGCAGCACTTGATTTACTACGCCAACAGTTAAAGAAATGTACCGTTTCGGCAATGCATGTTTATCCCGGTCATTTGGCTGACTGCCCGTGGTGTGCTCTGGATAATCAAGGCGTTATCTATTTTATTGATCTCGGCGAAGAGGTCATTACCACCAGCGGTGATTTTGTGCTGGCGAAAGTCTGGGCGATGGTGATGGCGTCAGTAGCACCGCCAGCATTGCAACTGCCATTACCCGATCATTTCCAACCGACTGGCAGGCCGCTTCCTTTAGGCCTGTTACGGCGTGAATACATCATTCTGATTGAGATCGCACTGTCAGCGTTATCGCTGTTGCTTTGCGGCCTTCAGACAGAACCGCGTTATATTATTTGGGTTCCTGTGCTGGCGGCTATCTGGATTATTGGCAGCCTGACAAGCAAAGCGTACAAAGCAGAAATCCAGCAACGCCGTGAGGCGTTTAATCGCGCGAAAATGGACTATGACCATTTAGTCAGCCAGATCCAACAGTTGGGCGGGCAGGAAGGTTTTATAGCCAAACGGACGATGCTCGAAAAAATGAAGGACGAAATTCTTGGGTTACCGGAAGAGGAGAAACGCGCTCTGGCAGCACTTCAGGACAACGCAAGGGAACGGCAGAAGCAGAAGTTTCTGGAGGGATTTTTTATCGATGCTGCCTCTATTCCCGGCGTAGGCCCAGCGCGTAAAGCGGCGTTACGGTCTTTTGGTATTGAAACCGCCGCAGATGTTACCCGTCGTGGCGTTAAGCAAGTGAAAGGGTTTGGTGATCATCTGACACAGGCGGTTATCGACTGGAAAGCGAGTTGCGAACGCCGTTTTGTGTTCAGGCCGAATGAAGCGGTAACGCCAGCAGACAGACAAGCGGTACTGACTAAAATGGCCGCCAAACGACATCGGCTGGAATCGGCGTTGACTGTCGGTGCGACAGAGTTGCAGCGATTCCGCCTTCATGCTCCAGCACGGACCATGCCGTTGATGGAGCCGCTACGTCAGGCGGCAGAAAAACTGGCTCAGGCGCAGGCTGATTTAAGCCGCTGCTGAGCCATTTTTCAATTAACGAAACACCACTTCCGCCCAGCGTGCCAGCCCGGCGGTGACGGAGCCAAAGTCATCGCCGCCTGCAATCGGAATGCCCGGCAACTGTTCTGCCAGCGCTTTTTTAATCAGCGGCGATCGGGCGCTACCACCAGTCAGATAGATGACATCCGGTTTTTCCTGGGCGTTATCCAGCGCCAGTTGCACCTGTTCCAGAATTCGCGCCAGCGGCTGACTGAGGGCGTTTTCCAGCCCTTGCTGGCTAATCAGCGTAGCCAGTTCATCGCTGATAAACGGCAGTGAGGCGCGGGTTTCCGCTACGCTTGAAAGCGCAATTTTGCTCTCTTCCGCGCTGCGCACCAGGCGATAGCTTAAACGCTGACGCCAGACTTTCTGTAACAGGGCCACTTTTTCCGGTTCGCGGGCATCGCGTACCAGATCGTTAAGCAGACGACCGTTGGCACTACTGTAGAAATCACTCTGTGCAGGAACGTCGTTGATGGCAACCGCATTCCACCACGGCAGAATCGGCAGGGCGATGCCTTTTTCGGTTTCGCCACCCATACCCAGTAACGGCATCAGGTTTTTAAACGCCAGCGCGATATCCAGATCGTTACCACCAATACGGCAACCACTATGGCCCAGCAGGCTGGCTTTACGATCGAGACGCGAACGCCACTGCGGCCCCATCAGCAGCAATGAACAGTCAGTCGTACCACCACCAATATCCACCACCAGCACCCGTTTTTCTTCCTGCAAGGTGGCTTCGTAATCCAGCCCAGCAGCCACCGGCTCGTACTGGAATACCACGTCCTTAAACCCGGCACGCTTCGCTGCGCGCTCCAGAATCCCTTGTGCCTGGGCGTTTGCTTCATCGCCGCCCAGCCCCTGGAAGTTGATCGGGCGACCAATCACCGCCTGGGTAATCGCTTCTGGCAATTGCGCCTGCGCCTGTTGGCGAATGTGCAGCATCATTGCGCAGACCAGATCCTCAAACAGCGCTACCTGCTGCGGTTTTAAGCCGCTGGCACCGAGGAACGATTTTGGTGATTTCACAAACCACACTTCTTCTGGATCATCAATGTACTGTGCCAGTGAGGAAAGACCGAACTGCACGCTTTTCGCCGTAACATCGATATCTTCTTCGCGGTTATAACGAATCGCCCGACGCAGCAGCGCCTGCGTTTCATCGTCGTCTGCCGGAACATCATGATAGCGGTACAGCCATTCGCTTACCGCTTCACGCGTTGGCGCGCAAAGCATTGAAGGCAGCAGCGTGCTGTCGTTTTCCATTTTCAGTAATTGCGGCTTACCGTCGCGCATGACCGCCACTGAACAGTTTGCTGTACCGTAATCAAAACCAATAAACACGAAATAATCCCCATGCCGGTGAAGAAGGGGCGAGACTTTAGCGAAATGTTGCCGTCGCGACAACCGGAATATGAAAGCAAAGCGTAGCGTCTGAATAACGTTTATGCTGAAAGCGGATTAAAAAGGAGATGCGATGTATACCCTGAACTGGCAGCCGCCATATGACTGGTCGTGGATGTTGGGATTTCTCGCCGCCCGTGCGGTGAGCGGTGTGGAAACGGTTGCGGACGATTATTATGCCCGTAGTCTGGCGATGGGCGAATATCGCGGCGTGGTGACTGCTATTCCGGATATAGCCAGCCATACTCTGCACATAAATTTAAGTGCAGGTTTAGAACCTGTTGCCGCTGAGTGTCTGGCGAAAATGAGCCGCCTGTTTGATTTGCAATGTAACCCGCAGATTGTTAACGGTGCGTTGGGCAAGTTAGGCGCGGCGCGGCCCGGATTGCGTTTACCTGGTTGTGTTGATGCTTTTGAGCAGGGCGTGCGGGCGATTTTAGGCCAACTGGTGAGCGTGGCGATGGCGGCAAAATTGACCGCCAGAGTGGCACAGCTTTATGGCGAACGGTTGGATGATTTTCCGGATTATGTCTGCTTCCCCACGCCTCAGCGGCTGGCTGCAGCCGACCCGCAGGCATTAAAAGCGTTAGGTATGCCGTTGAAACGGGCGGAGGCGCTGATTCATCTGGCAAATGCGACGCTGGAGGGCACCTTACCAATGACAATACCGAGCGACGTAGAACAAGCGATGAAAACGCTGCAAACTTTTCCGGGTATCGGGCGCTGGACGGCGAATTATTTCGCCTTGCGCGGCTGGCAGGTGAAAGATGTTTTCCTGCCGGATGATTATCTGATTAAACAGCGATTTCCGGGAATGACACCGGCACAAATCCGCCGTTATGCCGAACGCTGGAAGCCCTGGCGTTCTTATGCGCTGTTGCATATCTGGTATACGGAAGGCTGGCAACCAGACGGAACGGACGAATTGGAGGCCTGATACGCCGCATCAGTCGATGGGGAAGCACGCCTTAGTTAATCGCGAAATAACTGCTATTCACCAGCAAATCCAGCGGTTGGGCATCGGCAATCACATCGCCATAAATCAGATCGACGCTGATGCCAGAAAGCGTATCCATCACCAGGGGTAAAACTACTGGCCCGGCGATGGTCTTCATCCCGAGCAGCTGAGCGTGCCCCTGAATGATCGTAATCAGCATCTCATCTATCAAATTTCCCTGCAGGTTGGCGCATAACTCACCATCAAGTAGCAGGTAATCTGCCATATTCGCTTTCAGCGAGTTGAAGATTTGCAGATCGCGGCCCACCTGACTGAATACGATCCGACATCCCGCCAGCCGCAGTTTTTGCACGCTTTCTGCGTGATCTAAAATCGCGTCTGCCGGAATAATCAGATGTAATAACCGTGGTGGTAGAGGGCTATTTTCCAGCAGCTCAATTAGTTCATTCACCAGCGTGGCGCTACTCAAACCGGCAACGGAAAGGGGGAGGGAGATGCTTAAGCCTTTACTGGCAATCGCTTTTGCGGCCTGCTGGAAAAAATCGTGGAATACCCGTCGGTCAAGAGCATGGCTAAGTGCCGGATCGCTGAAGCTACGACGAAATGTTTGTTCATCAATAATCTCGCCTTCGCAACTCCAGAGCTTAAGTGAAATCAGCCACAAATTACGCGCTTGCGGGATCCGCGGCGAAGCGACACCGTGGGCGATCATCATCAACTGATTCTCTTTAATCATCCGCCACTGTTCATCAAGCGACATCGCCGCCCGTTCGCTATGTGCGGCAACTTGCTGCGGTTCGTAAATCGTCACCCGGCCCCGTCCACCATTTTTGGAGGCATAACAGGCGATATCAGCCTGCGACATCACTTCAGCCGCCTGATGATTGTTGTCATCAATCAAGGTAATCCCTGCACTGGCACCTACCCGATGTACACGTCCTTCCCAGATAAAGTGATAGGCATTCACGGCGCTGATAATGCGTGTAGCGATAAAACACGCACTTTCGACATTACAATCTGGCAGCAGCAGACCAAATTCATCGCCACCGAGTCGCGCCAGCACGTCGCTGGAGCGCAGCATACTCAGCATCAATGACGCCAGTTCGCGCAGTAAAGCGTCGCCAGCGGCGTGCCCGGCGCTGTCATTCACCGCTTTAAAGCGATCAAGATCGATAAACACCAGTGCATGTCGCTGATGTGTACTGTTTACCGTTTGCAGCAGGATGCGTAGTTGCTTCTCAAAACTGGCGCGATTGGCGAGATGCGTCAGTGCATCATGGGAGGCGCTGTAGCTCAGCTGACGCAGCATTTTGCGCGATTCGGTGACGTCCTGAATCACCAGAACCGAACCAATATTGCTGCCGTCCAGAGTACTTAACGGCGTAATACTGTAATGCACGTCGTAGCTGCCGCCGCTTCGGCAGTGCAACACCACATCTTGTTCAATCGCGGAACGTGAGGTGTCGGCACTGTAAATGTTCTCCATTAATGGTCCGTTGTCGCCAAAAGTAATATGCAACACCGTCAGGAGCGGAACACCTAACGCTTCTTCCTGCGTCCAGCCGCTCATCTTCTCCGCCACCGGATTCATAAAGGTAATTTTCATTGCCATATCAATACAGACCACGGCTTCGCCGATGGAATCCAGCGTTATGTGCAGGCGCTCTTTTTCCTGAAACAATGCCTCGTTAAGCTGTTTCACTTCGGTCATATCCATATTAATGCCGAGCAGGCGTTCGACTTCGCCTTCTTTATTCAGTACCCGGTTAGCGAGGGCGCGGATATGGCGAATGCCGTCTTTCACGGTAATGCGAAATTCCAGTTTAAAGGGCGAGCGTGATTGCAACGAATCACGAATCACTTTTTCGGCGTGCTGGCGATCTTCCGGCAGCACGCACTCGTACCACACCTGCCAGTTCGGTTTGATATGCGGAGGAATTTCATACAGCTCGAACATCCGCTTATCCCAGCTAAAAATATTCGGCTTAAGCTCCCACTCCCAGATGCCAATCCCGCCCGCTTCGTTAGCCAGCGTGATGCGCTCCATCAGTTGCTGATTCACCTGTTCGGTGCGTTTTAGCTCGTTAATGTCTTCAATCTGAGCGATAAAATAGAGCGGCGTGCCATCCGTGTGGCGCACCAGTGAGACGGCAAGCAACGCCCAGACAACATCGCCATTGCGGTTGTAGTAGCGTTTTTCCATTGAATAGGTGTTTATTTCACCGCTGATCAGCTTTTCAACCTGTTGGAGATCTTTATTGAGATCCTCCGGCCAGGTCAGTTGCTGAAAGGTGAGTCCGCGCAGTTCTTCCTGACTGTAACTGAGAAACTGGCAGAGTGCTTTGTTGGATTGCAGCCATTGCCCCTCGGTGCCCACTAATGCCATGCCGATGGCGGAATATTCCATGGCGTTACGAAAACGGGTTTCGCTTTCGGAAATGTGTTTGCGTTCCGCACGAAAGGCATACATCACCATGGTCATGATGTTGGCGGGCAGCAGGATCAGCAAAAACGGTAGCCACGGCATATGGCTCATCAGGTATGTACGCGGCGTAGCAAGCAGGGAGGGATCCGCGGCCATCATCAGTGACACCATCATCACCGTGGTAAGGAAGATCAAAAAGGCTTCCATTCGTGGCAGGCGCACGGCGCTCCACATCAACAGCACAATAATGAAAGTAAAAGGCCACGGCAGATACAGCATCGAAAGCCAGCTTAACGTCAGTGTGATGGCTAACGTGAGCAGCGACTCAAAAAGCAACCGTGGGTTGCGATGGCGCAGCAGATAGTGTGGTTTAAATAACAATCCCAGTGGCACCAGTGCCAGTGCGCCGATGGATTCTGACAGTACCCATATCAAAAATGCCCTGAGAGGATCGTCTCCGGGCGTCAGCAGGATAACCAGAACACCCCCTAACAGAGGTGGAACAATGGCGCTGCCGAGTGCCAGACGCAGCCAGTCAGCCAGATTTTGCAATGGGTTATACCACGGCAGCAATTTACGCAGTAGCACTGCCCCGACCACGGCTTCAACAATATTGATGGTCGTCCAGGTCATGTTCAGCGAGCTGGTGGAAAAAAGCAGGATGGATGCGGCGATATTTCCCAGCGAGCAGCTCAGCGCAATCCCCGGCCACATGCGCCCGGCATGGCGATAAAACGCCACCATCATGATGGACGTCGGGAACCACAGTGGGGCGAGTTGGGTGCCAAACTGCGAAAGCTCAAGCGAGAAAAGGGTAAAGATAAACGAGACTAAACCTAAACTGACCAGGTGAAGCAGCGGGTGGGGCAGGGCAATTAATACATGCTGTGATTGTTTGCTCATTACCGCTTTATCCGCAAGACCAGGTCGCCAGTATTCGTTTCTGTGTTTATGCTAGTACAAAAGTTTTACATTTTATATGCGAATTGCTCATAAAGTGACGTAAAGGCGGATAATTTGCGCAACTGCGTATAACAATTTTTACCTTGTATAAAACTGATCAACGTAATTTGCCACCGGGAATTCTTCGTCAACAATTAACTCTGAGCGCGCGGCAACGCTATTCGACTGGTATCAGGCGGATGAAATCCCTATAATTGCCGCGTTTGGCGCTTCGTCGCCCCCTTCCTAACATCCAGGTTAATCAGGTCGCTAAATATATGACTGATCAGTCTCATCAGTGCGTCATTATCGGTATCGCTGGCGCATCGGCTTCCGGCAAGAGTCTTATTGCCAGTACCCTTTATCGTGAATTACGTGAGCAAGTCGGTGATGAACACATCGGCGTAATTCCCGAAGACTGCTATTACAAAGATCAAAGCCATCTGTCGATGGAAGAACGCGTTAAGACCAACTACGACCATCCCAGCGCGATGGATCACAGCCTGCTGCTTGAGCATTTACAAGCGTTGAAACGCGGCTCGGCAATTGACCTGCCGGTTTACAGCTATGTTGAACATACGCGTATGAAAGAAACGGTGACGGTTGAGCCGAAGAAGGTCATCATTCTCGAAGGCATTTTGTTGCTGACAGATGCGCGTTTGCGTGACGAACTTAACTTCTCCATTTTCGTTGATACCCCGCTGGATATCTGCCTGATGCGCCGCATCAAGCGTGACGTTAACGAGCGTGGGCGTTCAATGGATTCAGTGATGGCGCAATATCAAAAAACCGTGCGCCCGATGTTCCTGCAATTCATTGAGCCTTCTAAACAATATGCGGACATTATCGTGCCGCGCGGCGGGAAAAACCGCATCGCCATCGATATATTGAAAGCGAAAATAAGTCAGTTCTTTGAATAAGCTTGATAAATTGTGTACCGTTCAGTGATAACCTGGTATACCCTTGACGTAATTGTCGTTAAGGGAGTGATGCGCGAAAGGAGAAAATGCCATGCGTCTGTGTGACCGAGATATTGAAGCCTGGCTTGATGAAGGCCGTTTGTCGATCAACCCACGTCCGCCAGTGGAGCGTATTAACGGCGCGACGGTGGATGTGCGCCTGGGCAATAAATTTCGTACCTTCCGTGGTCACACGGCAGCGTTTATCGATCTGAGCGGTCCCAAAGATGAAGTGAGCGCCGCGCTTGACCGCGTGATGAGCGATGAGATCGTTCTCGATGAAAGCGAGGCGTTCTATCTTCACCCAGGAGAGCTGGCGTTGGCGGTGACGCTGGAGTCGGTGACGCTGCCAGCCGATCTGGTGGGCTGGCTGGACGGGCGTTCTTCACTGGCGCGTCTGGGGCTGATGGTGCACGTCACCGCGCACCGCATCGATCCGGGCTGGTCTGGCTGCATTGTGCTGGAGTTCTACAACTCCGGTAAGCTGCTGCTGGCGCTGCGTCCGGGCATGTTAATTGGTGCGCTGAGCTTTGAGCCGCTTTCCGGCCCGGCGGCGCGACCTTACAATCGCCGTGAAGATGCGAAATATCGCAACCAGCAGGGCGCGGTAGCCAGCCGAATCGATAAAGACTAATTCAGGCCCATTGAGGATACCATGAGACGATTTCTGACGACGCTGATGATACTCCTGGTCGTGCTGGTGGCCGGGTTATCTGCGTTAGTGTTGCTGGTGAATCCGAATGATTTCCGCGACTATATGGTCAAGCAAGTTGCTGCACGTAGCGGTTATCAATTGCAGCTCGACGGGCCACTGCGTTGGCACGTCTGGCCGCAGCTTAGTATCCTCTCCGGGCGAATGTCTCTCACTGCCCAGGGCGCGAGCCAGCCACTGGTTCGCGCAGACAACATGCGTCTGGACGTGGCGCTTTTACCACTACTGAGCCATCAACTGAGCGTTAAGCAGGTGATGCTAAAAGGGGCTGTGATCCAACTGACGCCGCAGACGGAAGCGGTGCGCAGTGAAGACGCTCCGGTTGCACCGCGCGACAATACCTTGCCGGATCTGTCAGACGATCGCGGATGGTCGTTTGATATATCCAGTCTTAAGATGGCGGACAGCGTGCTGGTGTTCCAGCATGAAGATGACGAGCAGGTGACAATCCGCAATATCCGCCTGCAAATGGAACAAGATCCCCAACATCGTGGCTCATTTGAGTTCTCCGGGCGGGTTAATCGCGATCAGCGCGACCTCACGATATCCCTTAACGGTACGGTAGATGCTTCTGATTATCCGCATGATTTAACGGCGGCTATTGAACAAATTAACTGGCAGTTGCAGGGTGCCGATTTACCAAAACAAGGTATTCAGGGGCAGGGGAGTTTCCAGGCCCAGTGGCAGGAGTCACATAAACGCCTTTCATTTAACCAAATTAGTTTGACCGCCAATGACAGTACGCTGAGCGGGCAAGCACAGGTCACGTTGACAGAGAAACCGGAATGGCAGCTGAGACTGCAATTCCCGCAACTGAATCTTGACAACCTCATCCCGCTTAAAGAAACAGCGAACGGTGAAAACGGTGCCGCGCAGCAAGGGCAGAGCCAATCCACGTTGCCGCGCCCGGTCATTTCTTCGCGTATTGATGAACCGGCCTATCAGGGATTGCATGGCTTTACGGCTGATATTTTGTTGCAGGCCAGTAACGTGCGCTGGCGCGGAATGAATTTTACAGACGTTGCCACGCAAATGACCAACAAGTCGGGTTTGCTGGAAATTACTCAACTGCAGGGCAAGCTTAACGGTGGACAGGTTTCGCTGCCGGGCACGCTGGACGCGACATCAATAAATCCGCGGATAAACTTCCAGCCACGGCTGGAAAACGTTGAGATTGGTACCATTCTGAAGGCGTTTAACTATCCGATTTCGTTGACCGGAAAGATGTCACTGGCTGGTGATTTCTCCGGTGCTGACATAGATGCCGACGCATTCCGCCATAACTGGCAAGGACAGGCACATGTCGAAATGACCGACACGCGCATGGAAGGGATGAACTTCCAGCAGATGATTCAGCAAGCGGTAGAACGTAATGGTGGTGATGTGAAGGCCGCTGAAAACTTCGATAACGTAACGCGTCTTGACCGCTTTACCACCGATTTGACGTTGAAGGATGGCGTCGTGACGTTAAACGACATGCAAGGTCAATCGCCAGTGCTGGCGCTGACAGGGGAAGGCATGTTGAATCTGGCAGATCAAACCTGCGACACCCAGTTTGATATTCGGGTCGTGGGTGGCTGGAACGGAGAAAGTAAACTGATTGATTTCCTCAAAGAAACGCCAGTACCGCTGCGGGTTTATGGCAACTGGCAGCAACTCAATTACAGCCTGCAAGTGGATCAGTTACTGCGCAAACATCTACAGGACGAAGCGAAACGTCGCCTGAATGACTGGGCCGAGCGGAATAAAGATTCCCGCAATGGCAAAGATGTGAAGAAGTTGCTGGAGAAGATGTAAGACAAGTTATGCAGATGGTGGCGTCAATTTGTCGCCATCTGTATTTATAGCACTAAGCAGCATGTGGATATTGAATTTCAATACGTTGAATATGCAATCCTGCATGAGCCATCATGGTGATCAATTTATCGATACTAAAGATCTGGATCTTACCTCTGGCAAGTTCAGATATGCGAGGTTGAGTGACCCCTAAAGCAGACGCTGCCTGAGCCTGGCTAAACCCTTGTTGTTCAATCCAGTTATTAATGATCGTTACAAGTTCGGCACGGATCCGCATATTTTCCGCTTGTTCAGGGGTGTCACTCACCGCATCCCACACACTATCAAAGGTTTCAATTTTCATTTTTCCGCTCCTGAACAAGTTCTTTATAGCGTCGTTTGGCTAAATCAACATCCGATTGACTGGTAGTCTGTGTTTTCTTTTGAAAACAATGCAATACGTAAACCGCTTCTTCAAATTTTGCGATATACATGACGCGATAGATCCCATCAGCATCGCGAGTACGAATCTCTCGCAGACCAGGGCCGATAGTTGAAAAAGGTTTCCAGTCGTATGGGTTTAACCCTTGTTGGATCCTGTCGAGTTGATAGCCAATTTCCTGTCGAGACGATTCTGGAAATGCGCGTAAATCGTCAAGACTGGTATCAAGAAAAGCCAGCTTTTTTCTCATTACTCCATTCTTAGATTATACTAAATTTTGTATAAATCAAATGCGCAGTTTGAACCTGCGCATTTGATGTTTTATCACACTTCGTACTCCATCTCGCCATCCTTACGTAGCGGAATAATTTGCACCTTCTGCACGCGATGGCTTTCCACCTGCAACGTTTTAAGCAAATAATCCCCCACCTGAACTTCTTCGCCAGGTTTTGGAATACGCTGCAAATATTCCATCAATAGCCCGGCAATGGTGTGATATTCACGTTTTTCATCCAGCGGCAGCGGCACATATTGCACCAGATCTTCCAGCGGCATATGACCATTCGCCGTCCAGGAACCGTCGGCATTCTTCTGAATATCATGGCGGGCGTCGATCTCTTCCACTTCATTCGGTAAGTTACCGGCAATGGTTTCTGTGACGTCACTTAATGTCACAATCCCTTCCACCGAGCCAAACTCATCCACTACAAAAGCAAAGTGTGTGCGGGCATTACGGAACTGCTCCAGGGCAGGTAACAACGGCAAGGTTTCCGGGAACACCAGCGGCTGGCGAATCAACACCCGCAGGTTGAGCGGTTCGCCGCGCAGTGACTGTTGTAACAGGTCGATAACGTGAACAACACCGAGCAAATCTTCCGCGTCATCGCCATCAGTAACCACCAGTCGCGTGTGCTGATTTCGCTCCAGCAACTGGCGGATTTCTTCTTCCGGCGCGTTGAGATCGATATGCTCAATATCGTGGCGCGACGTCATAATGCTGCTGACAGTACGCTGGTTAAGATTAAGTACCCGCTCAATCATCCGCCGTTCCTGCGGATTAAAGATCTGCTGGTTACCATGATCCACCAGCATGGACGCGGTTTCGGCGTCCAGTTCCGCATCTTCTTTTTGCCCGCTAAGCAGGCGCATTACCGCTTCGGTAGTCCGCTGGCGCAGCGTCTGGTTAGCGGAGAGAAAACGTCGCCGGTTAAAGATAGCCAACTGATTGAGTGCCTCGATCATCACCGAGAAACCAATAGCAGCGTACAGGTAGCCTTTCGGAATGACGAAGCCGAAACCTTCTGCCACCAGGCTAAAGCCAATCATCAACAGGAAACTTAAGCAGAGAATAACGATCGTCGGGTGACTGTTAACAAATTGCGTTAACGGCTTGCTTGCCATCAACATCAGGCTGATAGCGATAACCACGGCGGCCATCATGACCAGTAAATGGTCGACCATCCCGACGGCGGTAATCACCGAGTCGAGTGAGAAGATGGCGTCCAGTACCACAATTTGTGTCACCACCCCCCAGAACTTCGCACCTTTGCGTTGCGTGGGGTTATTGCTGTCTTTCCCTTCCAGCCGTTCGTTCAGCTCCATCGTGGCTTTGAACAGCAGGAAGAAACCACCAAACAGCATGATTAAATCGCGGGCGCTAAAGGTAAACGAGCGGAAGCTGAACAGCGGTTGAGTCAGGGTGACCAGCCAGGAGATTGACGCCAGCAGTAACAGGCGCATTAACATCGCCAGCAGCAGCCCGGTAACCCGTGCGCGGTCGCGCTGCTTCGGCGGTAGTTTTTCGGCGAGGATGGCAATAAAGACCAGGTTATCAATGCCGAGGACCAGTTCGATCACAATCAGCGTGATTAACCCGGCCCAGATAGACGGATCGGCAATCCATTCCATAGTAAGTACAAAACCTATTCGTTGTATGACAAATGTCACAATTCGATCATGGATAAATCGGGGCAAAAATGCAATGTTACAGCACTATTTATCTCATATTATTTGAGGGTTATAACCTCACATTATCCCCGAATTATAAGTGGTAATAATAAAACGTTATTTAAGAAATATCGCATGTGGAGACGCTATATTAAATATTGTCAACCTAAAGAAACTCCTAAAAACCATATTGAATGACACTTAATATAATTCTTAAAAATAGCCAATTGCCGAATTGTTACCTTGCCTGCTATTCCGTTAGCTGTAACACTTCCTCCTGCATTATTGGAGAGCCAATATTCAATTGCCATAATGTCACCTTATATTCGGAAATTAATTTCCGCAATAACCCTTTCTCATCAACGACTGTATGCAGAGAAGGTTTGAAAAATTAAGCTAAATCAGTGTATTGGTAGCTAAAAAGCCAGGGGCGGTAGCGTGTCTGGATGCCTGAAAGACCAGTCTGAATTATTCTGTCAATAGCCTGCGGATGAAATCAATTTTTTTAGGACTGATGCCAGTTAAATTTTTATTCAATTAACTGCAAGGTAAATGTGCATGGCGACATTGCTATTAATAGTGCACAGGATAATTACTCTGCCAAAGTGATAAATAAACAATGATGAAATCCAAAATGAAATTGATGCCATTATTGGTGTCAGTAACCTTGATAAGCGGTTGCACAGTACTTCCGGGCAGCAATATGTCGACGATGGGGAAAGACGTCATCAAACAGCAGGACGCTGATTTCGATCTCGACAAAATGGTGAATGTTTATCCGCTGACCCCGCGCCTGATTGATCAATTACGCCCACGCCCCAACGTAGCGCGCCCCAATATGACGCTGGAAAGCGAGATCGCGAATTACCAGTATCGCGTCGGGCCGGGGGACGTTCTTAATGTCACCGTCTGGGATCACCCGGAACTCACCACACCAGCCGGTCAGTACCGCAGCTCCAGCGACACCGGCAACTGGGTACAGCCTGACGGCACCATGTTCTACCCGTATATCGGCAAAGTTCACGTGGTGGGGAAAACGCTCGCTGAAATCCGCAGTGATATTACCGGGCGCTTAGCGACGTACATCGCTGACCCGCAGGTGGACGTTAATATCGCCGCCTTCCGCTCGCAAAAAGCGTATATCTCAGGTCAGGTGAATAAATCCGGTCAACAGGCCATCACCAACGTACCACTGACCATTCTTGATGCCATCAACGCCGCAGGTGGCCTGACCGACACCGCTGACTGGCGCAACGTGGTGCTAACACACAATGGTCGTGAAGAGCGCATTTCTTTGCAGGCGCTGATGCAAAACGGCGACCTCAATCAGAACCGACTGCTTTACCCCGGCGATATTCTCTACGTGCCGCGTAATGATGATCTGAAAGTGTTTGTGATGGGTGAAGTGAAGAAACAGAGCACCCTGAAAATGGACTTTAGCGGCATGACCCTGACTGAAGCCCTGGGTAATGCTGAAGGTATCGACATGACCACCTCCAACGCCAGCGGCATCTTTGTCATTCGTCCGTTGAAAGGCGAGGGCGGGCGTAACGGCAAGATTGCCAATATCTACCAGCTGGATATGTCCGATGCCACGTCGCTGGTGATGGCGACAGAATTCCGCCTGCAACCTTATGACGTGGTGTATGTCACCACCGCACCGGTATCCCGCTGGAACCGTCTGATCAATCAGTTGCTGCCAACTATTAGCGGTGTCCGTTACATGACGGATACAGCCAGCGACATTCATAACTGGTAATCGTCATGTTTAACAACATCTTAGTTGTCTGTGTCGGCAATATTTGCCGTTCCCCGACGGCGGAACGCTTACTGCAACGTTATCACCCGGAGCTGAAAGTGGAGTCCGCTGGACTCGGCGCGCTGGTCGGTAAGGGCGCTGACCCTACTGCTATCAGCGTCGCCGCAGAACATCAACTGTCTCTGGAAGGTCACTGTGCACGGCAAATCAGCCGTCGCCTGTGTCGCAACTACGACCTGATTTTGACCATGGAAAAGCGCCATATCGAACGCTTATGCGAGATGGCACCTGAGATGCGCGGCAAAGTGATGCTGTTTGGTCACTGGGATAACGAATGTGAAATCCCCGATCCGTATCGCAAAAGCCGGGAAACGTTTGCAGCGGTGTACACATTACTTGAACGGTCTGCCCGCCAGTGGGCGCAGGCATTGAACGCAGAGCAGGTATAAGAATGACAGAAAAAGTAAAACAACATGCCGCTCCGGTAACGGGCAGTGATGAAATCGATATTGGTCGCCTGGTCGGCACCGTCATTGAAGCGCGCTGGTGGGTAATTGGCATCACCGCCGTATTTGCCCTCTGTGCCGTGGTTTACACCTTCTTCGCCACGCCGATTTATAGTGCCGACGCACTGGTACAAATCGAGCAAAACAGCGGCAATTCGTTAGTGCAGGACATTGGTTCGGCATTAGCCAACAAACCGCCAGCATCGGACGCCGAGATCCAGTTGATTCGTTCGCGTCTGGTGCTTGGTAAAACGGTGGACGATCTCGACCTCGATATTGCAGTGAGCAAAAACACGTTCCCGATTTTCGGTGCGGGCTGGGATCGCCTGATGGGACGCCAGAACGAGACGGTAAAAGTGACCACCTTTAACCGCCCGAAAGAGATGGCGGATCAGGTGTTTACGCTTAATGTGCTGGACGATAAAAACTACACTCTGAGCAGCGATGGCGGCTTTAGCGCTCGTGGGCAAGCGGGCCAGATGCTGAAAAAAGAAGGCGTCACGCTGATGGTTGAAGCCATTCACGCCAGCCCGGGCAGTGAGTTTACCGTCACCAAATACTCCACGCTGGGGATGATCAACCAACTGCAAAACAGCCTGACGGTAACGGAGAACGGCAAAGACGCAGGCGTACTGAGCCTGACTTATACCGGTGAAGATCGCGAACAGATCCGCGACATTCTTAACAGCATCGCCCGTAACTATCAGGAACAAAATATTGAGCGCAAATCGGCGGAAGCGTCGAAAAGCCTCGCTTTCCTCGCGCAACAGTTACCGGAAGTACGTAGCCGCCTTGATGTTGCCGAAAACAAACTGAATGCCTTCCGTCAGGATAAAGATTCTGTTGATCTGCCGCTGGAAGCGAAAGCGGTGCTTGATTCAATGGTGAACATCGACGCGCAGTTGAACGAACTGACCTTTAAAGAGGCGGAAATCTCCAAGCTGTACACCAAAGTTCACCCGGCGTACCGCACGCTGCTGGAGAAACGGCAGGCGCTGGAAGACGAAAAAGCCAAACTTAACGGTCGCGTAACGGCGATGCCGAAAACCCAGCAGGAAATTGTCCGTCTGACCCGCGATGTCGAGTCTGGTCAGCAGGTCTATATGCAACTGCTGAATAAAGAGCAGGAGCTGAAAATCACCGAAGCCAGCACCGTCGGCGATGTGCGCATTGTTGACCCGGCAATCACCCAGCCTGGCGTGCTAAAACCGAAGAAAGGGCTGATTATCCTCGGCGCGATTATCCTTGGCCTGATGCTCTCTATCGTGGGTGTGCTGCTGCGCTCGTTGTTTAATCGCGGCATCGAAAGCCCGCAGGTGCTGGAAGAACATGGCATCAGCGTCTATGCCAGCATCCCGCTGTCGGAATGGCAGAAAGCGCGCGATAGCGTTAAAACCATCAAAGGGGTTAAACGCCATAAACAAAGCCAGCTACTGGCAGTGGGGAATCCAACCGATCTGGCGATTGAAGCCATCCGCAGTCTGCGTACCAGTCTGCACTTCGCGATGATGCAGGCGCAGAACAATGTGTTGATGATGACCGGGGTTAGCCCGTCAATCGGTAAAACCTTTGTCTGCGCTAACCTGGCGGCGGTGATCAGTCAGACCAATAAACGGGTGTTGTTGATCGACTGCGATATGCGCAAAGGCTACACCCACGAGCTGTTGGGCACCAATAACGTCAATGGCCTGTCGGAAATTTTGATTGGTCAGGGCGATATTACTACCGCTGCTAAACCGACCTCTATTGCCAAATTTGATCTGATCCCGCGCGGTCAGGTGCCGCCAAATCCTTCTGAACTGTTGATGAGCGAACGCTTTGCCGAACTGGTGAACTGGGCGAGTAAAAACTACGACCTGGTGTTGATTGATACGCCGCCGATTCTGGCAGTGACCGATGCGGCAATTGTTGGTCGTCATGTCGGAACCACGTTAATGGTGGCGCGTTATGCGGTCAACACATTGAAAGAAGTGGAAACCAGTCTGAGCCGCTTTGAGCAAAACGGTATTCCGGTGAAAGGGGTGATTCTGAACTCCATCTTCCGCCGCGCCAGCGCGTATCAGGATTATGGCTATTACGAATACGAATATAAGTCGGATGCGAAATAACGAGATCCGTTGTCGGATGCGATGCTGACGCATCTTATCCGACCTACGTTCACGCCGCATCCGGCAACAGAACCCGTAAACAAGCTTATAAACCGGCAGAACATCTCGACACTCCGGGAGAACAACCTATGAAAGACAATCCGCTGATCTCAATCTATATGCCGACCTGGAACCGCCAACAACTGGCGATTCGGGCGATAAAATCGGTCCTGCGCCAGGACTACAACAACTGGGAGATGATTATCGTGGATGATTGCTCCACCTCCTGGGAACAACTACAACAGTACGTCACCGCCCTCAACGATCCGCGTATCACTTACATTCACAACGACATTAACAGCGGGGCGTGCGCGGTACGTAACCAGGCGATTATGCTGGCGCAAGGGGAATACATCACCGGGATCGATGATGATGATGAATGGACACCCAACCGCCTGAGCGTCTTCCTCGCCCATAAACAGCAACTGGTCACTCACGCCTTTTTGTACGCTAACGACTACGTTTGCCAGGGCGAAGTCTATTCCCAACCGGCAAGCTTGCCGCTGTATCCCAAATCGCCGTATTCACGCCGCCTGTTCTACAAACGCAATATCATTGGCAATCAGGTCTTTACCTGGGCGTGGCGTTTCAAAGAGTGCTTGTTCGATACCAAACTGAAAGCGGCACAGGATTACGACATCTTCCTGCGGATGGTGGTGGAGTACGGCGAACCGTGGAAAGTGGAAGAGGCGACGCAGATCCTGCATATCAATCACGGCGAAATGCAGATCACCTCGTCACCGAAAAAATTCTCCGGATACTTCCACTTTTACCGCAAGCACAAAGACAAATTCGACCGCGCCAGCAAAAAATATCAGCTCTTTACCCTCTACCAGATCCGCAATAAACGCATGACCTGGCGCACCTTGTTGACGCTGCTGTCGGTACGTAACGGCAAACGTCTGGCTGATGGTATTCGGGGGCGCTAAAGATGCTGGAAGATCTGCGTGCCAACAGCTGGAGTTTACGCCCGTGCTGCATGGTTCTTGCCTATCGCGCCGCTCATTTTTGTTCGGTGTGGCGCAAAAAGAACGTCCTCAACAATCTGTGGGCGGCCCCGCTGCTGGTGCTGTATCGCATTATCACCGAATGCTTTTTCGGTTATGAAATCCAGGCCGCCGCGACCATTGGCCGCCGCTTTACTATCCATCACGGTTACGCCGTAGTGATCAATAAAAACGTGGTAGCGGGGGATGATTTCACCATTCGCCACGGCGTCACTATCGGCAATCGTGGTGCCGATAACATGGCATGTCCACACATTGGCAACGGCGTCGAACTCGGTGCCAACGTCATTATTCTTGGTGATATCACGCTTGGTAACAACGTCACCGTGGGCGCGGGCAGCGTGGTGCTCGACTCTGTCCCGGACAACGCGCTGGTGGTGGGAGAAAAAGCGCGAGTGAAGGTAATTAAATGAATATTCTGCAATTTAATGTGCGACTGGCGGAAGGCGGGGCCGCAGGTGTGGCGTTAGATCTCCACCAGCGTGCGCTGCAACAGGGGCTGGCGTCACATTTTGTCTACGGCTACGGCAAAGGCGGCAAAGAGAGCGTCAGCCATCAAAACTATCCGCAGGTCATCAAACATACGCCGCGGATGACCGCGATGGCGAACATTGCGTTGTTTCGTCTGCTTAATCGCGATCTGTTCGGCAATTTCAATGAGTTATATCGCACCATTACTCGCACACCGGGCCCGGTGGTTCTGCATTTTCATGTGCTGCACAGCTACTGGTTGAATCTTAAGAGCGTGGTGCGCTTTTGTGAAAAAGTGAAAAACCATAAACCGGATGTCACTCTGGTCTGGACACTGCACGACCACTGGAGCGTTACCGGACGCTGCGCCTTTACCGACGGTTGCGAAGGCTGGAAAACGGGCTGCCAGAAATGCCCGACCTTAAATAATTATCCGCCGGTGAAGATTGATCGCGCACACCAACTGGTGGCGGGCAAACGGCAGTTATTTCGCGAGATGCTGGCGCTGGGCTGTCAGTTTATTTCTCCCAGCCAGCATGTGGCTGATGCTTTCAATAGTCTGTACGGTCCAGGGCGTTGCCGGATTATCAATAATGGCATTGATATGGCAACCGAAGCGATTCTGGCGGATCTGCCTCCGGTGCGCGAAACCCAGGGCAAGCCGAAAATCGCAGTGGTGGCGCATGATCTGCGTTACGACGGCAAAACTAACCAGCAACTGGTGCGCGAGATGATGGCGCTGAGCGACAAAATCGAACTGCATACTTTCGGTAAGTTCTCGCCGTTCACCGCTGGTAACGTTGTTAATCACGGCTTTGAAACTGACAAGCGCAAGTTAATGAGCGTGCTCAATCAGATGGATGCGCTGGTGTTCAGTTCTCGCGTCGATAACTACCCGCTGATTTTGTGTGAGGCGTTATCGATTGGCGTGCCGGTGATCGCCACCCATAGCGATGCGGCGCGGGAAGTGCTGCAAAAATCCGGTGGTAAAACCGTCAGCGAAGAAGAGGTGCTGCAACTGGTGCAGTTAAGCAAACCGGAAATCGCACAGGCGATATTTGGTACCACGCTGGCTGAATTCAGCCAGCGCAGCCGCGCCGCCTACAGTGGACAACAGATGCTGGAGGAGTATGTCAACTTCTATCAGAATCTGTAGCTACCTGCTGCTGCCGCTGATCTACCTGCTGGTTAACGTCAAAATCGCCCAGCTTGGCGAAAGTTTCCCCATCACCATCGTCACTTTTTTACCTGTCTTGTTACTGCTGTTTTTAGAGCGCATCAGCGTTAAAAAATTGATGATTGCCTTAGGGATTGGCGCGGGGCTCACGGCGTTTAACTACCTGTTTGGTCAGTCGCTGGATGCCAGTAAATACGTCACTTCAACCATGCTGTTTGTCTATATTGTGATCATTATTGGCATGGTGTGGAGTATTCGCTTTAAAACGATTTCGCCACACAACCATCGCAAGATATTACGTTTCTTTTATCTGGTGGTAGGGTTGGTGGTGGTGCTGGCGGCGGTGGAGATGGCGCAAATTATCCTCACCGGCGGTAGCAGTATTATGGAGTCGATTTCGAAATATCTGATTTACAGCAACAGCTATGTGCTGAATTTCATTAAATTCGGCGGCAAGCGCACGACAGCACTTTATTTCGAACCGGCATTTTTCGCTCTGGCATTAATCTCAATTTGGCTCAGCATCAAACAGTTTGGTATCAAAACGCCTAAAACCGATGCTATGATTCTCGCAGGGATAATATTATCCGGATCGTTTTCAGGGGTTATGACCTTTATCCTTTTTTATTTGCTGGAGTGGGCATTTCAATATCTGAATAAAGAGGCGATTAAGAAAAAGTTACCGTTAGCATTGATTTCTCTGGCTGTATTCCTGGTTGGTGTGGTAATCGCGTTCCCTTATATTTCCACCCGTCTGGGCGATTTAGGTACAGAAGGATCGTCATCGTATTATCGTATTGTCGGTCCGCTGGTGATGGTCGGTTATTCTTTAACCCATATTGACGGTGTAGTCAGATTTGGCTCACTTTATGAATATGTCGCATCATTCGGAATATTTAACGGTGCGGATGTCGGAAAAACCATAGACAATGGTTTGTATCTGCTGATTATTTATTTTTCCTGGTTCGCGGTGCTTTTATCACTGTGGTACATGGGGAAAGTGATAAAAATGATGATCAACGCTTTTGGTGATAACCGCAATTTTCGCGTGCAATTATATCTTTTTACTCCGGTATCGCTGTTTTTTACCGGTTCGATATTTAGCCCGGAATATGCATTTTTAATCGTCTGTCCGTTTATTTTGCGAAAAGCGTTAAATATTACGAGGTAAGAATAAGAACATGTTGCTTAGCATAATCACTGTCGCGTTTCGTAACCTCGCAGGGATAGTCAAAACACATGCCTCGCTGGCGCATCTGGCGCAGGCGGACGTTATCAGCTTCGAATGGATTGTTGTTGATGGCGGTTCCAACGACGGCACCCGTGAGTATCTGGAAAATCTCAATGGTATCTATAACCTACGCTTTGTCAGCGAACCAGATAACGGTATCTACGACGCCATGAACAAAGGTATTGAAATGGCGCAAGGCAAGTTCGCGCTGTTTCTCAATTCAGGCGATATTTTTCATCAGGATGCCGCAAATTTTGTCCGTAAGTTAAAAGTGCAAAAAGATAACATGATGATCACCGGCGATGCGCTGCTGGATTTTGGCGACGGGCATAAAATTAAACGTAGCGCCAAACCGGGCTGGTATATTTATCACAGCCTGCCCGCCAGTCATCAGGCGATATTTTTTCCGGTATCCGGCTTGAAAAAATGGCGTTATGACCTGGAATATAAAGTTTCTTCCGATTACGCTCTGGCAGCCAAAATGTATAAAGCTGGTTATGCATTTAGAAAACTCAATGGCCTGGTGTCTGAATTTTCTATGGGTGGGGTATCAACCACCAATAATATGGAATTATGTGCTGACGCCAAAAAAGTCCAACGGCAGATATTACATGTGCCTGGCTTCTGGGCAGAATTATCCTGGCATTTACGCCAGCGTACTACCTCAAAGACGAAAGCCTTATATAACAAAAGCTGAATATAAGGGAAAACGATGCAGGATTTAAGTGGGTTCTCGGTGCCGAAAGGGTTCCGGGGCAGCAATGCTATTAAAGTGCAATTATGGTGGGCGGTACAGGCAACAATATTTTCCTGGTCTCCACAAGTATTGTATCGCTGGCGGGCATTTTTATTACGTTTATTCGGCGCAAAAATAGGAAAAAACGTAGTTATTCGTCCGTCAGTAAAAATTACCTATCCGTGGAAATTAACGTTAGGTGATTACGCGTGGGTCGGCGATGACGTCAATTTATATACCCTCGGTGAAATAACCATTGGCGCACATTCGGTGATATCGCAAAAAAGTTATTTATGCACCGGGAGCCACGACCATGCAAGTCAACATTTCACCATTAACGCCACGCCTGTTGTGATTGGCGAGAAATGCTGGCTGGCAACCGATGTCTTTGTTGCCCCTGGCGTCACGATCGGCGACGGCACCGTCGTGGGTGCGCGAAGCAGTGTTTTTAAATCGCTTCCGGCAAATGTGGTTTGCCGGGGGAATCCCGCAGTGGTGATACGCGAACGCGTTGAAACTGAATAAATTCAAAAAATACAGAGGAATAAGACATGTCAAAAGTCGCTCTCATCACCGGTGTAACCGGACAAGACGGTTCTTACCTGGCAGAGTTTCTGCTGGAAAAAGGTTACGAGGTGCATGGTATTAAGCGTCGTGCATCGTCATTCAACACCGAGCGCGTGGATCACATTTATCAGGATCCGCACACCTGCAACCCGAAATTCCATCTGCATTATGGCGACCTGAGTGATACCTCCAACCTGACGCGCATTTTGCGTGAAGTGCAGCCGGATGAAGTGTACAACCTGGGGGCAATGAGCCACGTTGCGGTTTCTTTTGAGTCACCGGAATATACCGCAGACGTTGATGCGATGGGTACGCTGCGCCTGCTCGAGGCGATCCGCTTCCTCGGTCTGGAAAAGAAAACCCGTTTCTATCAGGCTTCCACCTCTGAACTGTACGGTCTGGTGCAGGAAATTCCGCAGAAAGAAACCACGCCGTTCTACCCGCGATCTCCGTATGCGGTCGCCAAACTGTACGCCTACTGGATCACCGTTAACTACCGCGAATCCTACGGCATGTACGCCTGCAACGGTATTCTCTTCAACCATGAATCCCCGCGCCGTGGCGAAACCTTCGTTACCCGCAAAATCACCCGCGCAATCGCCAATATCGCCCAGGGGCTGGAGTCGTGCCTGTATCTCGGCAATATGGATTCCCTGCGTGACTGGGGCCACGCCAAAGACTACGTAAAAATGCAGTGGATGATGCTGCAACAGGAACAACCGGAAGATTTCGTTATTGCCACCGGCGTTCAGTACTCCGTACGTCAGTTCGTGGAAATGGCGGCGGCACAGCTGGGCATCAAACTGCGCTTTGAAGGCACGGGCGTTGAAGAGAAGGGCATTGTGGTTTCCGTCACCGGGCATGATGCACCAGGCGTTAAACCGGGTGATGTGATTATCGCCGTTGACCCGCGCTACTTCCGTCCTGCTGAAGTAGAAACACTGCTCGGCGACCCGACCAAAGCGCACGAAAAACTGGGCTGGAAACCGGAAATCACCCTCAGAGAGATGGTGTCTGAAATGGTGGCTAATGACCTCGAAGCGGCGAAAAAACACTCTCTGCTGAAATCTCACGGCTACGACGTGGCGATCGCGCTGGAGTCATAAGCATGAGTAAACAACGCATTTTTATTGCTGGCCATCGCGGGATGGTCGGTTCCGCCATCAGGCGGCAGCTCGAACAGCGCGGTGATGTAGAGCTGGTATTACGCACCCGCGATGAACTGAACCTGCTGGACAGCCGCGCCGTGCATGATTTCTTTGCCAGCGAACGTATTGACCAGGTCTATCTGGCGGCGGCGAAAGTGGGCGGCATTGTTGCCAACAACACGTATCCGGCGGATTTCATCTATCAGAACATGATGATTGAGAGCAACATCATTCACGCCGCGCATCAGAACGACGTGAACAAACTGCTGTTTCTCGGATCGTCCTGTATCTACCCGAAACTGGCAAAACAGCCGATGGCAGAAAGCGAGTTATTGCAGGGTACGCTGGAGCCGACTAACGAGCCTTATGCTATTGCCAAAATCGCCGGGATCAAACTGTGCGAATCTTACAACCGCCAGTATGGACGCGATTACCGCTCGGTCATGCCGACCAACCTGTATGGCCCGCATGACAACTTCCACCCGAGTAATTCGCATGTGATCCCTGCATTGCTGCGTCGCTTCCACGAGGCGACGGCACAGAATGCACCGGACGTGGTGGTGTGGGGCAGCGGTACACCGATGCGCGAATTTCTGCACGTCGATGATATGGCGGCGGCGAGCATTCATGTGATGGAGCTGGCGCACGAAGTCTGGCTGGAGAACACCCAACCGATGCTGTCGCACATTAACGTCGGCACGGGCGTTGACTGCACTATCCGCGAGCTGGCGCAAACCATCGCCAAAGTGGTGGGTTACAAAGGTCGGGTGGTTTTTGATGCCAGTAAACCGGATGGTACGCCGCGCAAACTGCTGGATGTGACGCGCCTGCATCAGCTTGGCTGGTATCACGAAATCTCACTGGAAGCGGGGCTTGCCAGCACTTACCAGTGGTTCCTTGAGAATCAAGACCGCTTTCGGGGGTAATGATGTTTTTACGTCAGGAAGACTTTGCCACGGTAGTGCGCTCCACACCGCTTGTCTCTCTCGACTTTATTGTCGAGAACAGTCGCGGCGAGTTTCTGCTTGGCAAAAGAACCAACCGCCCGGCGCAGGGTTACTGGTTTGTGCCGGGAGGGCGCGTGCAGAAAGACGAAACGCTGGAAGCCGCATTTGAGCGGCTGACGCTTGCGGAACTGGGGTTGCGTCTGCCGATAACAGCAGGCCAGTTTTACGGTGTCTGGCAGCACTTTTATGACGATAACTTCTCCGGCTCGGATTTTACCACTCACTATGTGGTGCTCGGTTTTCGCATCAGAGTAGCGGAAGAAGAGCTGTTACTGCCGGATGAGCAGCATGACGATTACCGCTGGCTGACGCCGGACGCGTTGCTCGCCAGTGACAATGTTCACGCTAACAGCCGCGCCTATTTTCTCGCTGAGAAGCGTGCCGGAGTACCCGGATTATGAAAATACTGGTCTACGGCATTAACTACTCGCCGGAGTTAACCGGCATCGGCAAGTACACCGGCGAGATGGTGGAATGGCTGGCGGCACAAGGTCATGAGGTGCGGGTTATTACCGCACCGCCTTACTACCCGCAATGGCAGGTGGGCGAGAACTATTCCGCCTGGCGGTACAAACGAGAAGAGGGGGCCGCCACGGTGTGGCGCTGCCCGCTGTACGTACCAAAACAGCCGAGCACCCTGAAACGCCTGTTGCATCTCGGCAGTTTTGCCGCCAGCAGTTTCTTTCCGCTGATGGCGCAACGTCGCTGGAAGCCGGATCGCATTATCGGCGTGGTGCCAACGCTGTTTTGCACGCCGGGAATGCGCCTGCTTGCGAAACTGTCTGGTGCGCGCACGGTGCTACATATTCAGGATTACGAAGTGGACGCCATGCTGGGGCTGGGCCTTGCCGGAAAAAGTAAAGGCGGCAAAGTGGCACAGCTGGCGACGGCGTTCGAACGTAGCGGACTGCATAACGTCGATAACGTCTCCACGATTTCGCGCTCGATGATGAATAAAGCTATCGAAAAAGGCGTGGCGGCGGAAAACGTCATCTTCTTCCCCAACTGGTCGGAAATCGCCCGTTTTCAACATGTTGCAGACGCCGATGTTGACGCCCTTCGTAACCAGCTTGGCCTGCCGGATAACAAAAAAATCATTCTTTACTCCGGCAATATTGGTGAAAAGCAGGGGCTGGAAAACGTTATTGAAGCTGCCGATCGCCTGCGCGATGAACCGCTTATTTTTGCCATTGTCGGGCAGGGCGGCGGCAAAGCGCGGCTGGAAAAAATGGCGCAGCAGCGTGGACTGCGCAACATGCAATTTTTTCCGCTGCAATCGTATGACGCTTTACCCGCACTGCTGAAGATGGGCGATTGCCATCTGGTAGTGCAAAAACGCGGCGCGGCAGATGCCGTATTACCGTCGAAACTGACCAATATTCTGGCAGTAGGCGGTAACGCGGTGATTACCGCAGAAGCCCACACAGAACTGGGGCAGCTTTGCGAAACCTTTCCGGGCATTGCGGTTTGCGTAGAGCCGGAATCGGTCGAGGCGCTGGTGGCGGGGATCCGTCAGGCGCTCCTGCTGCCCAAACACAACACGGTGGCACGTGAATATGCCGAACGCACGCTCGATAAAGAGAACGTGTTACGTCAATTTATAAATGATATTCGGGGATAATTATGGCGCAGTCGAAACTCTATCCAGTTGTGATGGCAGGTGGCTCCGGTAGCCGCTTATGGCCGCTTTCCCGCGTACTTTACCCCAAGCAGTTTTTATGCCTGAAAGGCGATCTCACCATGCTGCAAACCACCATCTGCCGCCTGAACGGCGTGGAGTGCGAAAGCCCGGTGGTGATTTGCAATGAGCAGCACCGCTTTATTGTCGCGGAACAGCTGCGTCAACTGAACAAACTCACCGAGAACATTATTCTCGAACCGGCAGGGCGTAACACTGCACCGGCCATTGCGCTGGCGGCGCTGGCGGCAAAACGTCATAGCCCGGAGAACGACCCATTAATGCTGGTGCTGGCGGCGGATCATGTGATTGCCGATGAAGACGCGTTCCGTGCCGCCGTGCGTAATGCCATGCCGTATGCCGAAGCGGGCAAGCTGGTGACCTTCGGCATTGTGCCGGATCTACCTGAAACCGGATATGGCTATATTCGTCGCGGTGAAGTGTCGGCGGGTGAGCAGGATGCGGTGGCCTTTGAAGTGGCGCAGTTTGTCGAAAAACCGAATCTGGAAACCGCCCAGGCCTATGTGGCAAGCGGCGAATATTACTGGAACAGCGGTATGTTCCTGTTCCGCGCCGGACGCTATCTCGAAGAACTGGAAAAATATCGCCCGGATATTCTCGACGCCTGCGAAAAAGCGATGAGCGCCGTCGATCCGGATCTCGATTTTATTCGTGTGGATGAAGAGGCGTTTCTTGCCTGCCCGGAAGAGTCGGTGGATTACGCGGTTATGGAACGTACGGCAGATGCCGTTGTGGTGCCGATGGATGCGGGCTGGAGCGATGTCGGTTCCTGGTCTTCATTATGGGAGATCAGCGCCCACACCGCCGAGGGCAACGTTTGCCACGGCGATGTGATTAATCACAAAACTGAAAACAGCTATGTGTATGCCGAATCTGGCCTGGTCACCACCGTCGGGGTGAAAGATTTGGTGGTAGTGCAGACCAAAGATGCAGTGCTGATTGCCGACCGTAATGCGGTGCAGGATGTGAAAAAAGTGGTCGAGCAGATCAAAGCCGATGGTCGCCATGAGCATCGGGTGCATCGCGAAGTGTATCGTCCGTGGGGCAAATATGACTCTATCGACGCGGGCGACCGCTACCAGGTGAAACGCATCACCGTGAAACCGGGCGAAGGCTTGTCGGTACAGATGCATCATCACCGCGCGGAACACTGGGTGGTTGTCGCAGGAACGGCAAAAGTCACTATTGACGGTGATATCAAACTGCTTGGTGAAAACGAGTCCATTTATATTCCGCTGGGGGCGACGCACTGCCTGGAAAACCCGGGGAAAATTCCGCTCGATTTAATTGAAGTGCGCTCCGGCTCTTATCTCGAAGAGGATGATGTGGTGCGCTTCGCGGATCGCTACGGACGGGTGTAAACCTCGCATCAGGCGCTGTTTGTCGGATGCGGCGTGAACGCCTTATCCGACCTACGGTTCGGGTTTGTAGGCCTGATAAGACGCGGCAGCGTCGCATCAGGCAATGAATGCGAAACCGCGATGTAAATAACGACAAAAACAAAATTGGCCGTTTCGGTCAGGGCCAACTATTGCCTGAAAAAGGGTAACGATATGAAAAAATTAACCTGCTTTAAAGCCTATGATATTCGCGGGAAATTAGGCGAAGAACTGAATGAGGATATTGCCTGGCGCATTGGTCGCGCTTATGGCGAATTTCTCAAACCGAAAACCATTGTGTTAGGCGGTGATGTCCGCCTCACCAGCGAAATCTTAAAACTGGCGCTGGCGAAAGGTTTACAGGATGCGGGCGTCGATGTGCTGGATATTGGCATGTCCGGCACCGAAGAGATCTATTTCGCCACGTTCCATCTCGGCGTGGATGGCGGCATCGAAGTTACCGCCAGCCATAACCCGATGGATTACAACGGCATGAAGCTGGTGCGCGAAGGGGCTCGCCCGATCAGCGGCGATACCGGACTGCGCGACGTCCAGCGCCTGGCAGAAGCCAACAACTTCCCCCCCGTCGATGAAACAAAACGTGGTCGCTATCAGCAAATTACCCTGCGTGACGCTTACGTTGATCACCTGTTCGGTTATATCAATGTCAAAAACCTCACGCCGCTCAAGCTGGTGATCAACTCCGGAAACGGCGCAGCAGGTCCGGTGGTGGACGCCATCGAAGCCCGCTTTAATGCCCTCGGCGCACCGGTGGAATTGATCAAAGTGCACAACACGCCGGACGGCAATTTCCCCAACGGTATTCCTAACCCGCTGCTGCCGGAATGCCGCGACGACACCCGCAATGCGGTCATCAAACACGGCGCGGATATGGGCATTGCCTTTGATGGCGATTTTGACCGCTGTTTCCTGTTTGACGAAAAAGGGCAGTTTATCGAGGGCTACTACATTGTCGGCCTGCTGGCAGAAGCATTCCTCGAAAAAAATTCCGGCGCGAAGATCATCCACGATCCACGTCTCTCCTGGAACACCGTTGATGTGGTGACTGCCGCAGGCGGCACCCCGGTAATGTCGAAAACCGGACACGCCTTTATTAAAGAACGGATGCGCAAGGAAGACGCCATCTACGGTGGCGAAATGAGCGCCCACCACTATTTCCGTGATTTCGCTTACTGCGACAGCGGCATGATCCCATGGCTGCTGGTAGCCGAACTGGTGTGCCTGAAAGGAAAAACGCTGGGCGAACTGGTACGCGACCGGATGGCGGCGTTTCCGGCAAGCGGTGAGATCAACAGCAAACTGGCGCAACCCGTTGAGGCGATTAATCGCGTCGAACAGCATTTTAGCCGCGAGGCGCTGGCGGTGGATCGCACCGATGGCATCAGCATGACCTTTGCCGACTGGCGCTTTAATCTGCGCTCCTCCAACACCGAGCCGGTGGTGCGGTTGAATGTGGAATCGCGCGGTGATGTGCCGCTGATGGAAGCGCGAACGCGAACTCTGCTGACGTTGCTGAACGAGTAATGTCGGATCTTCCCTTACCCCATTGCGGGTAAGGGGCTAATAACAGGAACAACGATGACAAATCTAAAAAAGCGCGAGCGAGCGAAAACCAATGCATCGTTAATCTCTATGGTGCAACGCTTTTCAGATATCACCATCATGTTTGCCGGACTATGGCTGGTTTGCGAAGTGAGCGGCCTGTCATTCCTCTACATGCACCTGTTGGTGGCGCTGATTACGCTGGTGGTGTTCCAGATGCTGGGCGGCATCACCGATTTTTATCGCTCATGGCGCGGTGTTCGGGCAGCGACAGAATTTGCCCTGCTGCTACAAAACTGGACCTTAAGCGTGATTTTCAGCGCCGGACTGGTGGCGTTCAATAATGATTTCGACACGCAACTGAAAATCTGGCTGGCGTGGTATGGGCTGACCAGCATCGGACTGGTGGTTTGCCGTTCATGTATTCGTATTGGGGCGGGCTGGCTGCGTAATCATGGCTATAACAAGCGTATGGTCGCCGTAGCGGGGGATTTAGCCGCCGGACAAATGCTGATGGAGAGCTTCCGTAATCAGCCGTGGTTAGGGTTTGAAGTGGTGGGCGTTTACCACGACCCGAAACCGGGCGGCGTTTCTAACGACTGGGCGGGCAATCTGCAACAACTGGTCGAGGATGCGAAAGCGGGCAAGATTCATAACGTCTATATCGCGATGCAGATGTGCGACGGCGCGCGAGTGAAAAAACTGGTCCATCAACTGGCGGACACCACCTGTTCGGTGCTGCTGATCCCCGATGTCTTTACCTTCAACATTCTCCATTCCCGTATCGAAGAGATGAACGGCGTACCGGTGGTGCCGCTGTATGACACGCCGCTTTCCGGGGTTAACCGCCTGCTAAAACGTGCGGAAGATATTGTGCTGGCGACGCTTATTCTGCTGCTGATCTCCCCGGTGCTGTGCTGTATTGCGCTGGCGGTAAAACTCAGTTCACCAGGACCGGTTATTTTCCGCCAGACTCGCTATGGCATGGATGGCAAGCCGATCAAAGTGTGGAAGTTCCGTTCGATGAAAGTGATGGAGAACGACAAAGTGGTGACTCAGGCGACGCAGAACGATCCGCGCGTCACCAAAGTGGGGAACTTTCTGCGCCGCACCTCGCTGGACGAATTGCCGCAGTTTATCAATGTGCTGACTGGCGGGATGTCGATTGTCGGTCCACGTCCGCACGCGGTGGCGCATAACGAACAGTATCGACAGCTCATTGAAGGCTACATGCTGCGCCATAAGGTGAAACCGGGCATTACCGGCTGGGCGCAGATTAACGGCTGGCGCGGCGAAACCGACACGCTGGAGAAAATGGAAAAACGCGTCGAGTTCGACCTTGAGTACATCCGCGAATGGAGCGTCTGGTTCGATATCAAAATCGTTTTCCTGACGGTATTCAAAGGCTTCGTTAACAAAGCGGCATATTGATATGAGCTTACGTGAAAAAACCATCAGCGGCGCGAAGTGGTCGGCGATTGCCACGGTGATCATCATCGGCCTCGGGCTGGTGCAGATGACCGTGCTGGCGCGGATTATCGACAACCACCAGTTCGGCCTGCTTACCGTGTCGCTGGTGATTATCGCGCTGGCAGATACGCTTTCTGACTTCGGTATCGCTAACTCGATTATTCAGCGAAAAGAAATCAGTCACCTGGAACTTACCACGTTGTACTGGCTGAACGTTGGGCTGGGGCTTGTGGTGTGTGTGGCGGTGTTTTTGTTGAGTGATCTCATCGGCGACGTGCTGAATAACCCGGACCTGGCACCGTTGATTAAAACATTGTCGCTGGCGTTTGTGGTGATCCCCCACGGGCAGCAGTTCCGCGCGTTGATGCAAAAAGAGCTGGAGTTCAACAAAATCGGCATGATCGAAACCAGCGCGGTGCTGGCGGGCTTCACTTTTACGGTGGTTAGCGCCCATTTCTGGCCGCTGGCGATGACCGCGATCCTCGGTTATCTGGTCAATAGTGCGGTAAGAACGCTGCTGTTTGGCTACTTTGGCCGCAAAATTTATCGCCCCGGTCTTCATTTCTCGCTGGCGTCGGTGGCACCAAACTTACGTTTTGGTGCCTGGCTGACGGCGGACAGCATCATCAACTATCTCAACACCAACCTTTCAACGCTGGTGCTGGCGCGTATTCTCGGCGCGGGCGTGGCAGGGGGGTACAACCTGGCGTACAACGTGGCCGTTGTGCCACCGATGAAGCTGAACCCCATCATCACCCGCGTGTTGTTTCCGGCATTCGCCAAAATTCAGGACGATACCGAAAAGCTGCGTGTTAACTTCTACAAGCTGCTGTCGGTGGTGGGGATTATCAACTTTCCGGCGCTGCTGGGGCTGATGGTGGTGTCGAATAACTTCGTACCGCTGGTATTCGGCGAAAAGTGGAACAGCATTATTCCGGTGCTGCAATTGCTGTGTGTGGTGGGGCTACTGCGCTCCGTGGGTAACCCCATTGGTTCGCTACTGATGGCGAAAGCGCGGGTCGATATCAGCTTTAAATTCAACGTATTCAAAACATTTCTGTTTATTCCGGCGATTGTTATTGGTGGGCAGATGGCGGGCGCAATCGGCGTCACGCTCGGTTTCCTGCTGGTGCAGATTATCAACACCATTCTGAGCTATTTCGTGATGATTAAACCGGTTCTTGGTTCCAGTTATCGCCAGTACATCCTGAGTTTATGGCTGCCGTTTTATCTCTCGCTGCCGACGCTGGCGGTCAGTTATGCACTGGGCATTGTGCTGAAAGGGCAACTGGCGCTGGGGATGCTGCTGGCGGTGCAAATAGCCGCAGGCGTGCTGGCGTTTGTGGTGATGATTGTGCTGTCACGCCATCCGCTGGTAGTGGAAGTGAAGCGTCAGTTTTGTCGCAGCGAAAAAATGAAAATGCTTTTACGGGCGGGGTGAATGGCTGTTTTCGGTTCCGGCAACGAACACAACAAACATAGCCTCACCTGGCATCAAATTTATGAGGAAAAAATGAAATTACTTATTCTGGGCAACCACACTTGCGGCAATCGCGGCGACAGCGCCATCCTGCGCGGCTTACTTGATGCCATCAACATCCTCAATCCACACGCCGAAGTGGACGTGATGAGTCGCTATCCGGTCAGTTCTTCCTGGCTGCTCAACCGTCCGGTAATGGGCGATCCGCTGTTCCTGCAAATGAAACAACACAACAGCGCGGCGGGCGTGGTTGGGCGCGTTAAAAAAGTTCTCCGTCGCCGCTACCAGCACCAGGTATTGCTCTCACGCGTCACCGACACTGGCAAGCTGCGTAATATCGCCATCGCCCAGGGATTCACCGACTTCGTGCGCCTGCTGTCAGGTTACGACGCCATTATTCAGGTCGGCGGATCGTTTTTTGTCGATCTCTACGGCGTTCCGCAGTTTGAACACGCGCTTTGCACTTTCATGGCGAAAAAGCCGCTATTTATGATTGGTCACAGCGTTGGTCCATTCCAGGATGAGCAATTTAACCAACTGGCGAACTACGTATTCGGTCACTGCGACGCGCTGATCCTGCGCGAACCGGTCAGCCTTGATTTGATGAAACGCAGCAATATCACTACCGCAAAAGTTGAACATGGCGTCGATACCGCGTGGCTGGTCGATCACCACACAGAAGACTTCACCGCCAGCTATGCCGTTCAACACTGGCTGGACGTTGCCGCACAACAGAAAACGGTAGCAATTACCCTGCGCGAACTGGCACCGTTCGACAAACGTCTCGGCACCACTCAGCAAGCGTATGAAAAAGCCTTTGCCGGGGTGGTCAATCGCATTCTCGATGAAGGGTATCAGGTGATTGCGCTCTCCACCTGTACGGGTATCGACAGCTATAACAAAGACGACCGCATGGTGGCGCTCAACCTGCGCCAGCACATCAGCGATCCTGCTCGTTATCACGTGGTGATGGATGAACTCAACGATCTGGAAATGGGCAAAATCCTCGGTGCCTGTGAACTCACCGTCGGTACGCGCTTGCACTCTGCCATTATCTCGATGAACTTTGCCACTCCGGCGATTGCCATCAACTATGAACATAAATCCGCCGGGATTATGCAACAACTGGGGCTACCAGAGATGGCAATTGATATCCGTCATTTATTAGACGGCAGCCTGCAAGCGATGGTTGCGGATACCTTAGGCCAGCTTCCTGCGCTGAATACACGACTTAACGAAGCCGTCAGTCGTGAGCGTCAGACAGGAATGCAGATGGTGAAATCTGTGCTTGAGCGCATCGGGGAGGCGAAATGAAGGTCGGCTTCTTCTTATTGAAATTTCCGCTGTCGTCGGAAACCTTCGTTCTTAACCAAATCACTGCGTTTATTGATATGGGCTTTGAGGTGGAGATTGTCGCGCTGCAAAAAGGCGACACCCAGAACACCCACGCGGCATGGACGAAATACAACCTTGCCGCCAGAACCCGCTGGTTACAGGACGAACCTACGGGCAAAGTGGCGAAGCTGCGCCACCGCGCCAGCCAGACCTTACGCGGCATTCATCGTAAAAATACCTGGCAGGCGCTCAACCTCAAACGCTATGGTGCCGAGTCGCGGAACCTGATTTTGTCTGCCATTTGCGGCCAGGTCGCAACACCGTTTCATGCCGATGTGTTCATCGCTCATTTTGGCCCTGCGGGGGTAACCGCAGCAAAACTACGGGAACTGGGTGTCATTCGCGGCAAAATTGCCACCATTTTCCACGGCATTGATATCTCCAGTCGGGAAGTGCTCAACCACTACACCCCCGAATATCAACAACTGTTTCGCCGTGGCGACCTGATGCTACCGATAAGCGATCTGTGGGCCGGAAGGCTGCAAAAAATGGGCTGCCCGAGGGAAAAAATCGCCGTATCGCGCATGGGCGTGGACATGACGCGCTTTAGCCCGCGTCCGGTGAAAGCGCCCGCAACGCCGCTGGAAATCATATCTGTCGCACGCTTAACCGAGAAAAAAGGCCTGCATGTGGCGATTGAAGCCTGCCGTCAGCTGAAAGAGCAGGGCGTGGCATTTCGCTATCGCATCCTCGGCATTGGCCCGTGGGAACGACGCCTGCGCACCCTCATCGAACTATATCAACTGGAAGATGTGGTAGAGATGCCGGGCTTTAAACCGAGCCACGAAGTGAAAGCGATGCTCGACGACGCGGATGTCTTCCTGTTGCCATCGGTAACGGGCGCGGATGGCGATATGGAAGGCATTCCGGTAGCGCTGATGGAAGCGATGGCGGTCGGTATTCCAGTAGTTTCCACTCTGCATAGCGGAATACCGGAACTGGTGGAGGCCGATAAATCCGGCTGGCTGGTGCCTGAGAACGATGCTCGTGCACTGGCGCAACGACTGGCGGCGTTTAGCCAACTGGACACCGACGAATTGGCTCCGGTCGTCAAACGCGCGCGCGAAAAAGTCGAACACGATTTTAACCAGCAGGTGATTAACCTAGAACTCGCCAGCTTGCTGCAGGCTTTATAGAGGAGAACGTATGCCATTTAAAAAACTCTCCCGACGCACATTCCTGACGGCAAGCTCGGCGCTTGCCTTCCTCCATACCCCTTTCGCCCGTGCACTTCCCGCCCGACAAAGCGTTAACATTAACGACTACAACCCACACGACTGGATCGCCTCATTTAAACAAGCCTTCAGCGAAGGGCAAACAGTCGTCGTGCCTGCCGGATTGGTTTGTGACAATATCAACACTGGCATCTTCATCCCCCCCGGCAAAACGTTACACATCCAGGGAAGCCTGCGCGGCAACGGCAGAGGGCGTTTTGTCTTACAAGACGGCAGCCAGGTGACAGGGGAGAAGGGCGGCCGTATGCATAACATCACCCTGGATGTGCGCGGTTCTGACTGCATCATCAAAGGGTTGGCGATGAGCGGTTTTGGCCCGGTAACGCAGATTTATATCGGCGGCAAAAATAAACGCGTCATGCGCAACTTGACCATCGATAACCTGACCGTCAGCCACGCTAATTACGCCATTTTACGCCAGGGATTTCATAACCAGATTATCGGTGCCAACATCACCAATTGTAAGTTCAGCGACTTACAGGGCGACGCCATTGAATGGAATGTAGCAATCAATGATCGCGACATTTTGATATCCGACCATGTCATCGAGCGCATCAACTGTACTAACGGCAAAATCAACTGGGGTATTGGCATAGGACTGGCAGGAAGTACTTACGATAATAATTATCCGGAAAACCAGGCAGTGAAAAACTTTGTCGTTGCGAATATCACGGGATCAGATTGTCGGCAATTGATCCATGTTGAAAATGGCAAACATTTTGTTATCCGTAATATCAAAGCTCGTAATATCACGCCGGATTTCAGTAAGAAAGCAGGTATTGATAACGCCACGGTTGCTATTTACGGTTGTGACAATTTCGTGATTGATAATATTGAAATGATTAATAGCGCCGGGATGTTAATTGGCTATGGGGTAATTAAAGGCAAATATCTTTCGATACCGCAAAATTTCCGAGTGAATAATATTCAACTGGATAACACCCATCTTGCTTATAAATTGCGCGGCATCCAAATCTCCGCCGGGAATGCTGTCTCCTTTGTGGCACTGACTAACATTGAGGTGAAGCGTGCGTCGCTGGAGTTACACAACAAACCGCAACATCTTTTTATGCGAAATATCAAAGTGATGCAGGAATCCTCTGTTGGACCCGCATTGAGCATGAACTTCGACATGCGCAAAGACGTTCGCGGCATGTTTATGGCGAAAAAAGAAACACTGCTGTCTCTTGCAAATGTTCATGCGGTGAATGAAAAAGGACAAAGCTCCGTCGATATCGACAGGATTAATCACCATATTGTTAATGTGGCAAAGATTAACTTTAGATTGCCGGAACGGAGGGAGTAGATTTGCGACCATTCCTGGAAAAATGGAGCCATACTTAGGAACAATGCTACTGCAATCCACAACGAAGCGGCGTAACATCACAAGTAATTCAGTAATCAATTCAGGGTAATTGATGCTGGCGAAAAAAATCGAACAAGCTATAATTCAGCAACCATTTTACAGGTGGATGAAATAATGACGAATTTAAAAGCAGTTATTCCTGTAGCGGGTCTTGGGATGCATATGTTGCCTGCCACTAAGGCGATACCCAAAGAGATGCTACCGATCGTCGACAAGCCAATGATTCAGTACATTGTTGACGAGATTGTGGCTGCAGGGATCAAAGAAATCCTCCTGGTAACTCACGCGTCCAAGAACGCGGTCGAAAACCACTTCGACACCTCTTATGAATTAGAATCTCTTCTTGAACTGCGCGTGAAGCGTCAACTGCTGGCGGAAGTACAGTCCATCTGTCCGCCGGGCGTGACCATTATGAACGTGCGTCAGGGCGAACCTTTAGGTTTAGGCCACTCCATTTTGTGTGCACGACCCGCCATTGGTGACAATCCATTTGTCGTGGTACTGCCGGACGTTGTGATCGACGACGCCAGCGCCGACCCGCTGCGCTATAACCTTGCTGCCATGATTGCGCGCTTCAATGAAACGGGCCGCAGCCAGGTGATGGCAAAACGTATGCCGGGCGATCTCTCTGAATACTCCGTCATCCAGACTAAAGAGCCGCTGGACCGTGAGGGTAAAGTCAGCCGCATTGTTGAATTTATCGAAAAACCGGATCAGCCGCAGACGCTGGACTCAGACATCATGGCCGTGGGCCGTTATGTGCTTTCTGCCGATATTTGGCCGGAACTTGAACGCACGCAGCCTGGTGCATGGGGACGTATTCAGCTGACTGATGCCATTGCTGAACTGGCGAAAAAACAGTCCGTTGATGCCATGCTGATGACCGGCGACAGTTACGACTGCGGTAAAAAAATGGGCTATATGCAGGCGTTTGTGAAGTATGGACTACGCAACCTGAAAGAAGGGGCGAAGTTCCGTAAAGGGATTGAGAAGCTGTTAAGCGAATAATGAAAATCTAACCGAATGTAACGGTTGATAAGAAAATTGTAACGGCAGTGAAGATTCGTGGCGAAAGTAATTTGTTGCGAATATTCCTGCCGTTGTTTTATATAAACAATCAGAATAACAACGAGTTAGCAATAGGATTTTAGTCAAAGTTTTCCAGGATTTTCCTTGTTTCCAGAGCGGATTGGTAAGACAATTGCGTTTGAATTTTTCGGGTTTAGCGCGAGTGGGTAACGCTCGTCACATCGTAGACATGCATGCAGTGCTCTGGTAGCTGTAAAGCCAGGGGCGGTAGCGTTGTTAATTTTAATCAAAAACAAGTGGCGTGGAAAATTGACTAGTATAAGAGAATGTAATATAAGAATTGGTATAGCTTTTATGTTACGTCATATAAAAATGAAACAAGTTTATATATCGCTTTTATGCAGTGTGAATTATTTTTAAAAAATTGAATAAAACTCATAATGGAAAATGTGTGGTTATAATATGCGAAGAAAAAAAGTTCTGGTTGTATTCGGTACTCGTCCTGAGGCAATAAAAATGGCGCCTTTGGTTCAAACGTTACACTCAGATTCGAGGTTTGAGTCAAGAGTTTGCGTAACCGCACAGCATAGGGAGATGTTAGATCAAGTTTTGGATCTTTTTGAAATTGAACCTGATTATGATCTCAACCTAATGAGGACTGGTCAAACATTAAATGATATAACTGCACGTATAGTTACAGAATTAAAATCTGTCCTACAAGAATATAAACCTGATATTATAATAGTTCATGGCGATACAACGACAGCATTGGCAGCCTCTTTATGCGCTTATTATGAAAAAATACCCATTGGGCATGTTGAAGCGGGCTTAAGAACCGGAAATATATATTCACCTTGGCCGGAGGAAGGTAACCGAAAACTAATAGCATCAATTGCAACTTACCATTTTGCACCAACTGAAACATCAAAGCAAAACCTATTGGCTGAAAATATTCAAGAGAAGAATATATATGTGACAGGTAATACTGTTATTGATGCACTTTTCATGATTTATGAAAAAATTAAAAAAAATACAAAGTTAAAAAGAAAACTTTCAAAATTATTTCCTTTCATAAATGAAAGCCAAAAGATAATATTAGTGACAGGGCATAGAAGAGAGAATTTTGGAGAGGGGTTTGAACGAATTTGCAACGCTTTAGCACAAGTTGCAAAAAAAAATAAAAATGTTCAAATAATTTATCCAATGCACTTAAATCCTAATGTTCGTAAACCTGTCACGGATATCCTTGGTAATATAGAAAATGTTGCTCTTATTGAGCCGCAGCAATATTTACCATTTGTTTATCTAATGAATAAAGCGCATATAATTGTCACTGATTCAGGAGGGATACAAGAAGAGGCACCATCTCTTGGAAAACCGGTATTAGTGATGCGAGATACTACAGAAAGACCCGAAGCCGTGATCTCTGGAACGGTGAAGCTAATTGGGACTGATGTGGAAAAAATCACCCGGAATATAAATATTTTACTTACAAATGAAATTGAATATAAGAAAATGAGTAAAGCTCATAATCCTTATGGAGATGGCTATGCCTGCAAAAGGATTCTGAATGGTTTGATGAATTTGAATGTTGATTAGGAATTTTATATGTCTTTTGAAAAAATAGCAGTAATTGGTCTTGGATATATTGGGTTACCCACAGCAGCAATGTTTGCTTCATGCAAAAAAAGAGTAATTGGGGTTGATATTAATAAAAAAATAGTAGACATAATTAATAATGGTAAAATTCACATTGTTGAGCCTGATTTAGATGCATTAGTAAATAAAGCGGTGTCTGATGGATATTTGAAAGCTTCGCTTGTCGCTGAATCAGCAGACGCATATCTCATCGCGGTACCAACTCCTTTTTTACCTTCTATAACTGATGACATTCCTAAACCTGACTTGTCATATATACAGTCGGCTTGTAAAAAAATATCACCAGTACTTAAAAAGGGGGATTTGATAATTTTAGAATCAACTTCTCCTGTGGGTACTACTGAAATGATATCAACATTGCTTTCTAGAGAACGAACTGATTTAGCTTTCCCACTGAATGCGGATGATTTAGCAGATGTAAATATTGCATACTGTCCAGAAAGGGTTCTTCCTGGAAAGGTTGTAAGAGAGTTAGTTGATAATGATAGAGTAATCGGAGGGATAACACCTCGCTGTTCAGAAAGAGCTGTTGAGCTTTATAAAATTTTTGTGAAGGGGGAATGTGTTATAACAAATTCAAGAACTGCTGAAATGGCAAAGCTGACAGAGAACAGTTCTAGAGATGTTCAAATTGCATTTGCTAATGAGCTTTCAATGATATGTGATAGATTAAATATAAATGTATGGGAATTAATATCTCTTGCAAATCGACACCCAAGAGTAAATATTCTACAGCCAGGGCCAGGAGTTGGTGGTCATTGTATTGCTGTAGATCCTTGGTTTATCGTATCACAAACGCCTGATCAAGCTCAATTAATTCATACGGCAAGAATAGTAAATGATTTGAAGCCGACTTGGGTTATTAATAAAATAAAAGTTGCAATTGCTGATTTTTTGCAAAAAAATCCAAGAAAAACAACTAAAGATATAACGATAGCTTGTTTTGGTCTTGCATTTAAAGCAGATATTGATGATTTAAGAGAAAGTCCAGCAATGAAGATTGCTGTGCAACTTGCTAATGAGCATGCGGGAAAAGTAGTTGCAGTTGAACCTAATGTTAAAGGCTCATTTATCAATGAAATCGCTCTGGTAAGCTTTGAAGAGGCTCTAAATATAGCGGATATAATAGTGATTCTTGTTGATCATAAAGAGTTTAAAATGGCCAAATCAGAAATAATTGGTGATTTTGTTATAGATACGAAAGGGCTTCTTTAATATTTCCCGCCCATGAGAATGGGCGGTTGATAAAGGTGATTTTTATGAAGGTTTTATTTGCAGCTCCTCCTTACATAAACTTAGATAAAAGTGCTGGTGGTGTTTTTAATGAAATGAAAGCGAGGGAAAAGGCACTGCGTAAAGTCGGGGTTGAAGTAGAATATCTTAATCTTGAGAAAAGCCCTGAATGGAGCACTATCGATATATGCCATTTATTTATGGCTAATGAAGGCAGCTATGCTTTAGGTGTCAAACTCAAAGCAAAAAAAAGATTAATTGTTAGCCCAATAATTGATAGAGCTTCTAATATTATTGTTTTAAAAAGTTTTCTGAAGATATCAAAAGGTATTCCTTATTTTTATTCTAATTTTGAACGTTGCTATGAATTGTGCTCAATAGCTGATGGAATAATGGTAAGAAGCGATGAGGAAAAAGGGAAAGTTGCGAAAGTTTTTTCAATAAATAAAAATGTTGAAGTGATTAAAATACCATTCATGTATAATAACAGGAATACAAAAAAGAAAGAAGAATTTGTTTTTTTTCTAGGTGATATAAGCAATCCTAGAAAAAACTTGAAGAGGTTGATTAGCATATGTGAGAAGACAAACACAAAACTTGTGGTTGCTGGTGTAAAAGGTGAGGGAACCTATGGGGATGATGTTATCAGGTTAATAAAGAATAGTAAAAATGTTGATTATGTTGGAAAACTATCAGAATACGAGAAATATGACTATATGAATAGAGCTAAAGTTTTTGCTCTCCCTTCGTTAATTGAAGGGGTTGGTTTATCCGCATTGGAAGCATTGGAGTTTGGTTGTAATGTAGTCATAACAAAACATGGCGGAGTGAGAGATTATTTTGCAGATGATGTACTTTATGTTGATCCGAAGGATGAGAATGATATTGGGGATGCAATTAATAAAGCTTTAAATAAAGATTTTACTTACAAACAAAATGATGATGTTACTTTTGAGCATGTTGGCAAAAATATGTTAAATTATTACATGGATGTTCTTAAAGATGGATAACATTTTATTTATTGGTCACCATTTAGTCGTCAGAAATTATCAGGAATTGATTGATGAAGTGGCTATTCAGCTAAGAGGTAAGAATCATGTATATTTGATTACACCTAAATATTATAAGGAGAAAGTATTAACGCAAGCTGGGGATTTTGGATCGGGTAATTTCTCGCATATAAAATTATCTACAGTTCTGAGTAAGCAGGGAAGGCAACACGCACATTTTTATATCGGACTCAATCGACATATAAAAAAAATAAAACCTAAGCTTATATATTGTATGGAAGAGCCTAATTCTGTAGTTAGTGCCCAAGTGTGTTATTATGCAAAAAAAAACAGGATAAAAGTTGTCCTTTGGTCAGCATTAAATCAATTTAGAAATTATAGGCATTATAAATATATCGATCCAAGAAGATATATTTTTACGGCTTGCTTAAATTACACATTCAAAAACAGTCTTGCTATAAATGCTCTAGATAATTCTGTGGCAAAGGTGCTGCTGGAAAAAGGATATACTGGGCGCATTTTTATTAATAATACTTTTGGTGTGAATAAGTCATTTTTTACTAAGCCTAAGCTTGTTAAAGATAAATGTTTGAAAATTATCTATGTTGGGGTATTAGAAAATTATAAAGGGGTTGATTTTTTAATTAGCGCTATTAAGGGCGAGAATGTGAGGTTAGATATAATAGGAGATGGAACCCAAAGAAAAAAACTTGAATTATTGGCAAAAGGTAAAAATATAGGTTTTCATGGTTTTCAAGATCAAAGCTATATTGAAAATATAATGAGGAGTTCTGATGTTTTAATATTACCCTCAGTTCCAGTTGACGGATACTTGGAACAATTTGGACGAGTTTTAATTGAAGCGATGGCTAGTGGTTGTTGCGTTGCCGGTTCCTCGATCGGTGGAATTCCTGCCGTTATAGCTGAAAATGGTTTTTTATTCGAACATTCTAATGTAACTGCAATTGAGGACATAATAAATGAACTAAAAAGCGATTCTGAAAAGTTATTCTTGTATAAAGATAAGGGGTATAAATACGCTTTGGATACATACTCTTACAATTCTGTAGCAAAAAGAATTGTTGAGCAAATGGAAATAATGTTGAATGAATGTAATTAAAAGGTTTAAATTTGATGTGGCAGGCTTGGCACTTTACAAATTCATTCAGGTTTTGTCGACTATTATAATAACTAAGATATTGTTACAGCAGTTTAGTGTTGATGAATATGCCCAGATAATTATTTTGACAACAATTTCTCAATTTGTACTTATAGATACAGGAACTGGGGATTCCTTAAAAAAACATATACTTGCTGGAGAAAAAGAAGTAAATAACTTAATTGTTAATGGCTTTTGTATTACGGCAGTACTTTCTTTACTTATAAGCTTTTTTTTGTATTGTTTTACATATTTTATTCCCACAACTCAAGATGTTAATAAAAATAGTCTTATAATTGTCTTTGCTATGTCGTTTTTAGTTATGCCTTTTAAAATATGTCGGGAGGTATTATCTTCATATCAAAAAACATATATCCACTCTGTCTTTTTAATTATTTTCACTATTATGGGGACGCTTTATTTTTTATTGTTTAATGTCAAAAGCCCTGTACAGGCTGTGATCGCTCAGCAAGCGTCTATTGTATTGGGAAATATAGGATGTATGATATATCTTTTATATAGATTCAATTTCAAATTTACTGATATTTCAATTAGCTTACGGCAATTGTCCAGATTATTTCCAGATTCAGCTCGTTTTTTTATTATAGGGCTAAGTTTAATGATAATAAATGGAATTGATCTATTGTTGCTAGATAGTTTTGGTGCTCAAAGTGATGATATTACGGAAGTGTCATTAATATTAAAAATATGTATATACATGCATACTTTTTTTATGTTTGTAATCTATCCAAGTTGGCCGTTATTAAATTATTTAAAGAGAAATGAAGCATTAAAATATAAAAAGGTAAAACTTTGGTTGAGTTTTTTTATTGTGATAGGTGGCGCTATTGTTAGTATTATTCTATATCTTTTATATGGAAGAATAATTTCTTACTGGACAAATGTAGATATAAAATTGCAATCAGAGGTTGCTGCTGGTTTTATTTTATTTACTTATTTTCGATTGTTAGCTGATTATATTGATTATTTTTTACGAAGTGAGAATATATTTCAGATTCAAGCAATAAGTACTTTTGCTGAAGCATTATTTCATATCATTTTAGGATATATTGGGTGGTGTTTTTCAGGAGTTTTAGGGTTTTCACTTAGCCTCCCATTGTCAACAATAATTTGTCGAATTCTTCCATACTTAATAACTTACTCTAAAAATAGAGAAGCATTAAAATGCAAACCTTAAACAAGTTTAAATTCGAATCATTGGTATTATGCTTTGTATTGCTAATATATCCCTTATTTATTAGAGATACGCTCTTTAGTTTGAAAATTCAGTACATACTAAACTTTTTTTTTATTTTATTAGCAGTGTATGGAATCGTTAGGTTTAATTTAAGGTTGACTAAAAGTGGAAAGGCACTCTTATTATTCTCAACATGGATGTTTGTTGTGCTTATAATTGGCTACTTAACTAACTTTCAAGAACAAAACAATGAATTAAAGGTGCCGCCTTTTTTTGCGATTAATACAGATGGTGAACTTGCCGATAACTATTTTAATCAGGGCGAAATATATATTAATGTGATGTATATCGGCAGAATGATTATTTTTATACCACTAGCATTTTTTCTTGGGACATCCTTTAAAAATGTTGAGAACGAATTTATTAGCAAGATTATCTGGTTGTTTTTAATTTGTTCTTTTTTAAGTGTATCATATGACTTTTTTATAAGTGGTAATGTTCGAAGTAGTGGGCTTTATCAAAATCCACAAGATATGAGTGCGATAGTATTATTCTATTCTTGTTTATATATGATAGTATCAAAAGGGAAGCAAACTTTATTTTTAATTTTATTTTTATTACTTTCATTTGTTACTATAATAATGACCGGTACACGGAGTAGTTTATTGGTTTTTATCATATTGACTCTATTGCAAAGAAAACCAAAATTATTATTTTTATTATCGTTATTACTAACAATCATTATATCTTTATTTTTACCATATTATTTTTCCATAATAAATAACATTCAAATCACCTCAATGTCATCAACAATCGTGAGGTTAAAGCTATGGGGGGAGTATTTAATTCCTCGTATTGCAGAAAACTTTATTTTGGGGGTTGGTACTGTGCCAGTTGTAACCGAAAACTTGCTTTTATTTTTACTTTTTGTTTTTGGTTTTATAGGGGTGTTTTTATTTATTATTTTTATTTATCGATTGATAAAATATTCAACGAAACGTAAAGACATTACACTTATTATATCAGTAATTATACTTCAGTCGATTTATTTTATGGGGCTTCTATCATTAGATAATATAGTTGTAACATTCTTCGTTCTTGGTCTAATCTCTGGTTGCAATATTAAGTTAAATAATGAATAACAGTCGCCAACATTTGCCTAAATGCATTTCTATAATTAATAAATTGTAAGTGTGGTTTTTATGTATGAAGTGACTTTTTTATTAATTTGATAAGTTAAGTGAAGAGATCTATTAAATGTTCTACAGGCAATTGCACGGCATGCGAGGATTAGCTTCGCTGATGGTTTTTTTCGCGCATATAACAGCTGGTTATAGCTTGCATATAAATAACTTCCTTGGGATGTATAACGACCCAAATAGTATTCAGTTTATAATCACAAATATTGGTACCTACGGAGTAGAAGTATTTTTCTTTCTAAGCGGCTTTGTGATATATAAAGCATCAAAAGCTGAACCCGAGAAAGTTTTTTTTAAAAGGCGATTTTTTAGAATTTATCCTGTTTTTATATTATTCACAATTATATTTTTAGTGTTGAATGTACTTACAAACTCAAAACCAGAATTGAATAATATTCAGGTTATATTTTTAAACATCACATTTTTGAATTTGTTTTTTAATAGCCCTGCTTTAACTCCCAATTCTTGGTCGCTTACTTATGAAGTAATATACTATTTTTGTACCTTCTATATTGTATCATCTTATACACCAATAAGAATGATGACAATAAAAAAAACATTGGCAATAATAATATTTATCTGGATGGTGGTTTGTTTCCCGGTGACATTGTATTTTATTCTGGGTGGCGTAGTTTCAAGATATATCTTTTATATTGAAATATATCTTGCTAAACTCGGAACTTTTACTATAAATTCTATATTTCTTATTTTATTATTATGTCTAATAATTATTATATCGCAAGGTGAAACTATGGAATGGTCAACAGCGCTGGGTTCATTACGTAGCACAATAATTTCACCATTGCTTTTAACGGCATGTATATGCTTAACATTTTCACGAAGGCTTTATGTTACAAAGTTTCTTGAGTCAAAGATAATGCTTTTCTTTGGAACTATTAGTTATACACTTTATCTTCTTCATCCATATGTTTATAAGATAATTCAGATTATAACAATAAAGATTATTTACTATGATATCAATATTTATGCCCTTTTTTGGAGTTTTATGGTTGCTTGTACATTAGTGACAATTGCTATTTCTAAAGTTATATATAAATATTTTGAATGCCCGATCTACAGTACTTTTTGCAGTAAATCTTTGTTCAAGTAAATACTTAAGTTGGATTTCTCGTGAATATATACAAAAAAGCTATTGTTATATCTGGTTGCTGGCCTGGCAAAGGTAAGGGTTATGAAATTGCTTGTAACGCAACCTTAAATTTTTATAGTAAATATTATGATGAAATAATCTATTTTGGTCCAAGAGATGAGTTTAAAGATTCCGAATATACAAATTCATTCACGAATGTTACCTTTATTGATAGTAAATTTGACAGAACTTCAATAGCATTCCGTTTTTTCAGATCTCTTTTCTCATCTTATCCTGCAATATGTGTAAGGTTTTTTAAGGCAAGAAAACAATTATTGAATACAATATCATCATTAGGGGTTTCTCAGTTTGATGTGATTTATGAAGATATACCTACTACGTATTTTATGAAATCGATAAAAAGAAAATTCCCTCACACAAGGCACATTGTTCGTAGCCATAATGTTGTTTATAAAGGTTTTTTGGGAATGAAAAATCAAGGAAATATTTTACTTAGGTATGCTTGGTCTTTTGAATTAACTAAGATTCTCAAGCAAGAGAAGGTTTCTTTTGAGTGTTCTGATTTATTTATCGCAATATCAAAAGATGACATTCTTGAATATAAGAAAATTGGTATTGATGTAAAATATAGCCTTGGTGTTTTTATTCCTGAAAACGAAAATTCTCATTTGAGAGTTAATGATAATAATTTAATTCATATTGGTACTGCAGATCTCAGAAAAGCAAGTGCTTTAAAGTTATTTATTGATACTTCCTGGCCGCGTATACATATTGAGCACCCTAATATAAAGTTATTTATTGCTGGAAAAGATACTGAAAAATTTCATCAGCCTAATATTGGAATTTATGGTCTCGGCAAGATTAAAAATGAATCTGATTTATTCAAGAAAGGCTCAATATTTATCAATCCGCAGCTTAATGGATCAGGTATTAAGATTAAAAGTCTAGTAGCTTTGAATTATTCAAAATGTCTTGTATCCACGAAAACTGGAGTTGAAGGAATTGATCTAATCAATCAATCAGAAGGAATTATATGTAATGATTGTAGTGAGATGACTGATGAGATTATCAGTTTACTTTATAATGAAAAAAAAATACGACAAATTGCTGAAAATGGGAATAAGAAATATAAATCAAATTTTACTTTTGATGCTTTCATGAAAAATGCAGAGTTTGTTTGGAGAATGCTTTGATTTATAGATTCAGTGATTTTTATAAAAAGTTATATTTAATATTTCACACTGTAAAGTATATGAAGTTACGACAGATTATAAACAGGTTAATTAGAAAATTCAAAAAAATCAAAATATGTTATTCAAGCAAATACGAACTTCGACAACGAGTGGGGCAATGGTTATGTATGGAGATGTATCCGCAAACATATTATGGCAATATGACGTTTAAGTTTTTAAATTTTCAATTATCAATAAACTCATGGAATGATCATAAGTGTAGTAAATTATGGCTATATAATTTACATTACTTTGATGATCTCAATGCTTTTAATAGTAAAAAACGTAAAATATTGCATTTGGAGCTTATTCATAATTGGATCGAAAATAATCCCCCATTAAAAGGTAATGGTTGGGAACCTTATCCGACCTCATTACGAATTGTAAATTGGGTGAAGTATATATTATCAAATAATATTAATGATGAAAATATTTTACGGAGTTTATACATACAGGCTCAAGTACTGTCTCAAATGTTAGAGTTTCACCTATTTGGCAACCATTTATTTGCAAATGCGAAAGCGCTTATTTTTGCGGGAGTTTTTTTTTCTGGTAAACAAGCGGATTATTACTTAGAACTAGGATTAAATATTCTTGATAAAGAGCTTAATGAACAAATTCTTTCTGATGGAGGGCATTTTGAAAGAAGTCCCATGTATCATAATATTATCCTTAATGACATATTAGATTTATGTAATCTTGCACAAGTATATGAGATTGTTCATCTTAGGAAAAGATTAAATATATGGACTGCGAAAATTTATAAAATGCTTGAGTTTTCTTCGGCAATGTCGCATCCTGATGGTAATATTTCTTTTTTTAATGACTCAACGTTTGGTATTTCGCCTACGCATTCTCAACTTATGCTTTATGCTAAAAGTTTATTTGATATTAACGAAGGCGATTTAATTTCTTCAGATAATCCTATCAATTATATCTTTTTCAAAGAATCTGGCTACGTTTCGGCATCAACTACAAACTCAAAAGTAATTATGGATATTGCTAAGGTAGGTCCTGATTATATACCTGGACATGCACATGCTGATACTCTAAGTTATGAGTTGAGTATTTTTGGGGAGCGTGTAATTGTAAATAGTGGTATAAATCAGTATGGTCTAAGCGAATTACGTCTTGAGCAAAGGAAAACAAAATCTCACAATACAATTGAAGTTAATAACATGGATTCATCGGAAGTATGGAGTGGATTCAGAGTTGCAAAGAGAGCAAATCCAAAAGTAATAGATATATCACTAAGACATGAAACACTTTTAGTTGAAGGGAGTCATGATGGTTATAAAAAATTCTCAGGTAAAATTATCCATACAAGGAAATGGATACTAAGCGATAATCAATTAATTATAGATGACTTTATTTGTGGTACTTTCCAAACTGCGATTTCATACTTGCATTTCCATCCTGACATTAGTTTAGATGTTATTGATGGTGGAGTTCGTTTGAAATTAAAATCAGGAAAAATTGTTACTTTATACATTCCTTGTCCATTTACGGTAGATGATTCGTTCTGGTATCCAGAATTTGGAGTATCTAGATTAAACAAAAGAATTATTATACATCTAATAAAAGATCAACTCACAGTCACTTTTAGGTGGTAAAGCAATGCACATACTCTTTCTAACTGATAATTTTCCTCCTGAGGGTAATGCACCGGCGTCACGTACTTACGAACATGCGATCCGATGGGTTAAAAAAGGGCATTCAGTAACAGTAATTACATGTGCGCCGAATTTTCCAGAAGGTAAGGTCTTTTCGGGTTATAAAAATAAAATATATGATGTGTCTTATATTGATGGAATTAAGGTGGTTAGAGTCAAAACTTATATAACAGCAAATGAAGGATTTATTAAACGAATTTTGGATTATATGTCTTTTATGTTTTCTGGTTTCATTGCAGGACTTTTTCAAAGGAAAATTGACATTGTTGTTGCGACTTCTCCACAATTTTTCTGTGCTTGTGCGGGGTGGGCATTATCTTTCTGTAAACGAAAGAAATTTATATTTGAACTTAGAGATATTTGGCCTGCATCCATAACAGCAGTTGGTGCAATGAAAAATAGTAGCATTATAAAACTTCTTGAAAAAATAGAAATGTTTCTCTATCGTCGAGCTGATACTATTATATCTGTTACTAATTCATTTAAAAGTGAATTAGTGGCAAGAGGTATTGATGGAGATAAGATAGAGATTGTTCTAAATGGAGTCGACCTAAGTCGATTTCAACCTACAACTATAAAAGATCGTGAACTTGCAACTCGTTATGGTTTACATGATAAGTTTGTAGCTGGATATGTTGGAACTCATGGATTGGCACATGGGCTTGAGCGTATAGTTGAAGTTGCAGAAATATTAAAAGACAATGATCATATTCGTTTTGTTTTCGCTGGTGGTGGCGCTACAAGAAATAAAATTGTTGAACTTGTAAAATCAAAAAAATTGGGGAACGTAATCCTTATAGACAGACAGCCAAAAGATATGATGCCTAGAATTTGGTCTTTATGTGATGTATCCCTTGTTCCGTTAGTTAATAATAGTCTATTTAAGACTGTAATACCCTCTAAAATATTTGAATGCATGGCAATGGGAATTCCTACAATTATGAGTTTACCTGAAGGAGAAGCTACTGATATCATTAGAAAAACTAATAGTGGTATTACAGTCGAATGTGAAAATGCAAATGAAATAGCTCGAGCAATAATGAAGCTGTCATATGACCAAGAAATTTATAAAAAATTTCGAATCTCTAGTATTAATGCTGCAACATACTATAGTCGGGATTCAATGGCTAAGAAAATGATTGAGGTTATCGAAAAATATGAGAAATAAAATCTACTGTGATAACAACGTTATGACGTCTACTGAAAGCGAATCGATATTGATATTAGTTGGAGTGCCGCGTTGCTTTTAAGTTTTAGATAAAATTTCTCCTGGAGATTATTAAGGTTATAAAAGAAAACTATCTTGCTGAATATCATATCCGTCATTACTAATATTTAGAGCGATTTCTGACATTAATTGCTCAAAATTCATTTTTACTAATTGTGATTTATTAGTAACTGGGATTTACTTTCAATATTAGCTATTCGAAATTAGCCTCAAATCTTATTGTAAGAGACTTATAATGCAAAAAATTACATGTTTTAAAGCCTATGATATTCGCGGGAAATTAGGCGAAGAATTGAATGAAGATATCGCCTGGCGTATTGGGCGCGCCTATGGCGAATTTCTCAAACCGAAAACCATTGTGTTAGGCGGTGACGTCCGCCTCACCAGCGAAACCTTAAAACTGGCGCTGGCGAAAGGTTTACAGGATGCGGGCGTCGATGTGCTGGATATCGGTATGTCCGGCACCGAAGAGATCTATTTCGCCACGTTCCATCTCGGCGTGGATGGCGGCATCGAAGTTACCGCCAGCCATAACCCGATGGATTACAACGGCATGAAGCTGGTGCGCGAAGGGGCTCGCCCGATCAGCGGCGATACCGGACTGCGCGACGTCCGGCGTCTGGCAGAAGCCAACGATTTTCCTCCCGTTGATGAAACCAAACGCGGTCGCTATCAGCAAATCAACCTGCGTGATGCATACGTTGATCACCTGTTCGGTTATATCAATGTCAAAAACCTTACGCCGCTCAAGCTGGTGATCAACTCCGGGAACGGCGCAGCGGGTCCGGTGGTGGACGCCATCGAAGCCCGTTTTAAAGCCCTCGGCGCACCGGTGGAGTTAATCAAAGTGCATAACACGCCGGACGGCAATTTCCCCAACGGTATTCCTAACCCGTTGCTGCCGGAATGCCGCGACGACACCCGTAATGCGGTCATCAAACACGGCGCGGATATGGGCATTGCCTTTGATGGCGATTTTGACCGCTGTTTCCTGTTTGACGAAAAAGGGCAGTTTATTGAGGGCTACTACATTGTCGGCCTGCTGGCAGAAGCATTCCTCGAAAAAAATCCCGGCGCGAAGATCATCCACGATCCACGTCTCTCCTGGAACACTGTTGATGTGGTGACCGCCGCGGGCGGCACGCCGGTAATGTCGAAAACCGGACACGCCTTTATTAAAGAACGTATGCGCAAGGAAGACGCCATCTACGGTGGCGAAATGAGCGCCCACCATTACTTCCGTGATTTTGCTTACTGCGACAGCGGCATGATCCCGTGGCTGCTGGTCGCCGAACTGGTGTGCCTGAAAGAGAAAACGCTGGGCGAACTGGTGCGCGACCGGATGGCGGCGTTTCCGGCAAGCGGTGAGATCAACAGCAAACTGGCGCAACCCGTTGAGGCGATTAACCGCGTGGAACAGCATTTTAGCCGTGAGGCGTTGGCGGTGGATCGCACCGATGGCATCAGCATGACCTTTGCCGACTGGCGCTTTAACCTGCGCTCCTCCAACACCGAACCGGTGGTGCGGTTGAATGTGGAATCGCGCGGTGATGTGCCGCTGATGGAAGAAAAGACAAAACTTATCCTTGCGTTATTGAACAAGTAATTCAGTAATTTCATATAAATAAGTTTTAAAAGACGGAAAAGATGAGATATTCAGTGTGGTATAGCAAAGGTAATGCTATTCACCATCTCTATGAGTGAGTTAACATCTATACCACATTTAAGCCGCACACTCGGCGGTGACCACCCCCTGACAGGAGTATGTAATGTCCAAGCAACAGATCGGCGTAGTCGGTATGGCAGTGATGGGGCGCAACCTTGCGCTCAACATCGAAAGCCGTGGTTATACCGTCTCTATTTTCAACCGTTCCCGTGAAAAGACGGAAGAAGTGATTGCCGAAAATCCAGGCAAGAAACTGGTTCCTTACTATACGGTGAAAGAGTTTGTTGAATCTCTGGAAACGCCTCGTCGCATCCTGTTAATGGTGAAAGCAGGAGCAGGCACGGATGCTGCTATTGATTCCCTTAAGCCATACCTCGATAAAGGTGACATCATCATTGATGGCGGTAACACCTTCTTCCAGGACACCATTCGTCGTAACCGTGAGCTCTCTGCCGAAGGCTTTAACTTTATTGGTACCGGTGTTTCCGGTGGTGAAGAGGGCGCGCTGAAAGGTCCTTCCATTATGCCTGGTGGGCAGAAAGAAGCCTATGAGCTGGTTGCACCGATCCTGACCAAAATCGCCGCAGTGGCTGAAGACGGTGAGCCATGTGTTACCTATATCGGTGCCGATGGCGCAGGTCACTATGTGAAAATGGTTCACAACGGTATTGAATACGGCGATATGCAGCTGATTGCCGAAGCCTATTCTCTGCTAAAAGGTGGCCTGAACCTTACCAACGAAGAACTGGCACAGACCTTTACCGAATGGAATAACGGTGAACTGAGCAGCTACCTGATCGACATCACCAAAGATATCTTCACCAAAAAAGATGAAGACGGTAACTACCTGGTTGATGTGATTCTGGATGAAGCAGCAAACAAAGGTACGGGTAAATGGACCAGCCAGAGTGCGCTGGATCTCGGCGAACCGCTGTCGCTGATTACCGAGTCTGTGTTTGCACGTTATATCTCTTCTCTGAAAGATCAGCGTGTTGCCGCATCTAAAGTACTGTCTGGTCCGCAAGCGCAGCCAGCAGGCGATAAGGCTGAGTTTATCGAGAAAGTTCGTCGTGCTCTGTATCTGGGCAAAATCGTTTCTTACGCTCAGGGCTTCTCTCAGCTGCGTGCGGCGTCTGAAGAGTACAACTGGGATCTGAACTACGGCGAAATCGCGAAGATTTTCCGTGCTGGCTGCATCATCCGTGCACAGTTCCTGCAGAAAATCACCGATGCCTATGCCGAAAATCCGCAGATCGCTAACCTGCTGCTGGCTCCGTACTTTAAGCAAATTGCCGATGACTACCAGCAGGCGCTGCGCGATGTCGTCGCTTATGCAGTACAGAACGGTATCCCGGTTCCGACCTTCGCCGCTGCGGTTGCCTATTACGATAGCTACCGTGCCGCTGTTCTGCCTGCGAACCTGATCCAGGCACAGCGTGACTATTTCGGTGCACATACTTATAAGCGCATTGATAAAGAAGGTGTGTTCCATACCGAATGGTTGGATTAATCTGATCTAAGTAACAATAAATTGAGGCCCGGGGTATATTGCGCCGGGCTTTTTTTTGCCAATTATCTTATAGACTAAATTTTACTGCTTAATATTAACTTAATAAATATCAGCTATTCTTATAAAGAAAATCTGAATTGTTTTTCGTTGCGTTGACCATCGAACAACGTAGCGTTAAAACTTTTAGCTCTTATCAGGATGCTAAAAACATCATGATTCACAGTTAAGTTAATTCTGAGAGCATGAAATGAAAATCACCATTTCCGGTACTGGCTATGTAGGCTTGTCAAACGGGCTTCTAATCGCACAAAATCATGAGGTTGTGGCATTAGATATTTTACCGTCACGCGTTGCTATGCTGAATGATCGGATATCTCCTATAGTTGATAAGGAAATTCAGCAGTTTTTGCAATCAGATAAAATACACTTTAATGCCACATTAGATAAAAATGAAGCCTACCGGGATGCTGATTATGTCATTATCGCCACTCCAACCGACTATGATCCTAAAACTAATTATTTCAATACATCGAGTGTAGAATCAGTAATTAAAGACGTAGTAGAGATAAATCCTTATGCGGTTATGATCATCAAATCAACGGTACCCGTTGGCTTTACCGCAGCGATGCATAAGAAATATCGTACTGAAAATATTATTTTCTCTCCGGAATTTCTCCGTGAGGGTAAAGCCCTTTACGATAATCTCCATCCTTCACGTATTGTCATCGGTGAGCGTTCAGAACGCGCAGAACGTTTTGCTGCTCTGTTACAGGAAGGCGCGATTAAGCAAAATATCCCGACCCTGTTTACCGACTCAACCGAAGCAGAAGCGATTAAACTTTTCGCTAATACCTATCTGGCGATGCGCGTAGCGTACTTTAATGAACTGGATAGCTATGCAGAAAGTTTAGGTCTGAATACTCGCCAGATTATCGAAGGCGTTTGTCTCGATCCGCGTATTGGCAACCATTACAACAATCCGTCGTTTGGTTATGGTGGTTATTGTCTGCCGAAAGATACCAAGCAGTTACTGGCGAACTACCAGTCTGTGCCGAATAACCTGATTTCGGCAATTGTCGATGCTAACCGCACACGTAAAGACTTTATTGCCGATGCCATTTTGTCACGCAAACCGCAAGTGGTGGGTATTTATCGTCTGATTATGAAGAGCGGGTCAGATAACTTCCGTGCGTCTTCCATTCAGGGGATTATGAAACGTATCAAGGCGAAAGGAGTTGAAGTTATCATTTACGAGCCGGTGATGAAAGAAGACTCATTCTTCAACTCTCGCCTGGAACGTGATCTCGCGACATTCAAACAACAAGCCGACGTTATTATCTCCAACCGTATGGCAGAAGAGCTTAAGGATGTGGCAGACAAAGTCTACACACGAGATCTCTTTGGCAGCGACTAATCTTCTCTGATCAGGGCGGTTTCGCCCTGATTGTCTTTTGTAACCTGTGCAATAATTCATTGTTTTTATCATTTATCCTATAGCATTCACTAAGATTATCACTACACTATGCAGACCTAAAATTATAACGTCCGTTAGGGTAATGATGAGAGTAGAAAATAATAATGTTTCTGGGCAAAACCTTGACCCGGAACAGATTGATTTGATTGATTTACTGGTGCAACTATGGCGTGGCAAGATGACAATCATCATTTCTGTTATTGTCGCTATTGCCCTGGCAATAGGATATCTGGTCGTTGCCAAAGAAAAATGGACTTCCACAGCTATCGTTACTCAACCTGATGTGGGGCAAATCGCTGGTTATAACAATGCCATAAATGTGATTTATGGTTCAGCCGCGCCGAAAGTGTCTGAGATCCAGTCGATTTTAATTGGTCGCTTCAGCACGACATTTTCTGCATTAGCAGAAACGCTGGATAATCAGGAAGAACCTGAAAAACTGACCATTGAACCTACTGTTAAAAATCAGTCATTACCTTTAGCGGTGTCTTATGTTGGGCAATCGCCTGAAGCTGCGCAGAAACAGCTGGCGCAGTATATCCAGCAAGTTGACGACCAGGTAAATGAAGAACTGGAAAAAGACCTGAAAGACAACATCGCGCTGCGTATGAAAAACTTGCAAGATTCTCTGAAGACCCAGGAAGTAGTCGCGCAAGAGCAGAAAGATCTGCGTATCCGTCAGATTCAGGAAGCGTTGCAGTATGCGAATCAGGCGCAGGTGACAAAGCCGCAGATTCAGCAGACACAGGACGTGACCCAGGATACCATGTTCCTTTTGGGGAGTGACGCGCTCGAGTCGATGGTTAAGCATGAAGCGAGCCGTCCGTTGGTGTTCTCGTCAACCTACTATCAGACTCGTCAAAACCTGCTGGATATCGAAAGCTTAAAGGTTGATGATCTTGATATTCACGCTTACCGCTATGTGATGAAACCTACGTTACCCATTCGTCGTGATAGCCCTAAGAAGGCAATCACCTTGATTCTGGCGGTGCTGCTGGGCGGCATGGTTGGCGCGGGAATTGTGCTGGGGCGTAACGCGCTGCGTAATTACAACGCGAAGTGATTTTTTGAGCTAAAAGAAAGCGGGCAGGGTGGTCGCGTGCCCGTTTTTTTTTGTTGGATGCGATGCTGGCGCACCTTATCCAGCTTACATGTGTTGAGAATTTTGTAGGCGCAATAAACTTGCGCACCGAGCATTAACGGATTAGTTGTTGCCGAAAGTGACTGTAATAACACTTCCGCATCCCTAGTAATTCACTGATGCCACTTGCGAAGGTTCTCAATCACCGTTGTTAAATCCTAGTCTTGATTCTGCCTCAGCAGGTGATATATGAAATCAGACGCCTCATTGGTCAGTTCGAAGCAGTTATGTATCGTCGCAAAATGGGGCTATTCACCTCTAGTATGGCGTAATTTTGTTCAAAGATATATTTTACACCAGCGGATCATTAGCAAATAAGCAAAAAATTGTCATGTCTTTCTTTATTTTTACCATTTATATCAATGGATTAGCATTAATTGGTTTGGTAAATGTTTGATGTGTATATTATTTGAGTAATCCATTAATTAGTCGGCTTTTATATTTTTTTTCCCAGCATGCAACGCTATAATCTGCGAAGATTTTTTTGTGAAATGAGCAGTGTAGAGGCATGAGTCGTTTATCCCACCAGTCGCAACATAACGCCGTCGTCGTGTGCAAAGAGCTGTCAAGCCCGAATGCGCGCTGCTTCTCTGGCGGCGAATACGATGTCTCTTCTTATCTTTCACCGTATCGTAAATGCCCCTTTCTGATGGGTACTGGCATCGGTAAATCACTTGATTCGTTTTTTTTGATGGCGGTGAGAGCATGTGTTTTGCCCCGCGTTAATGAGAAGTTCCTGATGGTTACTCTGGCGGCAAATGTGGAAATTGTGGGGCGTTTCGTGGCCTGGTGAGGAACAGATACATATTAAAAGCAGAGATATGCCCTGAGACATATCTCTGCTTTTAGGTTTTCAGGATACCCGTTCCGTAAGGATGGTTTTTCAGACCGCTGAGTGAAGCGGCTGCCGACAGTCTGAAGCGAAAGAGGGTGGCGTTTAGCCTGGAGCACTGGAGCACTACGCATTTTGGTTGCGATAGCCAATGGCGGTAGCGTACCTGAAAAAGGCCATTCAACCCGTTGGTCGATTGATTGATAGTAAAATAAAACAATTATTTATTTAAGGATTTCATTATGTTACTTCCTGTAATTATGGCTGGTGGTACCGGCAGTCGTCTCTGGCCGATGTCACGCGAGCTTTATCCGAAACAGTTCCTCCGCCTGTTCGGGCAGAACTCCATGCTGCAGGAAACCATCACCCGACTCTCGGGTCTGGAAATCCATGAACCGATGGTCATCTGTAACGAAGAGCATCGCTTCCTGGTGGCTGAACAGCTGCGCCAGCTCAATAAGCTGTCGAATAACATTATACTTGAGCCGGTCGGGCGCAACACCGCGCCGGCCATCGCCCTGGCGGCCCTTCAGGCCACCCGCTACGGTGACGACCCGCTGATGCTGGTTCTCGCCGCCGACCACATCATCAATAACCAGTCGGCCTTCCACGATGCTATCCGGGTCGCCGAGCAGTATGCTGATGAAGGTCATCTGGTCACATTCGGTATCGTGCCGAATGCCCCGGAAACTGGCTACGGTTACATTCAGCGCGGCGTGGCGCTCACCGACAGTGCCCATTCCGCGTACCAGGTGGCCCGCTTTGTGGAGAAGCCGGACCGCGAGCGCGCCGAGGCTTACCTCGCCTCCGGGGAGTACTACTGGAACAGCGGCATGTTTATGTTCCGCGCCAAGAAATATCTCATCGAGCTGGCCAAATACCGTCCGGATATCCTGGAAGCCTGCCAGGCTGCGGTGAATGCCGCCGATAATGGCAGCGATTTCATCAATATCCCGCATGATATTTTCTGCGAGTGCCCGGATGAGTCCGTGGACTACGCCGTTATGGAGAAAACCGCTGATGCGGTGGTGGTCGGTCTCGATGCTGACTGGAGCGACGTTGGCTCCTGGTCCGCACTATGGGAGGTCAGCCCGAAAGACGAGCAGGGCAACGTCCTTAGTGGCGATGCGTGGGTACACAACAGCGAAAACTGCTACATCAACAGCGACGAGAAGCTAGTGGCGGCCATTGGCGTAGAGAATCTGGTGATTGTCAGCACTAAGGACGCCGTGCTGGTGATGAATCGCGAGCGTTCCCAGGACGTGAAGAAGGCGGTCGAGTTCCTCAAGCAGAACCAACGCAGCGAGTACAAGCGCCACCGTGAGATTTACCGCCCCTGGGGCCGCTGCGACGTGGTGGTCCAGACCCCGCGCTTCAACGTCAACCGTATCACGGTGAAACCAGGCGGTGCCTTCTCGATGCAGATGCACCACCATCGCGCCGAGCATTGGGTTATTCTCGCCGGCACCGGTCAGGTGACGGTCAACGGTAAGCAGTTCCTGCTGTCCGAGAACCAGTCCACCTTTATTCCGATTGGCGCCGAGCACTGCCTGGAAAACCCTGGCTGCATTCCGCTGGAAGTGCTGGAGATCCAGTCGGGGGCGTACCTTGGCGAGGACGACATTATTCGTATTAAAGACCAGTATGGTCGTTGCTAATTATTTTCGGGACAAGACGCAGAATGACACAGTTAACTTGTTTTAAGGCTTATGACATCCGTGGTGAACTGGGTGAGGAACTGAACGAGGACATTGCCTACCGTATCGGTCGCGCCTACGGCGAATTTCTTAAACCCGAGAAGGTAGTGGTGGGGGGCGATGTGCGCCTCACAAGCGAGTCGCTGAAGCTGGCGCTGGCCCGCGGGCTAATGGATGCCGGTACTGACGTGCTGGACATCGGCCTGAGCGGTACCGAAGAGATTTACTTTGCCACCTTCCACCTTGGGGTAGATGGTGGCATCGAGGTGACAGCGAGCCACAATCCTATGAACTACAACGGCATGAAGCTGGTGCGCGAGAATGCGAAGCCCATCAGCGGCGACACCGGCCTGCGGGATATCCAGCGCCTGGCGGAGGAAAACCAGTTCCCGCCAGTGGACCCGGCGCGTCGCGGGACCCTGAGCAAGATATCGGTACTGAAGGAGTATGTTGACCATCTGATGAGCTACGTGGACTTCTCGAACTTCACCCGTCCACTGAAGTTGGTGGTGAACTCCGGAAACGGGGCTGCGGGGCACGTGATTGATGAGGTGGAGAAACGCTTCGCGGCGGCTGGGGTGCCGGTAACCTTTATCAAGGTGCATCACCAGCCGGATGGCCATTTCCCTAACGGTATCCCGAATCCGCTGCTGCCGGAGTGCCGCCAGGATACCGCCGACGCGGTGCGCGAGCATCAGGCCGACATGGGGATTGCCTTTGACGGCGACTTCGATCGCTGCTTCCTGTTCGATGACGAGGCGTCGTTTATCGAGGGATATTACATTGTCGGCCTGCTGGCTGAGGCGTTCCTGCAGAAGCAGCCGGGAGCGAAAATCATTCACGACCCGCGCTTGACGTGGAACACGGTAGACATCGTGACCCGCAACGGCGGCCAGCCGGTGATGTCGAAGACGGGGCATGCGTTCATCAAGGAGCGGATGCGTCAGGAAGACGCTATCTACGGCGGGGAGATGAGTGCGCACCATTACTTCCGCGATTTCGCCTACTGCGATAGCGGGATGATCCCGTGGCTGCTGGTGGCGGAGCTGCTGTGTCTGAAGAACAGCTCGCTGAAATCGCTGGTGGCGGACCGCCAGAAGGCGTTCCCTGCGTCGGGAGAGATCAACCGCAAGCTAAGGAATGCTGCTGAGGCGATCGCTCGCATCCGGGCGCAGTATGAGCCGGCGGCTGCACACATCGACACAACGGACGGGATCAGTATTGAATACCCTGAATGGCGCTTTAACCTGCGCACGTCTAACACCGAGCCGGTGGTGCGTCTGAACGTTGAGTCCAGAGCTGATGTGGCGCTTATGAATGAAAAAACGACCGAGCTGTTACACCTGTTAAGCGGGGAATAAGGTGAGAGATTTACTAACGACGATTTATCGTTATCGGGGATTTATCTGGAGCAGTGTTAAACGTGATTTTCAGGCGCGCTATCAAACTAGTATGCTGGGCGCACTATGGCTCGTTTTACAACCGCTCTCTATGATTCTGGTCTATACCCTGGTTTTTTCCGAGGTGATGAAGGCAAGAATGCCCGATAATACCGGGTCGTTTGCCTATAGTATTTATCTCTGTTCCGGGGTACTGACCTGGGGATTATTTACTGAGATGCTGGATAAAGGTCAGAGCGTATTTATTAACAATGCTAATCTGATCAAGAAACTCAGTTTTCCGAAAATCTGTCTGCCGATCATCGTGACGTTATCGGCGGTGCTAAATTTCGCGATTATTTTCAGTTTGTTTCTAATTTTTATCATTGTCACCGGTAACTTCCCCGGCTGGCTCTTTCTCTCGGTGATACCGGTCCTGCTTTTGCAGATCCTGTTTGCCGGTGGGCTGGGGATGATCCTTGGTGTGATGAACGTCTTTTTCAGGGATGTGGGGCAACTGGTTGGCGTTGCGCTGCAATTCTGGTTTTGGTTCACACCCATTGTTTATGTACTGAATTCATTACCTGCATGGGCAAAAAATCTGATGATGTATAACCCGATGACTCGGATCATGCAATCTTATCAGTCCATCTTCGCCTATCATCTGGCCCCCAACTGGTATTCGCTATGGCCAGTATTGGCTCTCGCCATTATTTTCTGCGTCATCGGTTTCAGGATGTTCCGCAAGCATGCGGCGGATATGGTGGATGAATTATAATGAGTTATATCAGAGTAAATAATGTCGGTAAGGCGTATCGCCAGTATCACTCAAAGACCGGGAGACTGATCGAATGGTTATCCCCTCTGAATACCAAACGCCATAATTTGAAATGGATCCTCAGTGACATTAATTTCGAAGTCGCTCCGGGCGAGGCTGTCGGTATTATCGGTATCAACGGTGCAGGCAAGAGTACCCTGCTTAAACTCATAACCGGGACGTCCAGGCCGACGACTGGAGAAATTGAAATCTCTGGACGTGTCGCTGCATTACTCGAATTGGGGATGGGGTTTCATTCTGATTTCACTGGTCGGCAGAATGTTTATATGTCTGGGCAACTGTTGGGGTTATCGTCAGAGAAAATAACTGAACTGATGCCGCAAATTGAAGAGTTTGCTGAGATTGGGGATTATATCGATCAGCCTGTGCGCGTCTACTCCAGTGGGATGCAAGTTCGATTAGCTTTTAGTGTAGCGACGGCTATCCGTCCTGATGTGCTAATTATCGATGAGGCATTATCTGTTGGGGATGCATATTTCCAGCATAAAAGCTTTGAGCGTATTCGAAAATTTCGTCAGGAAGGCACCACGCTGTTGCTGGTATCCCATGATAAACAAGCGATCCAAAGCATTTGCGACCGGGCTATTTTATTGAATAAAGGCCAAATTGAAATGGAAGGTGAACCTGAAGCAGTGATGGATTATTACAATGCTCTTCTGGCCGATAAACAAAATCAGTCCATTAAACAAGTTGAGCATAATGGTAAAACGCAAACTGTTTCAGGCACTGGTGAGGTGACTATCGCTGAGGTTCATCTTCTCGATGAACAGGGCAATGTGACTGAATTTGTTTCGGTAGGGCATCGTGTCAGCTTGCAGGTCAACGTTGAGGTCAAGGACGATATTCCTGAGCTTGTTGTCGGATATATGATTAAGGATCGACTTGGACAGCCGATTTTCGGGACCAATACGTACCATCTCAATCAGACACTCACCTCCCTGAAAAAAGGAGAAAAGCGTTCGTTCTTATTTTCTTTCGATGCGAGATTGGGGGTTGGCTCCTATTCTGTCGCTGTCGCGTTGCATACTTCCAGTACGCACCTCGGCAAAAACTATGAATGGCGCGATCTGGCCGTGGTATTCAACGTCGTTAACACGGAACAACAAGAGTTTGTCGGCGTGTCCTGGTTGCCGCCTGAACTGGAGATTTCTTAATGGGTTCGTCGTTTTATCGTTCATTTGAAGAACGACACAGAGGTTCGGTTGAAGAAATCAAGCGCCGCTTGAGTTTTTATTTACCTTTTCTTGCAGGTCTGAAGGACATTTATCCTGATGGCGTGATTGCGGATATTGGTTGCGGACGTGGCGAATGGTTGGAGATCCTGACTGAAAATGGCATTGCGAACATCGGCGTCGATCTCGATGATGGCATGCTGGCGCGCGCCAGGGAGGCCGGACTGAATGTGCAGAAAATGGATTGTCTGCAGTTTCTGCAAAGTCAGGCGGATCAGAGCCTGATAGCGTTGACCGGTTTTCATATTGCTGAGCATTTGCCTTTTGAGGTCCTGCAGCAGCTCGTCATGCATACCCTACGGGTGCTGAAACCAGGTGGTTTGCTGATCCTCGAAACGCCGAACCCGGAGAATGTAAGCGTCGGCACCTGTTCATTTTATATGGATCCAACGCATAATCATCCTCTGCCACCGCCACTGCTTGAGTTTTTACCTATTCATTATGGTTTTAACAGAGCAATTACCGTTCGTCTGCAGGAAAAAGAGGTTCTTCAATCTCCGGATGCAGCCGTTAATTTGGTCGATGTACTCAAAGGGGTGAGCCCCGACTACAGCATCATTGCTCAGAAAGCAGCGCCAACAGATATTCTTGAACGCTTTGACACCCTGTTTACCCAGCAGTACGGTCTGACGCTGGATGCTCTGAGCAACCGTTACGATGCGATTTTGCGCCAACAGTTTTCGTCCGTTGTCTCACGGCTGGAGACGTTGAACCAAACCTATATGCAACAGATAAGCCAAATGTCAGAGACTATTCAGACTTTGCAAGGTGAGGTTGACGATCTGAGTCATGTCATCGATCAGAACCATCAGCTTCATCAGCAAATGGCGGATTTACATAACAGTCGTTCATGGCGTATTACTCAACCACTACGCTGGTTGTCTTTGCAACGTCAATTATTACGTCAGGAAGGGGCTAAAGTGCGAGCCCGTAGGGCTGCGAAAAAAATATTGCGCAAAGGGATGGCGCTCTCGCTGGTCTTTTTCCATCGTTACCCTAAGTCTAAGGTTTATCTGTTTAAGGTTCTGAGAAAAACTGGCTGCTATACATTGCTACAACGTTTGTTCCAACGCGTAATGCTGGTGCAATCTGACACGATGATGATGCAGTCCAGAAGATATGATGTGGGTACTGAAGAAATGACAAGTCGCGCGATGAGTATTTATAACGAATTAAAAAATAAAAATACGGAGAAATAACGATGCGTATTGTCATAGATTTACAAGGCGCACAGACGGAAAGCCGCTTTCGTGGCATCGGTCGTTATAGTATCGCAATCGCCAGAGGCATAATCAGAAATAACAGCCGGCATGAAATTTTCATCGCGCTATCCGCCATGCTGGATGAGTCGATTGCGGATATTAAGGCGCAATTTGCCGATCTCCTGCCGGCAGAAAATATAGTCGTATGGCATGCCGTAGGCCCTGTTCGTGCGATGGAACAAGGTAATGAATGGCGTCGGGAGAGCGCAGAACTGATTCGGGAAGCGTTTCTTGAATCATTGTGTCCAGATGTCGTTTTCATTACGAGCTTGTTTGAAGGTCATGTCGACGATGCGGCTACATCGGTACACAAATTTAGTCGTCAGTATAAAGTAGCCGTACTGCACCACGATCTTATCCCCCTCGTGCAGGCGGAAACCTATCTGCAGGACGATGTATACAAACCCTACTACTTACAGAAAGTTGAGTGGTTAAAAAACGCTGACCTTTTGTTGACTAACTCTGCTTATACCGCACAGGAAGCGATCGAGCATCTGCATTTACAGGGCGATCATGTGCAGAATATTGCAGCCGCAGTCGATTCTCAGTTTTGTATGGCGGAGGTGACAGCGAGCGAAAAAGAGACCGTCCTTGGCCATTACGGTATTCAGCGCGAGTTCATGTTGTATGCGCCTGGAGGATTTGACTCAAGGAAAAACTTTAAACGGTTGATTGAGGCCTATGCCGGGCTCAGTGATGCCTTACGTCGCAGTCATCAACTGGTTATCGTCAGTAAGCTTTCCATCGGTGATCGTCAGTATCTGGAATCCCTTGCGTCAGGTAATGGTTTACAGCAAGGCGAACTGGTACTCACTGGTTATGTGCCGGAAGATGAGCTGATCCAGCTCTATCGCCTATGTAAGCTGTTCATCTTTGCTTCACTACATGAAGGTTTTGGGTTGCCGGTTCTGGAAGCAATGTCGTGCGGTGCGCCGGTGATTGGCTCAAATGTCACCAGTATTCCTGAAGTCATCGGTAATCCTGAGGCATTATTCGACCCGTATTCTGTCTCTTCCATGAGGGATAAGATCGCGCAATGTTTGACTGATGATACCTTCCTCGCGCGTCTGAAAGAAATGGCGCAGCAGCAAGCGCGAAATTTCTCTTGGGATAAAGCTGCGGTGACTGCTCTGGAAGCTTTCGAAAAGATCGCGGTAGACGACACCGGTACTGCGCAGGTTTTGCCTGAAGCTTTGATTCAGAAAATCCTTGCTATCTCACAAGGGCAGCCAGATGACCGCGATCTGCGCTTGTGCGCAACGGCCATTGATTACAATCTGAAAACGGCAGAACTTTATCAAATCGACGATAAATCGCTGAACTGGCGTGTGGAAGGCCCATTCGATAGCTCATATAGTCTGGCGTTGGTCAACCGCGAATTTGCCCGGGCACTCTCAGCCGATGGTGTAGAGGTTTTATTGCATTCCACTGAAGGACCAGGTGATTTTGCCCCAGATGCCTCGTTTATGGCACAGTCGGAAAATAGTGATCTTCTGGCATTTTATAATCAATGTCAGACCCGCAAGAGTAACGAAAAGATAGATATTCTTAGCAGAAATATCTATCCACCGCGGGTTACCAAAATGGATGCCAAAGTAAAATTCCTTCATTGTTATGCTTGGGAAGAAACGGGCTTTCCGCAACCGTGGATCAATGAATTTAATCGGGAACTTGACGGAGTGCTGTGTACTTCGGAACATGTTCGTAAAATATTGATTGATAACGGACTGAATGTGCCCGCATTTGTTGTTGGCAATGGCTGTGACCATTGGCTCAATATCCCAGCCGAGACGACAAAAGATGTGGATCACGGAACATTCCGTTTCCTGCACGTCTCTTCTTGTTTCCCACGCAAAGGGATACAGGCAATGCTTCAGGCTTGGGGGAAGGCGTTCACTCGTCGTGACAATGTTATCTTAATCATTAAGACTTTTAACAATCCGCACAATGAAATTGACGCATGGCTGGCTCAGGCCCAGGCTCAATTCATAGACTATCCCAAAGTTGAAGTGATCAAAGAGGATATGTCAGCCACCGAGCTTAAAGGGCTTTATGAAAGCTGTGATGTTTTGGTTGCTCCAGGTTGCGCTGAAGGCTTTGGTTTACCTATTGCTGAAGCAATGCTGAGTGGGCTACCGGCTATCGTCACCAATTGGAGCGGGCAACTTGATTTTGTTAATTCACAAAATTCATGGCTGGTTGACTATCAGTTCACTCGGGTAAAAACGCACTTTGGTCTGTTTTCCTCAGCCTGGGCCAGTGTGGATATTGACAACTTAACAGATGCATTAAAAGCGGCAGCCTCAACCGATAAATCAGTGCTGCGTGACATGGCCAATGCTGGTCGCGAGCTTCTTCTGCAGCAGTTTACCTGGAAAGCGGTGGCTGATCGTTCTTGCCAGGCGGTCAAGACTCTGCGTGCGCATATTGATATTGCACAGCATCGGGCGCGCATTGGCTGGTTGACGACCTGGAACACGAAATGTGGGATCGCAACCTATTCCCAGCATCTGGTGGAAAGCGCACCTCATGGCGCGGATGTTGTTTTTGCTCCCCAGGTCAGCGCTGGCGATCTTGTGTGTGCAGACGAAGAGTTTGTACTTCGCAACTGGATTGTAGGTAAAGAGAGCAACTATCTGGAAAACCTCCAGCCACACATTGATGCTCTGAGACTCGATGTCATTGTGATCCAATTCAACTATGGATTCTTTAATCATCGAGAACTGTCGGCGTTTATTCGTCGCCAGCATGACGCCGGTCGTTCAGTTGTTATGACGATGCACTCAACTGTGGATCCGCTGGAAAAAGAGCCGAGCTGGAATTTCCGTCTTGCTGAAATGAAAGAGGCGCTGGCACTTTGCGACCGGTTGTTGGTGCATTCGATTGCCGATATGAACCGCCTTAAAGATTTAGGCTTAACTGCGAATGTTGCTTTATTCCCGCACGGTGTTATCAACTACTCCGCAGCGAGCGTCACACGTCAACAGCAGTCTTTACCGCTAATTGCGAGCTATGGCTTCTGCTTACCGCATAAGGGCCTGATGGAACTAGTAGAATCCGTCCATAGACTCAAGCAAGCCGGTAAACCGGTTCGTTTACGACTGGTGAACGCAGAGTATCCTGTTGGGGAGTCACGCGATCTGGTGGCAGAGCTTAAAGCTGCTGCTCAGCGGTTAGGTGTTACCGATCTGATTGAGATGCATAATGATTTCCTACCTGATGCGGAGAGTCTGCGGTTGCTTTCAGAAGCCGATCTTCTGATTTTTGCTTATCAGAATACTGGGGAGTCTGCTAGCGGGGCGGTACGTTATGGTATGGCGACTCAAAAACCTGTTGCGGTAACGCCCCTGGCGATATTTGATGATTTGGACGATGCCGTCTTTAAATTTGATGGATGCAGCGTCGATGATATCAGTCAGGGGATTGACCGGATCCTGAATTCCATCCGTGAACAGAACTCTTGGGCAACCAGGACTCAACAACGTGCCGATGCATGGCGGGAACAACATGATTATCAAGCTGTTTCACGCCGTCTGGTTAATATGTGTCAAGGCTTAGCTAAAGCTAAATATTTTAAATAAAAATATCTCTCTTGTATTTTTTGCCTTTGAATACAAGAGGGGTTAGATAATGTGTCATTTATTATGAAAATTATTTTTGCTACTGAGCCAATTAAATATCCATTAACGGGCATCGGTCGGTATTCCCTGGAACTGGTTAAGCGGCTGGCGGTCGCCCGCGAAATTGAAGAATTAAAGCTATTTCACGGTGCGTCGTTTATCGAACAGATCCCTTTGGTGGAGAATAAAAGCGATACCAAAGCCAGCAATCATGGTCGTCTGTCGGCGTTTCTACGCCGACAGACGCTGTTGATTGAGGCTTATCGCTTGCTGCATCCGCGGCGCCAGGCGTGGGCATTGCGCGACTATAAGGATTATATCTACCATGGCCCCAATTTTTATCTGCCGCATAAACTGGAACGCGCCGTGACCACGTTTCATGACATATCCATTTTTACCTGCCCGGAATATCATCCAAAAGATCGGGTTCGCTATATGGAGAAGTCCCTGCATGAGAGTCTGGATTCGGCAAAGCTGATCCTGACCGTTTCTGATTTCTCGCGCAGTGAAATTATCCGCTTGTTCAACTATCCGGCGGAGCGGATCGTAACCACCAAGCTAGCCTGCAGCAGTGACTATATCCCACGCAGCCCGGCAGAGTGTCTGCCGGTACTGCAGAAATATCAGCTGGCGTGGCAGGCCTACGCGCTATATATCGGCACTATGGAGCCACGTAAAAATATCCGAGGCCTGCTGCATGCCTATCAGCTGCTACCGATGGAGATCCGCATGCGCTATCCGCTAATCCTTAGCGGCTATCGCGGCTGGGAAGACGATGTGCTGTGGCAGTTAGTCGAGCGCGGTACTCGGGAAGGCTGGATCCGTTACCTCGGATATGTTCCGGATGAAGACCTGCCGTATCTGTACGCAGCGGCCAGAGTCTTTGTTTATCCCTCCTTCTACGAGGGATTCGGTTTACCTATTCTTGAAGCGATGTCTTGCGGTGTGCCGGTAGTATGCTCCAATGTCACCTCTTTGCCTGAGGTTGTTGGCGATGCCGGCCTCGTTGCCGATCCTAATGATATAGACGCGATTAGCGCGCAAATTTTGCAGAGCCTGCAGGATGATAGCTGGCGGGACATCGCCACCGCGCGCGGTCTTGCTCAGGCGAAACAGTTTTCGTGGGAGAACTGTGCGACCCAGACCATTAACGCCTATAAATTACTCTAAGGGTGTCAGTTGAGAGTTCTACACGTCTATAAGACTTACTATCCCGATACCTACGGCGGTATTGAGCAGGTCATTTATCAGCTAAGTCAGGGCTGCGCCCGCCGGGGAATCGCAGCCGATGTTTTCACTTTTAGCCCGGACAAAGATACAGGTCCTGTCGCTTACGAAGATCATCGGGTCATTTATAATAAACAGCTTTTTGAAATTGCCTCCACGCCGTTTTCGCTGAAAGCGTTAAAGCGTTTTAAGCTGATTAAAGATGACTACGATATCATCAACTACCATTTTCCGTTTCCCTTTATGGATATGCTGCATCTTTCGGCGCGGCCTGACGCCAGGACTGTGGTGACCTATCACTCTGATATAGTGAAACAAAAACGGTTAATGAAGCTGTACCAGCCGCTGCAGGAGCGATTTCTCAGCGGCGTAGATTGCATCGTTGCCTCGTCGCCCAATTACGTGGCTTCCAGCCAGACCCTGAAAAAATATCTGGATAAAACGGTGGTGATCCCGTTTGGTCTGGAGCAGCAGGACGTGCAGCACGATCCGCAGAGGGTCGCGCACTGGCGGGAAACTGTCGGCGATAAGTTCTTTCTCTTCGTCGGCACTTTCCGCTACTACAAAGGGCTGCATATTCTGATGGATGCCGCTGAGCGTAGCCGACTGCCAGTGGTGGTTGTAGGGGGCGGGCCGCTGGAATCGGAAGTGCGGCGTGAAGCGCAGCAGCGCGGGCTGAGCAATGTGATGTTTACCGGCATGCTCAACGACGAAGATAAGTACATTCTCTTCCAGCTCTGCCGGGGCGTGGTATTCCCCTCGCATCTGCGCTCTGAGGCGTTTGGCATTACGTTATTGGAAGGCGCACGCTTTGCAAGGCCGCTGATCTCTTGCGAGATCGGTACAGGTACCTCTTTCATTAACCAGGACAAAGTGAGTGGTTGCGTGATTCCGCCGAATGATAGCCAGGCGCTGGTGGAGGCGATGAATGAGCTCTGGAATAACGAGGAAACCTCCAACCGCTATGGCGAAAACTCGCGTCGTCGTTTTGAAGAGATGTTTACTGCCGACCATATGATTGACGCCTATGTCAATCTCTACACTACATTGCTGGAAAGTAAATCCTGAGAGCTGCTACCCCCGCCGTTGCTGCGGGGGCCAACGCGTTAATGCCGATTCTTCAGATTATCAATCACTTCTCCGAGATCCAGCCCCTGATCCTGCAACAACACCAGCAGGTGATACATCAAATCAGATGCCTCGTTGGTCAGCTCAAAGCGGTCATGTACCGTTGCTGCCAGTGCGGTTTCCACGCCTTCTTCGCCCACTTTCTGCGCAATGCGCTTGGTGCCGCTGGCATACAGTTTGGCTGTGTAAGAGGTTTCCGGGTCGGCAGATTTGCGTTCGGCGAGCAGTTGTTCCAGTTGATACAGGAACAGCCATTGGTGAGCGGTGTCGCCGAAGCAGCTGCTGGTGCCTTTGTGGCAGGTTGGTCCGATAGGATTCGCCAGTACCAGTAGCGTGTCGTTGTCGCAGTCCGGCGCAATATTTACTACGTTGAGGAAATTGCCCGACGTTTCGCCTTTGGTCCACAGCCGTTGTTTAGTGCGCGAGAAGAAGGTGACTTTGCCGCTTTCGATGGTTTTATCTAAGGCTTCCGGGTTCATATAGCCCAGCATTAGCACTTCGCCGGATACCGCGTGTTGCACAATCACCGGCATAAGTCCGTCGGTTTTTTCCCAGTCCAGTTCGCGACGTTGTTGTTCTGTTAACATATCCTGATCTCCACGCCCTGTGTTGCCAGGTACGCTTTTAATTCACCAATATTGATTATTTGTTTGTGGAATACGGAAGCTGCCAGCGCGCCGTCAACGTCGGCATCGCGGAAGGCTTCGAGGAAGTGTTCCATGGTGCCCGCGCCACCGGAGGCAATCAGCGGGACGTGGCAAACTTCACGCACTTTTTTCAGTTGTTCGAGGTCGTAACCGTTACGCACGCCGTCCTGATTCATCATGTTGAGGACGATTTCTCCGGCACCGCGTTTTTGCACTTCCTCTACCCAGTCGAGCGTTTCCCACTGAGTGACGCGGGTGCGGCTTTCATCGCCGGTATATTGATTCACATGATATTTACCGGTTTCAGCGTCGTACCAGGTATCAATACCGACCACAATACACTGCACACCAAAGCGATCCGCCAGGCGAGTAATTAACGTCGGGTCCGCCAGCGCAGGAGAGTTGATGGAAATTTTATCCGCGCCAAAGGAAAGAATTTTCGCGGCATCTTCCAGAGACTTAATCCCACCCGCCACACAGAACGGAATGTCGATCACTTCCGCCACGCGAGATACCCAGCTTTTATCTACCACACGGCCATCGCTGGAAGCGGTGATATCGTAGAACACCAGTTCGTCTGCACCTTCTTCGGCGTAGCGTTTTGCCAGCGGTACAATATCGCCAATGATTTCATGGTTGCGAAACTGTACGCCTTTCACCACCTGACCATCACGAACGTCGAGACACGGAATTATGCGTTTTGCCAGCATGCGATGGCCTCCTTCACGGTGAATTTATCTTCCAGTAATGCACGACCAACTATTACGCCGCGCACGCCAGTGCCACGCAGGGCAGCAACATCGTTAATTTCGCCAATGCCGCCGGATGACTGAAATGCCACCTGCGGATATCTGGCGCACACTTCTTCATATAAAGAGACGTTAGAGCCTGCCAGCGTGCCGTCGCGCGAGATATCGGTACACAGCACATGTTTCAGGCCGACGGGCAGATAGGTTTCCACCAGTTGTTCCAGCGAAACGCCCGAGTTCTCTTGCCAGCCGCTGACTGCCACCTGTTTGTTGCCTTGCTCGTCAATACGGACATCCAGCGCCAGCACTAAGGCATCGGCACCAAAACGTTCAAACCAGCCCTTCACCATTTCTGGTGATTTCACCGCGGTGGAGCCGACCACCACGCGAGCAACGCCCGCTTCCAGTAACGCCGCCACGTCTTCTTCGCTACGCACGCCGCCGCCAACCTGCACCGGAACGTTAACGCCCGCGACCAGGGTTTTAATCAGCGGGATTTGACGTCTAGCCGGATCTTTTGCCCCGGTCAGATCCACCAGATGCAACACTTCGGCACCCTGCGCGGCGTAATCCTGTAAGCGCGGCAGCGGGTCGTTACCGTAATCGCGTTGTTTGCCGTAATCGCCCTGATGGAGACGCACCACGGTGCCGTCGATTAAATCTAATGCCGGAATAATCATCACATCTCCAGGAAATTTTTCAGCAACTTAGCGCCAGCGGCACCAGAACGCTCCGGATGGAACTGCACGCCGTAGAAGTTATCTTTTTGTACCGCCGCGGTGAACGGTTCGCCGTAATTACACTGGGCGATGGTCCACGGATTGACCGGCATTGCGTAGCTGTGAACAAAGTAAAAGTACGCGCCGTCTTCAATCCCCTGAAACAGGCGGTTGCCTGCCTGCGGGTAAACGCGGTTCCAGCCCATATGCGGCAGTGGCAGACCAAAGTCGGTCATTTTCGGCACGTCTTCGTCGATGATGCCCAGCAAATCGACACCGTTGCTCTCTTCGCTGCGCCGCCCCAGCAGTTGCATCCCTAAGCAGATGCCCAGCACCGGTTGGGTACAGGCTTTGATGAGATCAAACAACTCGCGCTCACGCACCTGGTCCATCGCCGCTTGCGCGGTGCCAACGCCGGGGAAAAACAGTTTATCGGCCAGCAACACGACGTCCGGGTCACGGCTAACTTTGGGTTCATAACCGTGACGCGCAATGGCAGATTTCACCGAGTTCAAATTGGCGCAGCCGGTATCAAGGATCACCACGTTCATTACAGCACTCCTTTCGACGAGGGCAGGGTGTCGCCTTCCACGCGGATAGCCTGGCGCAGGGTGCGACCAAAAGCTTTGAACAGGCTCTCTACACGGTGGTGATCATTTTTACCTTTGGTTTTCAGGTGCAACGTCACGCCCATGGTGTATGAGAGCGAACGGAAGAAGTGCTCGATCATTTCGGTGCTGAGATCGCCCACGCGCTGGTAGGTAAATTCAGCTTTATATTCCAGGTGCGGGCGACCAGAGATATCCAGTGCGCAGCGGGCAAGGCATTCGTCCATCGGCAGCACAAAACCGAAGCGGCAAATACCGCGTTTGTCGCCAAGTGCTATTTTTAACGCTTCGCCCAGCGCCAGACCGGTATCTTCGACGGTGTGGTGATCGTCGATATAGAGGTCGCCTTTAACGTTGATTTCCATACGGAAACCGCCGTGAGTGGCAATCTGATCCAGCATGTGATCAAAAAAGCCAACGCCGGTGTTAATCTTGCTGCCACCTTCGCGATCCAGCCACACCTGGACGTCAATTTGCGTCTCTTTGGTGTTACGCACTACATGGGCGTAACGGTCTCGTTTAGTGAGTTGCTCGCCAATCATTGGCCAGTTCAGAGTTTCGCGGTCGTAGCGTAAACCATTAATGCCCATGTTTTCCGCCAGTTGAATGTCGGTCGCGCGATCGCCAATTACATAACTGTTAGCGCGATCCATCGCTTGCTCAGCCAGATAACGCTCCACCAGTTTTACTTTCGGCTTACGGCAGTCACACTCATCGGCGGGCAGGTGTGGGCAAATCAGCACTTCATCAAACTGCACGCCTTGCGAGGTGAAGATCTGCATCATCAGGTTGTGCGGGCCATCGAAATCCGCCTGCGGGAAACTTTGTGTTCCCAGACCATCCTGATTAGTGATCATCACCAGCTTGTAGCCCGCTTTTTGCAGCTTCAGCAGCTCCGGGATCACGCCAGGTTCAAAGGCGAGTTTGTCAAAACGGTCCACCTGAAAATCACTTGGCGGTTCGCTAATCAGGGTTCCATCGCGATCGATAAAAAGATACTTCTGACTCATCAAACTTGCTCCGCACGTAAGGCGTCAATGACGCGCTGGCTTTCTTCACGGGTTCCGACGGTAATTCGCAGGCAGCCGCTTAAAGAGGGTTGTTTATTCTGATCACGTAAGATAATGCCCTGATCCCACAAAGATTTAAACACTGCGCTGGAGGCTTTAAAGCGCGCCAGAATGTAGTTGGTTTCAGAGTCAAAAACCTGCTCCACGCAGGGGATCTCTTGCAGTGCGGCAATCAGGTATTCGCGTTCAGCAATAATTTGCGCCACTCGTTCGCGCATGGCGACGATTCCCTGCGGGCTTAACGCCTGTGCGGCAATGTCGGCAACCGGCGTCGAGAGCGGGTAGGGGGCGATCACTTTCATCAGCAGGTTGATGACTTCTTCGTTTGCCAGCGTAAATCCGCAACGAAGCCCCGCCAGAGCAAAAGCTTTCGACAGTGTGCGCAAAATCGCCAGGTGCGGATACTCCGCCAGCCAGCCAGCCAGCGATGCCTGCGGGCAAAACTCGATATAGGCTTCATCGGCAACCACAATCGCCTTACCGCGGGTTAACTCCAGCAGGGTGCGAAAATCCTGCGGGTTGATCAGTTGCCCGGTGGGGTTGTTGGGGCTGCAAACATAGACCACTTTTACGCCATCCAGCTTGTCGGAAATGCCCTGTAAGTCCAGTTGCCAGTTGTCCAGCGTCGGCACTGTGCGGCACTCGACGCCAATGGTTTCAGCGCTGACGCTGTACATGCCGTACGTTGGCGGGCAGTAGAGGATGGCGTCTTTACCCGGTTCGCAAAAAGCGCGAATCAGCAGTTCAATGCCTTCGTCCGCGCCACGGCTGACCAGCACCTGTTCCGGTTTTACGCCTGCATATTGCGCGTAATTTTCAATCACCGCTTTCGGTTGGCATTCCGGATAGCGGTTGAGCGTTTGCTGAGTGAGCTGAAACTCCACGGCAGTGGGATATTCGTTGGCGTTCAGCCAGACATCGCCGTTACCGCCCAGACGACGCGCTGACTGATACGGCGTCAGGTTGCGGACGTTTTCACGCGCTAAATCGGTAATAGTCACGGTGCTCATGCTTGCTCCTTAAGGGCGTTAACACGCAAAGTAACGGCATTTTTGTGGGCGGTCAGGCGCTCGGCGGCGGCCAGTGTTTCAATGGTCGAAGCCAGCGCGGAGAAACCTTCTTTCGAGAGTTCCTGCACGGTCATGCGCTTCTGGAAATCCGCCAGCCCGAGGCTGGAACAGGTGGCGGTGTAACCGTAAGTCGGCAGAACGTGGTTAGTGCCGGAGGCATAGTCGCCTGCCGATTCCGGTGACCAGTCACCAAGAAATACCGAACCGGCGCTGGTGATGCCATCGACCAGTTCGCGGGCGTTGCGGGTCTGAATGATCAGGTGCTCCGGGCCGTACTGGTTGGAGATCTCTACGCACTGCGCTAAATCTTTAGTCACGATCAGGCGGCTGGCGTTCAGTGCCTGGCGGGCGGTTTCGGCACGCGGCAGTTCTGCCAGTTGGCGTTCGACGGCCTCGGCAACGCGACGCGCCATATCAGCGTCGGGGGTCAGTAAAATTACCTGTGAGTCAGGGCCGTGTTCAGCCTGAGAAAGCAAATCAGAAGCCACGAAATCCGGCGTTGCGCCGCTGTCAGCAATCACCAGCACTTCCGATGGGCCTGCGGGCATATCGATCGCCGCACCGTCCAGACGCTGGCTTACCTGGCGTTTTGCTTCGGTGACAAAGGCGTTACCCGGCCCGAAGATTTTATCCACTTTCGGCACAGATTCCGTACCAAACGCCAGCGCGGCAATGGCCTGTGCGCCGCCGACGTTAAACACGTCCTGCACGCCGCACAGCTGCGCCGCATAAAGGATCTCATCGGCAATCGGCGGCGGTGAGCACAGCACCACTTTTTTACAGCCCGCAATACGCGCCGGAGTTGCCAGCATTAATACCGTTGAGAAGAGCGGGGCGGAGCCGCCAGGAATATACAACCCCACTGAAGCCACCGGGCGCGTGACCTGCTGGCAACGTACGCCTGGCTGCGTTTCGACATCTACCGGCGGCAGTTTTTGCGCAGTGTGGAAGGTTTCAATATTCTTTACTGCCACCGCCATCGCCTGTTTTAGCTCGTCGCTCAGGCGTTCGCTGGCTGCAGCGATCTCCTCAGCAGACACCTTCAGCGCGGTAACCGTGGTTTTATCAAACTTCGCGCTGTATTCCCGCAGGGCCTCATCGCCGCGTGCTTTCACGTTATCGAGAATATCGTTAACAGTGCGGGTAATGCTTTCAGAAGCGGAGATCGCCGGGCGCATTAACAGCTGGCGTTGTTGCTCCGCAGTACAGCTATTCCAGTCAATGATTGTGTTAAAGCTCATGGCGATCACTCCATCATCTTCTCAATCGGCAGGACCAGAATTGAACTGGCACCCAGCGCTTTCAGTTTTTCCATCGTTTCCCAGAACAGGGTTTCGCTGCTGACCATGTGCATCGCTACGCGCTGTTGGTCACCTGCCAGCGGTAGAATGGTTGGGCGTTCGGCACCTGGCAGCAGGGCGATGACTTCATCCAGACGTTCGGTCGGTGCGTGCATCATGATGTATTTTGATTCGCGCGCCTGGATCACGCCCTGAATACGCGTCAGCAGTTTGTCGATCAGTTGCTGTTTGGATTCTTCCATTTCGCCATCGCGTTGGATCAGGCAGGCTTTCGAGCGGTAGATAACTTCGACTTCGCGCAGGCCGTTAGCTTCAAGCGTGGCACCGGTGGAAACCAGATCGCAAATCGCATCCGCCAGTCCGGCACGCGGGGCGACTTCAACAGAACCGTTCAGTAAGCAGGATTTAAAAGAGATGCCTTTCTGGTCGAGATAACGCTTGAGCAGGTGAGGATAAGAGGTGGCGATACGTTTACCGTTTAAGGAGAGCGGGCCGTCCCAGGCTTCATCAACCGGCGTTGCCAGCGAAAGGCGGCAGCCGCCGAAATCCAGACGACGCAGGGTAAAGTAGCGCGGATCTTCACCCTGGGCGCGGCGGTTAAGCAGCTCTTCTTCCAGCACGTTTTCGCCGATAATCCCAAGGTCAACCACGCCGTCCATTACCAGACCGGGAATGTCGTCGTCACGCACGCGCAGAATATCAATCGGCATGTTTTCTGCCATCGCGATCAGGCGCTGGGTGTGAAGATTAATTTTAATGCCGCAGCGCGCCAGTAATTCGCGTGAGTCATCACTTAAACGGCCGGATTTCTGCATAGCTATGCGTAAACGAGAGTTGTCTGTCATTTTCTTATTCCTCTTTAAACCTGTCTGAACCGTTATCAACCGCGCAATAAAAAAGCCCCCGGAAGGTGATCTTCCGGGGGCTTTCTCATGCGTTCATGCACCACTGGAAGATCTGAATGTCTTCCAGCACACATCGCCTGAAAGACTAGTCAGGATGATGGTGATGATGGTGGTGTTTAAATTGAACGCGTGTCATAAAAGTCTCTGTGAATGTTTATTCAACTGATGTCTTTTAACCTAACCCACTTTCACGTTAGAAAGCAAGGGCTTTTTTATATATTTTATGGCGATGGATTTGTTTAATGAATGAGCGGGGAAAGGAGGGGGCTAAGAGGACTGACCTCTAAGCTGACGGCACCAAAAATAGCGAAGCCTGGATTTTCGTCTCACTGACAATATCTTGATCTACAAACTAATTAATAAATAGTTAATTAACGCCCATCATTGTACAATGAGCTGTACAAAAGAGGAGATTGACATGCGTACAATTAGCTACAGCGAAGCGCGTCAGAATTTGTCGGCAACAATGATGAAAGCCGTTGAAGATCATGCCCCGATCCTTATTACTCGTCAGAATGGAGAGGCTTGTGTTCTGATGTCACTCGAAGAATACAACTCGCTGGAAGAGACGGCTTATCTGCTGCGCTCCCCCGCTAACGCCCGGAGATTGATGGACTCAATCGATAGCCTGAAATCAGGCAAAGGAACAGAAAAGGACATTATTGAGTGAAACTAATCTGGTCTGAGGAATCATGGGATGATTATCTGTACTGGCAGGAAACAGATAAGCGAATTGTTAAAAAGATCAATGAACTTATCAAAGATACCCGCAGAACGCCATTTGAAGGTAAGGGGAAGCCAGAACCCCTGAAACATAATTTGTCAGGCTTCTGGTCCCGACGCATTACAGAGGAGCACCGTCTGGTATACGCGGTTACCGACGATTCACTGCTCATTGCAGCATGTCGTTATCATTATTGAACAGATTCATTCATAGAATGAATTGTCAGTTTTGATACGCTAGCGTAGCCTTATAGATCTAAGGTGTATCAGGAGATAACGGATGAAAAAGGTCGCAATTGTCGGGTTAGGGTGGTTAGGCATGCCGCTGGCGATGTCACTTTCAGCGCGAGGCTGGCAAGTTACCGGGAGTAAAACCACACAAGATGGTGTCGAAGCGGCCCGAATGAGTGGGATTGATAGCTATCTGCTTCGCATGGAGCCTGAGTTAGTTTGCGATTCTGACGATCTGGATGCCCTGATGGATGCCGATGCGCTGGTCATTACGCTTCCGGCACGTCGTAGCGGCCCCGGCGATGAGTTCTATTTACAAGCGGTACAAGAGTTAGTAGATAGCGCGCTGGCCCATCGTATTCCCCGCATTATTTTTACCAGCTCAACATCTGTCTATGGCGACGCGCAAGGCACGGTGAAAGAAACCACCCCGCGTAATCCGGTAACCAACAGTGGACGAGTATTAGAAGAACTCGAAGACTGGCTGCACAATTTACCCGGAACTTCGGTCGATATTCTACGTCTTGCGGGTCTGGTCGGACCGGGACGTCATCCCGGACGTTTCTTTGCCGGAAAAACCGCCCCTGATGGTGAACATGGTGTTAATTTAGTCCATTTAGAAGATGTTATTGGCGCTATCACTCTGTTGTTACAGGCACCTAAAGGCGGACACATCTATAATATATGTGCGCCAGCTCACCCTGCGCGTAATGTTTTCTATCCGCAGATGGCCCGTTTACTGGGGCTGGAACCTCCGCAGTTCAGAAATAGTCTGGACAGCGGCAAAGGTAAGATTATTGATGGCAGTCGGATTTGTAATGAACTGGGATTTGAATACCAGTATCCCGATCCGCTGGTAATGCCGCTGGAGTAAACGATCACGCCAGCAGGACGCCGCATGCACTGCAAGGGGGCGTGTATGAAACCACTGCTGGATGTGTTGATGATCCTCGATGCCTTAGAAAAAGAGGGCAGTTTTGCGGCGGCGTCGGCCAAACTCTACAAGACGCCGTCCGCTCTGAGTTACACCGTTCACAAGCTGGAAAGCGACCTTAATATTCAATTGCTTGATCGTAGCGGACACCGCGCTAAATTCACCCGCACCGGAAAAATGTTATTAGAGAAAGGGAGGGAAGTTCTGCATACCGTGCGAGAACTGGAAAAGCAGGCGATCAAACTGCATGAAGGCTGGGAAAACGAGCTGGTGATTGGCGTGGACGACACCTTCCCTTTTTCTCTGCTTGCGCCACTCATTGAAGCTTTTTATCAACATCATAGCGTGACGCGCCTGAAGTTTATCAATGGCGTACTCGGTGGTTCCTGGGATGCCCTGACTCAGGGGCGAGCGGATATTATTGTTGGCGCGATGCATGAGCCACCATCTTCCAGTGAGTTTGGTTTCTCGCGGTTGGGCGATCTTGAACAAGTCTTTGCGGTCGCGCCCCATCATCCGTTAGCCCAGGAAGAAGAACCGTTAAACCGTCGTATCATTAAGCAATATAGGGCGATTGTGGTAGGGGATACTGCGCAGGCCGGCGCTTCTACGGCCTCGCAACTTCTCGACGAACAAGAAGCCATTACCGTTTTCGATTTTAAAACCAAGCTGGAGCTGCAAATTAGCGGCCTCGGCTGCGGCTATTTACCCCGTTATCTGGCGCAACGTTTTCTCGATAGTGGCGCGTTAATCGAGAAGAAAGTGGTCGCCCAAACTCTCTTTGAACCTGTCTGGATTGGCTGGAACGAACAGACCGCAGGACTTGCCAGCGCCTGGTGGCGAGACGAGATTTTAGCAAATAGTGCGATCGCCGGTGTTTATGCAAAATCTGATGACGGAAAATCAGCCATTTAAAGAAAAATTATTATGACAAGCCTCTCATTCTCTTGTCATTTCCCCCCCATTTAGGCACAATGCGCCGCTGTCAAAAAATGACTAAAAACCGACGTTTCATCAGCGTCGGTTATTTTTTGCTTCAAACCAATCATTCATACCAAGAGGCCGGGCTTCGTACCGGATAGATATTTACTAAAAATCGACAGTTGTTGTCGCTGAGGAATCCAAAAAAATGGGGCAATTTTTTGCTTACGCGACGGTTATCACCGTAAAGGAGAATGACCATGTCGCATAACGTTACTCCAAACACCTCTCGCGTGGAATTGCGTAAAACGCTTACGTTAGTTCCGGTTGTAATGATGGGTCTTGCCTATATGCAGCCGATGACGCTGTTTGATACATTTGGTATCGTTTCAGGCCTCACGGATGGTCATGTGCCGACAGCCTATGCGTTCGCATTGATTGCGATCCTGTTTACGGCTCTGAGCTACGGGAAGCTGGTTCGCCGCTATCCTTCTGCTGGCTCTGCATACACTTACGCCCAGAAATCCATTAGCCCGACTGTCGGCTTTATGGTGGGTTGGTCTTCTCTGCTCGACTATCTGTTCGCGCCGATGATCAACATTCTGCTGGCGAAAATCTATTTTGAAGCTCTGGTGCCTTCCATCCCATCGTGGATGTTTGTGGTGGCGCTGGTGGCCTTTATGACCGCCTTTAACCTGCGTAGTCTGAAATCCGTAGCGAACTTCAACACTGTAATCGTCGTGTTGCAGGTAGTGCTGATCGCGGTGATTCTGGGCATGGTTGTTTATGGCGTATTTGAAGGTGAAGGCGCGGGTACGCTGGCGAGCACTCGTCCGTTCTGGTCTGGCGATGCGCATGTTATCCCGATGATTACCGGGGCGACAATCCTGTGCTTCTCCTTTACCGGCTTTGACGGCATCAGCAACCTGTCGGAAGAAACCAAAGATGCAGAGCGCGTGATCCCGCGTGCGATTTTCCTGACCGCGCTGATTGGCGGCATGATCTTCATCTTTGCAACTTACTTCCTGCAGCTGTACTTCCCGGATATCTCTCGCTTTAAAGATCCGGATGCGTCACAGCCTGAAATCATGCTGTACGTTGCGGGTAAAGCGTTCCAGGTTGGCGCGCTGATCTTCTCCACCATTACCGTACTGGCGTCCGGTATGGCGGCGCACGCAGGCGTAGCGCGTCTGATGTACGTAATGGGTCGTGACGGCGTGTTCCCGAAAAGCTTCTTCGGTTATGTACACCCGAAATGGCGTACTCCGGCGATGAACATCATCCTGGTTGGCGCGATTGCCCTGCTGGCAATCAACTTCGACCTGGTAATGGCTACGGCGCTGATTAACTTTGGTGCGTTGGTGGCGTTCACCTTCGTTAACCTGTCGGTCATCTCGCAGTTCTGGATCCGTGAGAAGCGTAACAAGACGCTGAAAGATCACTTCCAGTATCTGTTCCTGCCGATGTGTGGTGCGCTGACCGTTGGTGCGCTGTGGGTTAACCTGGAAGAAAGCTCAATGGTTCTGGGTCTGATCTGGGCTGCTATCGGTCTGATTTACCTGGCATGCGTAACCAAGAGCTTCCGTAACCCGGTTCCGCAGTACGAAGACGTAGCATAATCTTACAAACCGGATGACATAATCATCCGGTAAATCTCAAAAAGCCGGAGTTTGTCGCTCCGGCTTTTTTGTTTCAGACGATCTCTTCCGCGTACTGCCAAAGCGCTTTTAACAGCGCCACTTTCTCTTTGTCATCGGCATACTGTTGTGCCAGCATCTGCAATTCATCAGCGTAGCCCTGCAAAAACTCTGGCGTGAAGACCTGGCGGCGGTGCTCAAGCCAGCGTTGCTGCTCGGCATAATCCAGCGTCCCCGGGAAGTTGCGCGCTCGATAATTGAACAACAGTTTTTCAATTCGTTTATCAACAAAAGTGATATCCAGTGCCGGTAAATTACGCGGCTCGGTTTCCAGCACAATTTTCATTGCTGCACGATCGGCGTCACTGAAAAAGCCATTATAAAGCTGTGCATCCACGTTATCTGAAGGCGTAAACGGTTCGGCTTCCGCGAATATCGCCACCACTTTTTCACGCACTTGCGGATTTTCACGCAGAATTTTTAGGTTATCGAGGCAATGCTGACGATTAATTCCCAGTCGGTCGGCATCTTCCGGGCGTAGCGTATTCGCCTGGGCCAGTACCGGACATTTATTGATATGCACCAGCTTAACCGGAACGGCGGCGTTATCGCCAAGATCGGCTTTTGCGGTATATAAACGCTCGCGCAATGTGTCGCTATCCAGCTCCAGTAATGGCGAAATGTCTCCTGCCAAATCCACCATAATTACGGCATTGCGATTTTCAGGATGCCACGCCAGCGGTGCCACCCAGCTGGTATTGCCGCGCCATGCCCCAAACATTCCGGAAACGTGAACCAGGGGTTTCATCTGCGGAACATCAATCAACGCCATCAGTTTGTGTTTATTACGATGGGTAAAGAGATAATCAAACAGGCGTGGCTGACGCGTTTTTACCAGTTTCGCCATCGCAATAGTGGCGTACACATCAGCCATCGCATCGTGGGCGTTGCTATGCTCAATACCATTCGCTTTGGTTAAATGCTCAAGGCGAAAGCTCGGTAGACCGTCATCATTTTCAGGCCAGTTTATTCCTTCCGGGCGCAGGGCATAACAGGCACGCATAACATCCAGTAAATCCCAGCGCGAGTTATCATGCTGCCAGCTCCAGGCGTAAGGATCGTAGAAATTACGATAAAAAACGTTGCGTGTGACTTCGTCGTCGAAACGCACATTGTTGTAGCCCAGAATACAGGTCTTCGGTACGGTAAAAAGCGAGTGAATACGGGCGGCAAACGTGGCTTCGTTTTCTCCTTTCGCCCGTGCTTCCTGCGGGGTAATACCGGTAATTAATACTGCTCCAGGCTGGGGTAAATAGTCATCCGCGGGCTTGCAGTAAAAGACTTCGGGTTCGCCGATGACATTGAATTCGTTATCAGTGCGAATGGCTGCGAACTGTGCAGGGCGATCTAACGCGGGGTGCGTTCCAAAGGTTTCGTAATCGTGAAACAAAAAGGTAGATTGTTGCTTACCGTCATTCATCATTAGGTTAAATCCGTTATTTCTGCTGTCTGCCAGAGTATCAAATATCACCGTGCTAATCAGCTTTAGCGCGACAATTTGGCAGTGAGTGGCAACAGATCATGTCAGATAAAAATGAGATAGTAGTCACATTTTCTTGCACTTTATTCCAGCCAGTTCATAAGTATTTCCGTAAAAAGAACAGCTATTTGAAACACCTGAGGGTTTGCTGTTGAAACGCCGTCTTATTATTGCTGCTTCTTTGTTCGTTTTTAATTTATCGTCTGGTTTTGCGGCGGAAAACATTCCTTTTTCACCTCAGCCTCCAGAGATTCATGCCGGGTCCTGGGTATTGATGGATTACACCACCGGTCAGATTCTCACCGCGGGTAATGAGCATCAACAGCGCAATCCCGCCAGCCTGACAAAGCTGATGACGGGCTATGTCGTGGATCGTGCTATCGATAGTCATCGCATTACGCCAGACGATATTGTCACCGTGGGGCGCGATGCGTGGGCGAAAGATAATCCGGTGTTTGTCGGTTCTTCACTGATGTTTCTGAAAGAGGGCGATCGCGTATCGGTACGTGATTTAAGCCGTGGTTTAATTGTGGATTCCGGAAATGACGCTTGTGTTGCTCTGGCTGACTATATTGCCGGTGGGCAACGGCAGTTTGTTGAAATGATGAACAACTATGCCGAGAAGCTGCATCTCAAGGATACGCATTTTGAAACAGTGCATGGTCTGGATGCACCTGGCCAGCATAGCTCGGCTTATGATTTAGCTGTGCTTTCTCGCGCTATCATCCACGGCGAGCCCGAGTTTTATCATATGTACAGTGAGAAAAGCCTCACCTGGAACGGTATCACCCAGCAAAACCGTAACGGGTTATTGTGGGATAAAACCATGAATGTTGACGGCCTGAAAACGGGTCATACTTCTGGTGCCGGGTTTAATCTCATTGCTTCGGCTGTAGATGGGCAGCGTCGTCTCATTGCAGTGGTAATGGGGGCTGACAGCGCAAAAGGTCGTGAGGAAGAGGCAAGAAAATTACTGCGTTGGGGTCAACAAAACTTTACTACGGTGCAAATTTTGCACCGTGGGAAAAAGGTTGGTACGGAACGCATCTGGTATGGCGATAAAGAAAATATCGCCCTGGGAACGGAACAAGAGTTCTGGATGGTGCTACCGAAAGCCGAAATTCCACATATCAAAGCCAAATATACCCTTGATGGTAAAGAACTCACCGCGCCAATTAGCGCCCATCAGCGGGTAGGGGAAATTGAACTTTACGACCGTGATAAACAGGTGGCGCACTGGCCGCTGGTTACCCTGGAATCTGTCGGGGAAGGCAGCATGTTTTCTCGCCTGAGTGATTATTTCCACCATAAGGCCTGACCTTTCTTTTGCAGCAGACTGGCAGGAGTGCGAGTCTGCTCGCATAATCAACACTCATTCCTTGTGGTTTTAATATTGCAACTATACTGTATATAAAAACAGTGTTAATGGAGGCGTCATGAACTACGAGATTAAGCAGGAAGATAAACGTACCGTTGCAGGTTTCCATCTCGTTGGCCCGTGGGAGCAGACGGTAAAGAAAGGTTTTGAGCAGTTGATGATGTGGGTAGATAACAAAAATATTGTGCCGAAGGAGTGGGTTGCTGTCTATTACGACAATCCAGATGAAACACCCGCCGAAAAATTACGCTGCGACACCGTCGTGACGGTACCGAATAACTTTACGTTCCCCGAAAACAGTGAGGGCGTCATTCTGACCGAAATTTCAGGTGGTCAGTATGCGGTTGCGGTGGCTCGTGTAGTCGGTGATGATTTTGCTAAACCCTGGTATCAGTTCTTTAATAGCCTCTTGCAGGACAGTGCTTATGAAATGTTACCAAAGCCCTGCTTCGAGGTTTATTTGAACAATGGCGCGGAAGATGGGTACTGGGATATCGAAATGTATGTTGCGGTGCAGCCAAAACATCACTAATTCATCTCAGGGCGGTGTGTTAACGCGATGACCACTCTTTTTTTGAAAGCGAAAAGAGTAAGATGCGCCTTTCAAATTTTTCGCTCCTGCCGGGAAATTACACTGTTCCCGGTATGTCCGTCGGATAACTCAGAGGCGCGCCTTCTGGCCGACAGATGTGTTATGAGCGCTTTTAATCTTCATTACGGAGTTTCTGCGTGCGTGCCGATAAGTCATTAAGCCCGTTTGAAATCCGGGTATACCGCCATTACCGCATTGTGCATGGTACTCGGGTCGCGCTGGCATTCCTGCTCACTTTTCTCATTATCCGCCTGTTTACTATCCCGGAAAGCACCTGGCCGCTGGTCACCATGGTGGTGATTATGGGGCCAATCTCGTTCTGGGGGAACGTTGTCCCTCGTGCCTTCGAACGTATTGGCGGTACGGTGTTGGGTTCGATTTTAGGTCTTATCGCTCTGCAACTGGAGTTAATTTCGTTACCGCTGATGTTAGTCTGGTGCGCGGCGGCGATGTTTCTTTGCGGTTGGCTGGCGCTGGGCAAGAAACCGTATCAAGGATTATTGATTGGGGTGACGCTGGCAATTGTTGTGGGTTCCCCGACAGGTGAAATTGATACGGCGTTGTGGCGAAGCGGCGATGTGATCCTCGGCTCTTTACTGGCAATGTTGTTTACCGGTATCTGGCCACAACGGGCGTTCATCCACTGGCGCATTCAACTGGCGAAAAGTCTGACCGAGTATAATCGGGTCTATCAATCTGCATTCTCACCGAACTTACTCGAACGCCCACGTCTGGAAAGCCATCTACAAAAACTGCTGACCGATGCCGTGAAAATGCGTGGGCTGATTGCGCCCGCCAGCAAAGAAACCCGTATTCCCAAATCGATATATGAAGGTATCCAGACCATTAATCGCAATCTGGTTTGTATGCTGGAGTTGCAAATCAATGCATACTGGGCCACGCGCCCCAGCCATTTCGTGTTATTGAACGCGCAAAAACTTCGTGATACCCAGCACATGATGCAGCAAATACTGCTGAGCCTTGTTCATGCGCTGTACGAAGGTAATCCGCAGCCGGTTTTTGCCAATACGGAAAAATTGAACGATGCTGTGGAAGAGCTGCGTCAGTTGCTCGATAACCACCATGACCTGAAGGTCGTGGAAACACCAATCTATGGTTATGTGTGGCTGAACATGGAAACGGCACATCAGCTTGAGTTGCTATCGAATCTGATTTGCCGGGCCTTGCGCAAATAATTCCTGAACTTCAGAATCATCTTGCTGCTGCTTCGATTCAGCAAGGATAAAGGGTATGATAGTGAAAAGGGATAAAAGCATTGTCATCTGCGGCAGCTATGAGTAATGTTGGCCCTAACGAATAGCGGTTGCTTAAACGAATCCGACTCTCACATTATCAGGGGTATAAAAATGGAAACTACCAAGCCTTCATTCCAGGACGTACTGGAATTTGTTCGTCTGTTCCGTCGTAAGAACAAACTGCAACGTGAAATTCAGGACGTTGAGAAAAAGATCCGTGACAACCAGAAGCGCGTCCTGTTGCTGGACAACCTGAGCGATTACATCAAGCCAGGGATGAGCGTTGAAGCAATCCAGGGCATCATCGCCAGCATGAAAGGTGACTATGAAGATCGCGTTGACGATTACATCATCAAAAATGCCGAGCTCTCCAAAGAACGCCGCGATATCTCCAAAAAGCTGAAAGCTATGGGCGAAATGAAAAACGGAGAAGCGAAGTAATTCCTGTTTTATTCAATGAGGGTTGCCCGGCAACCCTCATTGCTCATTGATTCTTATCTGTGTATCACCGTCATCATTCTCATCTGAGAACCTATCGAAATTAGCGACAGCCTTCTTCTGTATGCAGCAAGGCAAAAAGTTCTGTAACTCCATTGTTATTAACCGCACTGGTTACTAACACGCTGTGCGCTCCAGCCTCCCGTAACCAACATTTCACCAAAGATATTTGTTCCATACTGGCTAAATCTGCTTTGGTTACTACTCCAATGACCGGGCGATTCATTGACGAGGTAAAGCCTGGCGAAAAAGGTGACCACGGTGCGTCCGCATTAAGTACCAGCGCGATAATGTCTGCTTCGCAGGCACTGACCAACAATGCACTGTAAAGGCTGCGGTTTTCGAGGTATTCGCCTGGTGTATCAATGGTGGTCGGGGACCAGACGATTGCCTGCGTTTTCTGATAATGAATATTTTCGCCACGCAGACATTGCGTGAGTGACGTTTTTCCGCACTGGCTGGGGCCGATAAGCATCATACGTTGCATAACGTCAGGTCCGCGTAATGGGGCAGGCGGTAAAGCGCATCATTTCACCCAGCGTACGGGTAACCTGGCTAAGTGCATATTCAATGGCAGAAACATCACCAGTCAGCACTACGGCACCGGTAAAACGATCAAGAAAACCGATCTCTACAGCGCCTGATTTTGTGGCGATATCGCATGCGATGATAGATGCTTCGCTGGGGGTAATCGTCAGAATGCCAATAGCAGAAACGGTGTCTGGTAAACCCAATTTCTTAAACAGATCCTTCCCTGGATTGGCGATGACATGTGCCAGCGTGACCTGCTTACCAGGGACATATTCCTGAATCATCCGTTCAGTTGTGTGCTGAGTTGTCATTATCCCTCCACCATCTGACGCCACATGGCTTCATGTGGACGGGCAATCACCGACCGATAGACCAACAAACCTTTTTCTCCCGCACGCTCGCTGGCGACAGAGACCGCGTTATTAACATCTGAAATATCGCCAGCAACCACCATGTAGCATTTACCGCCAATGCCAAAAGCCATATGCACGCGAACAAGAATGACATTCGCAGCTTTGACAGCACAATCGGCAGCGTCAATGCAGGCAGCGACACTCCAGGTTTCGACTACGCCGACAGCCCGGTGCTGTTCAACTTGGTTCAGTCCGCTGATTGCAGAAAGGAGACTGGGATGAATATTCGGCAGGACAAGACTGTCGACCAGCATTTCACCAGCAAGGGAAGCACCGCTGTTGATGGCCTGTTGCACGGCACCCACATCGCCACCGAGTATCAGCAGAAATTTTCCGGGGCATAGCGTTTTGCTGACCAGTAACTCAACGTTTGCGCTTTTCAGCATGGCGTCGCCGGTTTCCATCCCTTTCGCGATACTGCTAAGTTCTAAAATACCTACCGCTTTCGACATCGTTAACCTCTCACAAGCGTAATCGCGTTTTCTGTCACATCGCTGACCATGCCATCAATACTGGCATGAATGGGGGCACCTAATGTGCCGTGTGGAATTTGACCTACACATTGCCCATGAACGACGCGATCGCCTTTTTGTACACACGCAATTGCGCTGGCACCGATGTGCTGGCGTAACAATAATGTCACTTTTTCGGGCTGAGGCACCTGTTCAGACAATGGCGCATCCTGATACCACGGGGTTAAGCCCAGTCTGGTTACCAGCCGTTTTACGGGAATCAGTCGATAATTTGCCATGGGATCTGCAGGATTTAAGGTACCTTCGTAACGGAGATTTTGTGCGCGTAATTCCTGCTTAAGCAGGCGGTTTATGCGCATTGGTGAAATTCCTACCGGACAGGCGACGCTGGCGCAGACGTTGCACTCCGAACAGGTGAGCGCCGTCAGTAACAGTTGTGGCGTAGCGAGCTGTTGGTAGTTAACCGCACGTACTAATAAATGGGGTGCCAGTTCGTGACCGATTAAATGACGTGGGCAGAGATCGGTACACAAGCGGCATTGCTCACAAACAGTTTTCGCGACGGCAAGTACGCTGCGGTCATTCTGCATTCGACGTTGGATCAGTGAATGAGAGTTGGGTAAAACCAGCAAGCCGCCAGTGGTTTTGCTGACTGGTGTGTCGAGCGATGTGATCAAACTTCCCATCATCGGCCCGCCATTGATAAAACCAGGAGCATCCACTGTTGCGCCGCCCGCCAGCGCCAGGACTTCACGTAAAGACATGCCGATGGGGACGGTTACCGTTATTGGTTTCGCCACTGCACCATTAACGGTGAGTGTGCGGCGCGTCACTGGATACTGTTGCTCGACGGCTCTGGCAATATTAAGTACGGTTTGAACATTATTAACCACCACACCGACGTTAACGGGTAATGCAGCGGGTGGAACGCGGCGACCAGTTGCCATCCAGATGGTCAGCACTTCGTCTCCTGCGGGGTAAACGTCGGGCAAAATATGCAGGCGGATATCCGGTGGTAATAGGGGGGTGAGTGCGTTTATTGCCAGTTGATATTTCTCTTTCAGCGCGATGATTCCGCTACTGGCCCCGGTGGCTTTCATCGCATAGTGAACACCGCGAAGCAGGCGGCTGGCTTGCTGCGCCATTAACTGTTGATCCACTTTCAACATGGGTTCGCATTCCGCCGCATTCACCAGGAACGTGTCAACACGCGCTTGTAGCTTAATATGGGTTGGAAAACCTGCGCCGCCAGCACCCACGACACCTGCTGCTTGTACTCGCTCGCGGATGGTCTGGTCGTCGCAGGAGGTTAATCCGACATTCATAACAACTCCTCGAGCAGTTCTGCAATCGCGGAAGCATCAGCCGCACGCGGGTTGGTACGCAACGTTGCATCCGCCAGTGCCGCCTGAACCATATCTGGTATGCGAACTGACCATTCTGCTTTTTTTTCTTTCAGCGCATTGGTAAGAGTCGGCAGCGTACAGGTTGTTTTAAGCTGCTCAATATGTTGAATAAGTGCATTCAGGCTGGCGGTGTCATTGGCGTTGTCCGGGCATAAATGGCACGTTTTCGCCAGCCGGGCGTAGCGTTTGGCTGCGCGCGGATCGCCAGCATTAAAGCGGATAACCGCCGTGAGCAGGAGCGCATTCGCCAGGCCGTGTGGCAGATGAAACTGTCCGCCGAGTTGATGAGCAATTGCATGGTTTAATCCCAGTCCAGCCTGGCTAAAGGCCATTCCTGCAAGTGTCGATGCATTATGCATTTTGCCACGGGTGGCGAGACAATCGCCTTTCTTCACTGCAGTGGGCAGGTATTGAAAAACAATTTGCACGGCTTTTTCGACCAGTGCATCCGTGAAGTCGCTGGCGCGAGGAGAAACATAAGCTTCAAGCGCATGGGTTAAAACATCCATCCCGGTATTGGCCGTTATCGCCGGTGGCACGCTGACGACCAGAGATGGATCAAGGATCGCGATATCCGGATAAAGTGCATTATCGAAAAGGGGATATTTAATCCCTTTCTCAGGATCGCTGATGACACAAGCACTGGTCACTTCGGAACCGGTACCGCTGGTGGTAGGAATGGCTACGCAGGTTTCAATTTCAATGCCACACTGGCGACCGAACCAGACAATCGCTTTTGCGGCGTCCAGGGCAGAACCGCCGCCAAAACCGATAACCACATCCGGGCGTAAAGTCTGCATTTGCGCAATGCCTTTCACCACGGTCTGGATAGTTGGGTCGGGCGTTATTTCGCTAAAAATACTAAGACGATTACTGTCGGGCAGCGCCTGATGCAACGTGTTAATGAGTAGTGAGCGTTCCAGAAAGACGTCGCAAATAATCCAGATGTGTTTATGAGAGAAACGGCTAAGTACCTTGAGACTTCCCGGTCCGCTGTATAAACGCGTCTGCAGTGAAAAAGTATTCATTTCCGTTTCTCTAGCGAATTGAAAAGCCGCTGGTTAACACGCAGCGTCGTGAGCGGGCAAAAGTCCGTGCTGACGTTGTCCCTTCTCCGGTCGGTGTAGCAATGGTAAAGGTCGTAAAGCCTTCGCCGCCGACGCCAATACCCGCCCAGGAGGGGCCGTTTTTGACAAAGATTGAGGTTTGCATAACGCGCGCGGCAAGGTTGAGCCGTGAGACGTTCTGCGAGTGCATAATTGCCGTGTGGTGCAAGCCGTCTTCCACTTTCAGCGCCAGGGTGAGAGCGCTGTCAAAATCGTTGACCTTCACAATGGGCAGCATTGGCATCAGTTGTTCACACGTAACCCAACTATCACCGGCGTCAACAACAGCAATCAGTAGGCGCGGCGCTTTTGCGGGCAAAGGGAGGCCCGCTGCTTCCAGCAAGGCTGATGGGCTTTTCCCAACCAGTTTTTTGTTGGCGCTACCGTCTGGCAGGCAAATTGCACGCAATTTCTCCGTTTGTTCATGGTTAAGAAGAAGTGCGCCAAAGCTTTGCATCTGTTGAATTAAATACTCTGCCACTGATGCCACGACAATCAGGCTTTTTTCAGCGATACACGGCAGGTTGTAATCAAATGAAGCGCCGTTGATGATATCTTCGGCGGCTTTCACAATATCCGCCGTTTCATCGACGATACACGGAGGGTTACCCGCTCCGGCACCAATCACTTTCTTGCCACTTTTCATTCCCATGGCGACGATCCCCGGACCGCCGGTAATCGCCAGAACGCTGATTTTAGGGTGCGCCATCATCTGTTCGGTAGCAGCAAAGGTCGGTTCAGATACGGTAACGATCAGGTTATGAATGCCACTACAGCGAAACGCGATGTCTTCGATTATGGTAATCAGTTTTAACGAAACGTTTTTGGCTCCCGGGTGTGGACTGAAGTAGACGCTATTACCTGCTGCCAGCATGCTGATGCTGTTGTTAATGATGGTTTCCGTGGGGTTGGTGCTTGGCGTGACCGAGCCAATAACCCCAAACGGGGAGTATTCAAACAAAACCATGCCACCATCACCGGTTAGTGCAGTGGTGGTTAAATCTTCAATTCCTGGCGTGTTATCGAGTGCCGCTTTGTTTTTTAGGTACTTATCTTCTTTATTTCCCATCCCCGTTTCTTTGGCGCTTTCTTCTGCCAGTTCGGTAAGGCGGGGCATTAATTCTTCGCGAATGGCGCTGATAATGGCGCTACGGGTTTTAAGCGGGCACTGTTGAAAGCGTAAAAAGGCCTGGTGTGCTGCGCAGACCGCTTCATCAACAGTCTGGAAAATAGCGTTTCTTTGCGCTCGTTGCGTAGCGGGGGCAAGCTGCTCACGCAGAATATTGCGGATCAGTGTTTCTAATTCAGAGTTATTCATTGGTTTACTCCCACGTTAATTGCCGCCATTGCGCTTTGGGCAATATCCATGTCTTGTTCAACGCTACCGCCGCTGATGCCAAGCCCGCCAAGCAATTTTCCGTCACGCCAGAGGGGGAAGCCGCCACCAAAAGTGACGACTTTGCCTTGCATATGGCTTTCGAGCCCGTAAAGCGGCGCGCCGGGTTGCACGGTATCAGCAAGTTTGTGGGTTGCCGTTTTCATCGCCACGGCAGTCCAGGCTTTTTTCGGTGCCAGTTCACTGCTGACCAACAGGGCATCAGGCATCCGCCAGGTAACACTTTCTGTTCCGTTGGCATCAACAATGCTGATGACAACGGGAATATGCAGTTCATCTGCGCGCATTGCCGCACTACGAATGAGCTGGTGAAGATCCTGAAAAGTGAGCGGCATTGTGCGTTCCTTCAATGCTGGTGTGTGGTTGGCTTCGTGATAACGTTTTGTGATTTCCTGAATCATCAGGTTTTGATGAGCAACGTTGTCCTCCACGCGGGCGAGGGCATACAGGCAATCGGAAAGTCGGTTGATATAGTGCAGCAAAACATTCCGGACGGTGGTTTCCGTTGTCAGTTCAACCAGACGTCTTTCAGCCCGTCGAGCCACCGTGCGGGCGAAATGCATGCGGCTTGCAGCTTCACATCGCCCAGGCAGAATGAAGCTGTGAACCGGAGGGACGGCGTTCATTGCGCTATCGATCGCGTTTTCCAGCGCGGCAATTTCTTCTGTACCGATGTAACGCTGCTGCGCTGACGGCTGTTCGCTTTCACTGGCGAGTTCGGCGCTAAACCAAAATATCTGTTGTTGAATGGCTTCCAGTAAGATGCGATGGCTTTCGATGGCGGTGGCGCAATAACACAGACTGAGTGTCGCGTTCAGTTCATCCAGCGTGCCATAGGTTTCGACACGTAGATGAGTTTTGCTGACGCGCTGTCCGGTAAATAAAGACGTACTTCCTGAATCACCTGTTCGGGTATAAATTGCCATCTTTCAGCTCCTTAGCGCGAAAGCGTATCGACAATACCGACCACTGCCAGGTCGATGGCTTCGTTAGGGCCGGAAAACACATGTCTGGCGCTGGAACCACTGCTGAGGAGTACCAACTCACCAACGCCTGCGCCGACGGAATCAACGGCAACTTCGTCGCCGGTTAATGGCGTGAGAGGCAGTTCGCCGTCAGCACTGACCCGGCGAACCAGCAGCAGTTTTTTCCCGATCAGAGAAGGTGATTTTTGCGTGGATACTACCGCGCCAGTGACTCGAGCCAGATGCATAGGTTACTCCTGCCTGATTAACTGAATATTTCGGGTAATTGCCGCTTCACGAGCCAGTGCGGTCACACAACATTTTCGCTGTAACACCAGTATTCCCGAGCTTAACTGTGCAATATCGGCATAACTTAAAAGTCGATCACGATGAAGGTAGATCGGTTGCCCTTGCTCGTCGCACCAGCTTAGCGGTAGACGGGCGAGAGTCTTCAATTCAATGGCGTTCAGGAAATGACGCTGCAACGACAATTGAATGTGCAATCCCCAGGCTAACGCTTCGTGTATCTGAATTGCTGCTCGATCTGACGTTTTGTTCTCCGCAAGTTGTCGTAACAACGGCAGATCGACATATCGGATTTGTAATGATGCATACTGATGAACTATCTCTTGAACGCTGGCGTCTCGCAGTTGAAAAACAGTCAGCACGAGTGTTTTTCCCGCACGTTGTTTAAGGCGAAAAACCACTTCGTCAACAATACGTTGCATCAGCATGTTATTCATGGCACTGACACCAGTGTGGCAAAAACGTCAGGGCTATCAGCCCCTGCGGCGTTGGCTTCATCGGTATCAATATGCATTTCAAGACGCATATCCGGAGAGACGCGAACAGCGACGTTTTCGAATATCAGTCGTCGCTCATCACCTTTAATGGCAACCGCCACTTTATCGCCATGCGTAACGCCATAAATCAGGGCATCCAGCGGAGACATATGAATATGCCGTTGCGCGACAATGACGCCAGATGTGATCTCCAGTTCCGCAAATGGGCTTATCAAACGAATCCCTGGAGTGCCGCTGAGATCGCCTGACATGCGTAGCGGGGCGGTGATCCCTAACGTTCTGGCGTCCGTACGGGAAATTTCCACCTGGCTTGCATTGCGTAGCGGCCCCAACAAGCGAACGTTGTGCAATTTACCTTTTGGTCCCTCCAGCGTAACAAACTGTTCAGCAGCGAATTGGCCAGGTTGCATTAACAGCTTTTTCTCGCTAATCGGTTGTTCAGGAAAAAGACGCAAATAATCCGCTGTTGAAAGATGAATATGACGACTGGAAACACCCAGAGGGATAGGGCGCTCGCGCATCTCATCCAGAATCTGGCTCACTGTTTCCTGCAAGGTTTGTTTATCCACTGTTACTCCCCTCGCTTATTGGCGTGCAGGCAAAGTGAGCGGGGCTCACCTTTTTGCCGCTGACATGCCGGGTCAAGACACAAATTACAACTGATAATCTCTGAGATGACGGTTGTTGCTGGTGTTTCGCTTGTTTCAACCGTCACAGTCAATGCTTCAGTTGTGTGGGGCAGAATGCCGTCTCCCGGACGGGCAATCACTTTGTGTGCGACGAGGCCATTTCGCTGTCCGGCGAAACTGGCTCCCGTCGCGATCGCCGCATTAACCGAGGCGACGTCACCGGTGATTTTGATGAGCGTCCAGCCTGAGCCATTGGTCTTCTCAAGGCCAACCAGCGTGATGGACGCGGCTTTTGCCATAGCATCTGCGCAACTGATGGCGAGTGCCAGACCACTGACTTCAAGTAATCCCAGTGATTGCTTCACGCTGTGCTCCTTAGCGAATGGGGTTATGCTGATTTAGGTAAAATAGCCTCAACATCACTGTGTGGGCGCGGGATGACATGGCAGGATTTCACTTCGCCAACGGCGCTTGCGGCGGCGCTTCCTGCATCAACGGCGGCTTTTACTGCGCCAACATCGCCACGGACCATCACCGTAATCAGACCCGAACCAATCTTTTCATAGCCAACCAGCTGCACGTTGGCGGATTTAACCATGGCATCTGCAGCTTCAATTGCGCCAACTAACCCTTTTGTTTCAACCAGTCCTAGTGCGTTGTTCATACTGCGTTTCTCCTGTGGATTATGAGTGGAGTTCCCGGAAGGGAATCCCTTTTACCAGGCGGGCAGCGTTAGTGCCGATGCTGCGCCTGGCATGGTTATCTTGTTGATACATCAGCGTAAACAGTGGCGCTGATGCCGGTAAGTTTTTGTAATGCACAATCAGTTTTTCCTGATCGCAGGCAATGCCAACCAACAGGGGAGATTGACGAGCAGCCAGCCAGGCGCTATCGATAACTTCACCTGACGGAATGTGTTGAATGCGAAAGGGAATACCTTCCTCTTCAATGCCAAGAAGCACTTCATCCCATGTAGTGATACAGTCACCGATCTCCATGACAACGATGGCTGGTGCACGCTCTTTACTTTCCATGAATCGACTCCTTGTGCCAGGCGATGAGGAGCCCAGTAGCTACCGCATTGCGCGGACCTTCGCTACCACGGATATTCCCCCGCCCGGCGACCAGTCGATAATGTGCCAGCGCGTCGGTGACCAATTGCGGTACTTCGAAATCCAGCGAAGAGCCACCTACCAGAACGACGAACGGAATGTCGCGAATATTTCCGGCAGGGCTTACCTGACGCAGCGCACGCAGGGCATTAGTTACGAAGACACGCTCTTTCGCACTGCGACGGACAGCGCGTACTTTTTCCAGCGTCAAATCACCGGGAATAGGCACCAGTTCGTCAGGTTTCACCACACAAACGCGGGCAAATACATGAGGGGATAGGGGAGTAGGGAAGAACTGAACGCTGCCATCTTCATGGCGTAAGTGGAACAGGCTTTCTACTTTTGCCAACGGGTACTTTTTGATTTCTTCTGCCAGATAACGATCATTTAAGCCCAGCTCACGAGCGATAATCATCGTTACCATGTCGCCCGCTCCCGCAAGGTGAGTGGCAACTATTTCCCCTTTCTGATTGATGATGGAGGCATCGGTAGAGCCTGCACCTAAGTCCAGAATTGCCAGTGGACGTGTCGTTCCAGGGGTAGTCAAGGCCCCCTGAATGGCGGCTTCTGCTTCTGCGCCTCCGACCTGAACATCAACATGCAGTTTTTGCTTGATTTCACTGGCGATCATCGCCATTTGCAGACGGTCGGATTTCACCATAGAGGCAATACCCACAGCCTGTTCCAGTGAAAATTCACCTGCCAGACCACCGGTTACGTTGACGGGGACAGAGGTATCTATCGCCAGCAAATCCTGAATAAAAATTTCGTTGCTGGGTTTGTTGGTCAGTTCAGCCATGGTCTGGCGAACATGTTCCAGCATTCCGCCGATGTTGGAGCCAGGTTCTCCCGTCACGTTTTCCAGTTTTGGGCACTCACCGACCGCTTTCATAATGGCATCGGCACCAGCAGCTACATCAACCCGCGTTGTGCGCCCGGCAGAAAGCAGTTCGATATTTCCGGCGGGTATCGAACGGGCTTTAACGTCGCCAGAAGGCGTTTTCACTACCACTGCTGAACGGTTGCCGATTAGCGCCCGCGCGACAGGAACAATATTTTTAGTCTCTTCAGCATTGAGGGCGAAAACGGTGGCAATCCCATACGGGTTAGACAGGGTTTCGATAACTTTCCCGGGAACGGCAACTTCAATTGCAGCCAGCATGCCGAGCGGAATACGATCGATGTAGAGGACTTCATCAACAATAGGGAGAGGAATTTCCAGGCGGTTATTGACCAGTACGCCATCGTCGCGTTGCAGAATAACGCCAGTCAGCTGATATCCGGCTCGTACGGAGGCGTTTATCATCGTTGCGATATCGGCAAAATCAAATGCCGATGACACCACCAGAATGTAGGGTGTGTCCGCCGGGCATGTTAATAACTCTTGCGGAGTGATGGTGAGCCCTACGCCCAGCCCCACTCCGCCCGGCGTTTTCGGGTTGTGACCGATCATGGTTGATTCGGTGATGATAGTTTCAGTGATGGTTTCCATCGCCACATCACCAATGACCGGAGTTGCTTCGTTGATACGAATAAGCGAAATATCGCTAACATTGATGCCGACTTTTTTCGTTGCCTGTGCGAGCGCCTCCTGAATACCATGGACGTTACGCAACGTACCTTTAATTCCGGTGGTTTCCGCCAGGGCGCTACTCACGAACGACAACTCTCCAGTTGCACTGAGCGTTGCCAGCGCAACCTCTGTTGATGAGTTGCCGATATCAATGCCTGCTATATATCGCATAGTTCGTCCTTAATCGTCGCCTTTCAGTTTTTTGCGCTCGACATAAAGTTCCGCAGCTTCACGGACAAATGCAGCACAAATTTTGGCCTGATAACGCCGTTCAAGATCGTCAGCAATGGCAATAAGTTCTTGCTTAGTCGAACGATAAGGGCGTAACGCATTGTAGATTTCGAGGATGCGATCATCCGGTACTGAGGTAAGCTCAGCGGCGCGTTCGAAATTCATCGCCAGGCGATCGCGACCAGCATCTCTGGCAATCGCGGCCTGAATACGCAATGTTTCAGGGGTAATGCGCATATCCTGGGCGGTGACGTTATCGCTGAGCACATTTTCCAGAGTGAAATCGTCGAGCGTTTTATTGGTTGCTGTTTTAACCCATTCCGGATGTTTATTTGCCAGCGGGTAATCCGTCACTTTGGCGCTCTGTATTGACGCGCTGGGGACCGCAGAAACAGGAGCTGCACCCTGTAAACTGTTCATGCGGTTCAACACGTCCCTGACCATCGACTCAATTGCATCGGTATTCATGAAGGTTTCCTTTGTTAAAACGTCACGCGCAGTTCTTGCGGTTTTTTGCCAGTGACCACGTACTTCGTCTCTTTAATATGCAAAATGGCAGATTTGGCCTGGTATTTCGGTCGCGCCATTTGATCGTTGAGGGTCGGCACCGGTTGTGGAGACTCGCGCTTCGCATAACGCGCGGCGTTTTTGCCAATCTGACGATAAGTATCCAGCGTCAACAAAGGCGCTTGTGGGAAAAGTTCCAGGTTAGACAAGGGGGGAAGTCCCTGCTGGTGGATAACCGTTGTGCCTTTCGACTGAATACCGATAGCAATACCTGAACCACTAAGACGATCGCCTTCGACTGCTACGAATGCGACATCGGACGATTTAAAGCAGCGAATCACACGGGCTTTAATGCCTTCTTCTTCGATACCGGCAATCACTTCGCGCAAAATGTTTTTATGCAGAATACCGATGATATTGACGGTTTGCGCCAGGCCGAACGCCGGGCCTACAGCAATAATGACTTCATCTTGCTGAGTGCCTTGTTGGGCTTCACCAATTTCGGTCAGAAAATTTCCGGTATCTGGCACTGAAGAGACAGTTGCAGAGACAGGTGCGCGAAATGAAACGGACTTGTCGCTGGTTTGCATTTCTGCCAGCACGTCTTCGATAATCTGACGCAGTAATTTTTCGTTAATTTCCATTTCTCACCCTTAGTCAATTTCGTTGGGATCAAGTGCACCGGGAATATTTTTGATCTCTTCCCAGCGTTCCCCTTGCAGGCGGTAACCTGTAGCTGGTCCGGCGTAATCATTGACGTCATTGACCGCAGAGAGCACTTGTCCGTCATCGACGATGATGGCTGAGGTATGGAGATAATCGCCGGTCAGTTTTGCTTTTTGCATGTTGAGCATGTCCTGGGCGACATCGGTAAAACCGCCTTGCGCCAGGGCTTTCACCACTTCCAGGCTGTTACGGTTTTTATTGATAATCTCCTGGGCGAACTTGATGTCTTCCACAATATTGCGCTCAGGCATATCTTTCGAACCGTGGGCATAGGTTGCCGCTTCGACTTCTTCATCGGTAATTGGCGGTAGTCCCATACCGGCAAAGACAGCCTGTAAAGCGCGAGCGGCTTTATTGCGGATAGCGATAACATCTTCTTCGCGTACTGGTCGCAGCCCGCCATCAACCTTCAGGTCACGCTGAATGACGTTGTAATCATCGAAGTCTTCAGCATCTTCGTTTGAACCAGCAAACATGTTGTCGTAGTTCGGCACAGCGGAAAAACCGGAAGAGATAAAGTCGGTACCTGGCAGAAATTGCATCAGGAAACGTGCGGTACGGCGCATATCCGAGTGGGTAAAGGTCTGGTCATTACTGGAGGCGCATTCCAGATCCAGCGATGAGCAAATTAAGTTTTCCGCTAATACTGCGCGGATGCCTGATGGCACAGCTGATGGAACACCGATGCAGCTTACCGAACCATTCTGCAGACCCTGAACGCCTGCGGCTTTGGTGATGTAAATACATCGAGCCTCGAGATAAAGCATTGATTTGCCTTCCGCGTAACCCATCTGTACTTCAGAGCCGGAGCCGGAAGTAAAGCGCATTTTTAAGCCGCGAGAAGCATAGGATGACGCGAGAAATCCTTTTGACCACGGGGTATCATCGCCATCGGTGAAAACAGGTTCTGTACCATAGACAGAAATTGTTTCGGCGTAACAGGTGTGGCCTAACATACCGAGTTTCAGTTCGGTGGCTTCTTCCAGTGAACACTGGGTCAAGACGCCCGGACGTCCCACCTGTGAGCCGACCAGCAGGGCGATGGCGTTGAACGGTGCATAGCGAGCAACGGCAACGGTGGTTTCCTGTTCATCAAACCCGCGCCATGCGCCTTCAGCTGCGTCGGCGGCAATTTGTACCGGGTTATCTTTGACGTTGGTAACATGAGCCTGTTGTGATGGTGTTCGACGGGCGCGCATTTTCTGCATCGCCATCATCATCTCTACCACGTTCATCTGCGAAACCACTTCGACGATTTTTGCAGGTGTCATTGCTGTGGTAAGGGGAACGATATCGCTACGTTTGACATTTGGATCGCACAACATATTGGCAAGTTTTACCGAATCCATCGCGATGACTTCCTCTGCGCGCGCGAGATTGATGCCGTAGCGGGCGATAAAGTGGTCGATCAGGTCAAACTGACTGGCGGGTTTTCCATCCAGTTCGGTAACGACGCCGTTAACAATTTTGATTGACGGTTTAGGATCGTTCGGGCTTTCCATCGCAATGAAGCCTTCTTCAATCCACTCTTTAACGAAACCGTCCTGGTTGACCGGGCGTTTTGCCAGTGCTTCAAATCTTTTCGATCTCATAAATCTGCCTCAGAGAATTCAGATGTAGGAAGGGCGATCGTTTTTCGGTGTATCGCCGAGAGTCGAAAGCACGGTTTTACCGATTTCGCGTGCGGAGATGACCGCCTGGCGGACTGCGCCGGAGTCACCCGAGATAATCAGAATGACTTCGTTGCTGTAGCTGGTGCCTTGAGCGGGGGAGCTGTATGCCACGACATCCACATTGGCGGACTTCAGCGCGGTGTCGGCCATCAGAACACCCACCGCAGCCGGAGCGCCGACAATAACGCCGCAAGCCCGTCCCAATGGTGCACCAAACGCTTTTTCCAGTGCATAGCTGGCGCGGGCGGTGTATTGCAGTTCAAGATGCCCGGCTTCGTTGGCATAGACATCACCAAAGGTCCGATCGAGTTCTTTCAGGGCAACTTCAATACCGCGTTTCACGTCGGAAACATCGTTGCCACCTAAGAGGATCAATGAGCCGTGTCCGGCACCGCCTTTAGTATCGCGAGGAAGTTCAATGCTAATAACTTCAGTGTTGGTGGCTTTTACCGCTTCATCAGCGGCCATAATGTGTGGACCTGCGCCAATACGCGCACCCAGAATGCCAATGGAACGATAGCGTTTTTCAAGTTTCATCGCGTCCAACAGGGCGCTATCAACGTTCGCAATGACCAGACCTACAGTGTCGCCAATAGCGGTGCCAACAAATTCTGTTAACGTGCAGCTTTTTTCTGCCATAGCCGTCTCTCGTATTTGATGAGTGGTTTTCGGGAGAACCTCATGCTCTGGCGTCGCTACGCGAGCGATGACCTGCGCCATGATCTGTTCGACCAGTTCATTGCTGCTCATGGGTTAATTCCCTTTGGTAAGATTTTTTCGACATCGGTATGTGGGCGGGGAATAACGTGTACGGCTTTTACTTCGCCGACGTTACGCGCAGCTGCGGCACCTGCGTCTGTTGCCGCTTTTACCGCCCCGACATCACCACGAACGATGACGGTCACCAGCCCGGAACCTATTTTTTCGTAGCCGACCAGCAAAACATTTGCCGACTTCACCATGGCGTCTGCGGCCTCTATGGCGGCAGTTAAGCCTTTGGTTTCTACCATTCCTAACGCTTCTTGTTGCATAAAGACCTCGCCTGGATTTTTTTGACGATATGACTATAAAAAAAAGCGAGGAAAAAGAATGGCTGACTTAATCGGCTAATGAGAAAAATTAATAGAGAACAAATATAATAAAATTGCTTTTATGAACTATATGTTGTTAATTTATTGGTTGTTTTGTGGATGTTTCAATGTGAATTAATTGCGTTGGCTAGTGAGTTTAATCGCGAATAATATTTCGTTGAGTTTGGTTCGAGGAAGGAACTGTGATATTTGTTTCAATTTTATTATGTCATGATGGCAATTTTTTATTGTAAAAGTTTGGTGGAAATTATTACTTTCAACACTGATTAACGCTGTGTTGCATGATTCGGCAATGACAATAATTTGTTATGTTAGCACGATTTTTACACGAGTCTGTCATGCATGTTGGCAATATTTTCTGCAGAGCAATTTTTTATAGTTGCGCTCGGTATACACAACAATCAGCGCATAGTTGGCTGATAAAGAAAAACTCCGTAAAGAAGGTGTCACTATGAATGATTCACTCAAGGCGCAATGCGTTGCCGAGTTTTTGGGCACCGGACTGTTCCTCTTTTTTGGCATTGGTTGTTTGTGCGCCCTGAAAGTTGCCGGGGCAAGTCTGGGACTGTGGGAAATTTGTATCATTTGGGGGTTAGGGATTTCGCTTGCTGTTTACCTTACGGCAGGTATTTCCGGCGCTCATCTCAACCCGGCAGTTACCATTGCTCTGTGGCTGTTTGCCTCTTTCCCAGCCCGTAAAGTGCTGCCATTTTGTGTGGCGCAATTAGCGGGTGCCTTTGGTGGTGCGGTTCTGGCATATTCTCTCTACAGCAGTTTGTTTACCGATTTTGAATCTGCTCACAATATAGTGCGTGGTAGCGCAGAAAGTTTACAACTCGCCAGTATCTTCAGTACTTATCCAGCAGCGGCGATTAATGTATGGCAAGCTGCGTTGGTCGAAGTGGTCATAACGTCCATGTTAATGGGGTTGATTATGGCGTTGACCGATGACGGTAATGGCGTACCCAAAGGACCGCTTGCGCCTTTACTCATTGGTATTCTGGTTGCTGTTATTGGTGCTTCTACCGGACCATTAACCGGTTTTGCCATGAATCCAGCGCGTGATTTTGGACCTAAAATTTTCACCTGGTTTGCGGGTTGGGGGGAAATTGCGATGACTGGTGGACGCAATATTCCTTATTTCATTGTACCCATTATTGCACCGATCATTGGGGCATGTGTTGGTGCGGCGATTTATCGCTATCTCATTGCAAAGAATTTACCTGTCAATAGTGTAACGCCTAAAGAAATCAGCGAATAACGAAATAATCTGGCAGTTATAAACGTTTATTTTTTTACTGTTTGTGATCTGCTTTCCGAACTTATTAAAAAGTCTCCCGCTTCACGGAGGCTTTTGTTATTGTCCTTTGTGCTTCTCGTCAGTAAATCATCAGGGATGATGTGAAGATTAAATGTAAAACAATTGTTTTGCTATAACAATAAATTAACTGGGAGGTTTTATCATGATTTCTGCGGCGACACTTAATTCAGAACTCATTAATAAAATCGCGCAGGATTTTGCGCAGGCGACCAGCCTTGCGGTTGTCGTGGTCAATATTCACGGCGATGAAATTTCCGAGCTGTTTAACTTCACTCCATTTTGTCAGATGATGCGGCAACACCCTCAGCTAAGCACTCGATGTCGCATGAGCGATCGTTGTGGGGGCCTGGAAGCCTCTAAGTCCGATCAGCCTTGTATTTATCGCTGTCATGCCGGATTAACCGATTTCTCTATTCCACTGGTAATCGCCGGACATTTAGTTGGTTTTGTATTGTGCGGGCAAGTTCGTCTGCGTAATGATGATGTCGATTTGGTCGATATTCTGAATGTCGATGATTGCTGGCAGGCAGATCCCGAATTACTTAATGAATTTCGCAAAGTCCCTGAGATGGATTACTCAAGAGTTATGGCCTCTGCTGATTTGTTGAAGTTGATTGTAGAAAATTGCCTAAAAAAACAACTCAATTTTGTGGTTATTAAAGAGAACAAATCTCAGTCAGATTCGGTGCGCCAGACTCGTGCGCCTGGTCCCCACGACAATAAAATGAAAAAAGCTTTACGTTATATTGATGCGCATTTATCAGACGATTTGCGTCTGGAAGATGTCGCCTCGCACGTTTATCTAAGCCCTTATTATTTCAGTAAGTTATTTAAGAAATACCATGGAATCGGGTTTAATGCGTGGGTAAACCAACAACGGATGGCCAGCGCTCGTGAGTTACTGTGCCATAGTGACTGGAGCATCGCCAGCATTGCGCGTAATTTAGGTTTTTCGCAAACAAGTTATTTTTGCAAAGTTTTCCGTCAGACTTATCAGGTTACGCCACAGGTGTATCGACAGCAAGTGAGTGATAATGCGGCGATGGAAACGGTATAGAGTAAATTCCCCAAAAAAAGAGGACGGTTTAAATAAACTCTGCAATGAATAATTAACGTTATTTACCTGTTATGGGAAAAGTGAAATCAGCTCATAACATACGCTGACAGGTGTGGCACATTTGTGCCTGGGAAGAGGGTGAAAATCCCTCGCAGCCCCCGCTGCTGTAATGCTGACAAACCCGAAAATGCCACTGATCGCGAGATTGGGAAGGTCGGGAGAGGATGACGCTAAGCCAGAAGACCAGCCAGTCAGTCAATACCAACAACTTCGGTGGGAAGTGGGTTGCCCGGAAGCGTCCGGTAGAGTACAGGCGCGTCTTTATACCCCTACCACCCTGAAAGGATCAGGGTATGGCGGCATCATTTAGTTCTTTCATCGCAGTGCCGACAGGCACCAGGGCTGCACTTAAGGTGTGGCAATCTTGTTTCATGGCTTATCAACCAGACCGCCATTACAGGAAATTAAGTGGAGGGCGAGAGGCATGAAAACGATAAAACCCGAATCGATAGCTCTTTTTTGCCTCTTATCTGGAGATGTGGATCTGGCGAAACATCTGGCGGAAATATTGCCAATAACCTGTTTTGTTGGTGAGGACTGGCAGCAAGATTTCCAGCCTTTTGACGGTGGGCCTGTGCAATCGTTATCAGATGCGTATAGCTATTATTCAGTGCTGCTATTGATAGCAGCTGAAAGCGAGATATCCGTACCAGAATGGCTCGCTCATTCTGAGGGAACGACGGTAATTTTGATTACAGAACACAATGCCCGTTTGCTGACTGGTCCGGCTGGTGGGGCTGTAGCATTAATCCATTATCTGAATGAAATCTGTCATGCCAGAGAAACCGCTGTCAATGACGCATTTTGTCGGACGTTAACACGAGGAAGTCTGGCTATTCCGCAATGCCATCTTCTTTCGTAATGGATTGAGAATGCTGGATTTTTAATTATATTACGCGCAGTATTAATCGCGTAAATGTTTTGCGGTCAGCAACGGTGGGGGATCCATTGTTCTGTTCAATGAATACCATCATACAATTGAATCAGGAGTCGGTATGATGATTTTGGTGACAGGTGGAGCACGGAGCGGGAAGAGTCGCCACGCAGAAGCGCTTATTGGGGACTCTTCACAGGTTCTGTATATCGCCACCTCGCAAATCCTTGATGATGAGATGGCTGCACGGATAGAACATCATCGGAAAGGCCGCCCGGCGCACTGGCGCACAGTGGAGCGCTGGCAACATCTTGATGAATTAATTCATGCAGACATTAACCCGAATGAGGCTGTGTTGCTGGAATGCGTTACCACAATGGTGACTAATCTGTTGTTTGATTATGGCGGCGATAAAGACCCTGATGAATGGGATTATCAGGCGATGGAACAGGCGATTAATGCTGAGATTCAGTCGTTGATTGCTGCCTGCCAACGTTGCCCCGCAAAGGTTGTATTAGTGACTAACGAAGTGGGAATGGGGATTGTGCCGGAGAGTCGTCTGGCACGACATTTTCGTGATATTGCCGGGCGGGTAAATCAGCAGTTGGCCGCTGCGGCAAATGAAGTATGGCTGGTGGTTTCGGGTATTGGAGTAAAAATCAAATGAGTAAATTATTTTGGGCGATGCTCTCATTTATTACGCGTCTGCCTGTACCGCGTCGCTGGTCCCAGGGACTGGATTTCGAGCATTATTCTCGCGGTATTATTACTTTTCCTTTGATTGGATTATTGCTTGGCGCGATTAGCGGGTTGGTCTTCATGGTGCTGCAGGCATGGTGTGGCGCACCACTGGCGGCACTGTTTAGCGTACTTGTGCTGGCGCTGATGACCGGGGGATTCCATCTGGACGGCCTCGCTGATACCTGTGATGGCGTATTTTCTGCACGTAGCCGCGATCGCATGTTGGAAATCATGCGTGATAGCCGTTTAGGCACCCACGGCGGTCTGGCATTGATTTTTGTGGTACTGGCAAAGATTCTGGTGTTAAGCGAGTTGGCTCTGCGTGGCGAACCGATCCTTGCATCGCTGGCGGCAGCATGTGCGGTCAGCCGCGGGACTGCCGCATTATTGATGTATCGTCATCGTTATGCGCGGGAAGAAGGGCTTGGCAATGTGTTCATTGGCAAAATTGATGGGCGACAAACCTGCGTCACACTCGGCTTAGCCGCTATTTTTGCTGCCGTATTATTGCCGGGTATGCATGGTGTGGCTGCTATGGTGGTGACGATGGTGGCGATTTTCATCCTCGGTCAGCTTCTCAAACGTACGCTGGGCGGGCAAACCGGCGATACGCTGGGAGCAGCCATAGAGCTTGGTGAACTGGTCTTCCTGCTGGCACTGCTATAAAGAGACGTGACATGCAAACACTTGCCAATTTACTGAATACGATCCCTGCCATCGATCCTGCCGCTATGTCGCGTGCACAACGGCATATTGACGGGTTACTCAAACCTGTTGGTAGCCTGGGAAGGCTGGAGGCGCTTGGCGTACAACTGGCGGGAATGCCGGGGTTGAATGGCATACCGCATGTGGGCAAAAAAGCGGTACTGGTTATGTGTGCCGATCACGGCGTCTGGGAGGAAGGGGTCGCTATTTCCCCAAAAGAAGTCACAGCCATTCAGGCTGAAAATATGACCCGCGGAACAACCGGCGTGTGTGTGCTGGCAGCACAAGCGGGCGCTAACGTCCACGTAATTGATGTTGGTATTGATACTGCTGAGCCTATCCCCGGGCTTATCAACATGCGTGTCGCACGAGGTAGCGGCAATATTGCTTCAGCTCCGGCAATGAGTCGCCGTCAGGCTGAAAAGTTGCTTTTGGACGTCATATGTTATACGCGGGAGCTGGCAAAAAACGGTGTCACGCTGTTTGGTGTAGGTGAACTGGGGATGGCAAACACGACACCGGCAGCAGCAATAGTCAGCACAATCACTGGCCGGGATCCTGAAGAAGTGGTTGGGATTGGCGCAAACCTGCCGACAGATAAACTGGCTAATAAAATTGATGTTGTGCGCCGGGCGATTACGTTGAATCAGCCAAATCCGCAGGATGGCGTTAATGTTCTGGCAAAAGTGGGTGGATTTGATTTGGTCGGAATGGCTGGCGTGATGTTAGGCGCTGCTTCCTGCGGTTTACCCGTGTTGCTGGATGGATTTCTTTCTTATGCTGCTGCGCTCGCAGCCTGCCAGATGTCTCCTGCGATCAAACCGTATCTCATTCCTTCTCACCTGTCGGCAGAAAAAGGGGCGCGTATTGCGCTGTCGCATTTGGGGCTGGAGCCTTATCTCAATATGGAGATGCGTTTAGGTGAGGGGAGTGGCGCAGCTCTGGCGATGCCCATCATCGAAGCTGCCTGTGCGATATATAACAACATGGGCGAACTTGCTGCCAGTAATATTGTTCTACCGGGGAATACGACTTCTGATTTGAACAGTTAAAAACGAAAAGTCTGATAAAAGCTATACTTAACGGATAGCTTTCGCGACTTAGGAAAGGGACATGATGCGTCGTGTAAATATTCTTTGCTCATTTGCTCTGCTTTTTGCCAGCCATACTAGCCTGGCGGTAACTTATCCATTACCTCCAGAGGGTAGCCGTTTAGTGGGGCAGTCACTTACTGTAACTGTTCCTGATCACAATACCCAGCCGCTGGAGACTTTTGCCGCACAATACGGGCAAGGGTTAAGTAACATGCTGGAAGCGAATCCGGGCGCTGATGTTTTCTTGCCGAAGTCAGGTTCGCAACTCACCATTCCGCAGCAACTGATTTTGCCCGCCACTGTTCGTAAAGGGATTGTGGTTAACGTCGCTGAGATGCGTCTTTATTACTACCCACCAGACAGTAATACTGTGGAAGTCTTTCCTATTGGTATCGGCCAGGCTGGGCGAGAAACCCCGCGTAACTGGGTGACTACCGTTGAACGTAAACAAGAAGCTCCAACCTGGACGCCAACGCCGAACACCCGGCGCGAATATGCGAAACGAGGGGAGAGTTTGCCCGCATTTGTTCCTGCGGGGCCCGATAATCCCATGGGGCTGTACGCGATTTATATTGGCAGGTTGTATGCCATCCACGGTACCAATGCCAATTTTGGTATTGGACTTCGGGTAAGTCAGGGCTGTATTCGTCTGCGCAATGACGATATCAAATATTTGTTTGATAATGTTCCTGTAGGTACTCGTGTTCAAATTATTGATCAGCCAGTGAAATACACAACGGAACCGGATGGTTCAAAGTGGCTGGAAGTTCATGAGCCGCTGTCGCGCAATCGTGCAGAATATGAGTCTGACCGAAAAGTGCCATTGCCGGTAACCCCATCTTTGCGGGCGTTTATCAACGGGCAAGAAGTTGATGTGAATCGCGCAAATGCTGCGTTGCAACGTCGATCGGGAATGCCTGTGCAAATTAGTTCTGGTTCAAGACAGATGTTTTAAGAGCGTTGGTAATTAGCAAGCAAAAAGCCTGCTAGAAAGCAGGCTTTTTTGAATCTGGCTCCTCTGACTGGACTCGAACCAGTGACATACGGATTAACAGTCCGCCGTTCTACCGACTGAACTACAGAGGAATCGTGTGAACGGGGCGCATATTAATGGCAGTACATGGTGATGTCAAAGGGTGAAATGCATTTTTTTGTTTGTTTGCTGTCAATTTCAACAAAGTGGTGAGCTTTCAATCTTATTGGTAATGAACCATCGTGGTGCATACCCTTCTTTTATGGGGCAGGGGAACGCGACAGCTGATAAAAAGAGCCAATGACGAATCTATCATAATCTCTTATTTGACAGTTGGTTAGCTTGTACATCAACGCCAAAATAAAACTGGCAAGCATCTTGCAATCTGGTTGTAAGTAATGGCGGCACTTGGGCCGATTCTTAAAAACCGGAGGCAACATGAACTTCAGACGCCTGAAATACTTCGTAAAAATTGTAGATATTGGTAGCCTGACCCAGGCTGCTGAAGTATTGCATATCGCACAACCAGCGCTCAGCCAGCAGGTTGCCACACTCGAAGGTGAGTTAAATCAACAACTTTTGATTCGCACAAAACGGGGCGTTACGCCAACTGACGCCGGAAAAATTCTCTATACCCATGCGCGGGCCATTTTACGTCAGTGTGAGCAGGCCCAACTGGCGGTGCATAACGTTGGTCAGGCATTATCGGGGCAAGTCTCGATTGGCTTTGCGCCAGGAACCGCTGCGTCATCCATCACCATGCCCTTATTACAGGCGGTTCGCGCTGAATTCCCGGAGGTCGTTATCTATCTTCATGAAAATAGCGGAGCAGTGCTTAACGAAAAACTGATAAATCACCAACTCGATATGGCGGTGATTTATGAGCATTCCCCTGTGGCTGGTGTATCCAGTCAGGCTTTACTGAAAGAAGATCTTTTTCTGGTAGGAACTCAAGATTGCCCGGGGCAAAGCGTTGATGTTAATGCTATTGCGCAAATGAACCTTTTTCTCCCAAGTGATTACAGTGCTATTAGACTTCGTGTTGATGAGGCTTTTTCCCTACGGCGACTCACGGCAAAAGTCATTGGTGAAATTGAGTCTATTGCCACGCTTACCGCAGCGATTGCCAGCGGCATGGGCGTTGCAGTATTACCCGAATCGGCCGCGCGTTCGTTATGTGGCGCAGTAAATGGTTGGATGTCACGCATTACCACTCCTTCCATGAGTCTCTCTTTGTCATTAAATTTACCCGCCAGAGCGAACTTATCACCACAGGCGCAAGCAGTGAAAGAGTTGTTAATGTCAGTGATGAGTTCTCCAGTGATGGAAAAAAGGCAGTGGCAATTGGTGAGCTAAGCGTTATATCGGGATGGAATAAGATGCGGGTTTTTATTATTTGTTATGCCGGGCATTAGACTTTAACAATAACGGGATATCTGAACTGCCCGGAGTTTACCGTGAATTTCCAACAACTAAAGATAATCCGCGAGGCTGCACGTCAGGATTACAACCTGACAGAGGTTGCGAATATGCTTTTTACCTCACAGTCAGGCGTTAGCCGTCATATTCGGGAACTGGAGGATGAACTTGGCATCGAAATATTTGTTCGACGAGGTAAGCGACTGCTGGGCATGACTGAACCGGGCAAAGCATTACTGGTCATTGCAGAACGTATTCTGAATGAAGCCAGTAATGTTCGTCGGCTTGCAGACCTGTTTACCAACGATACGTCTGGCGTTCTCACTATTGCAACGACGCATACTCAGGCACGTTATAGCTTGCCTGAGGTCATTAAAGCTTTTCGCGAACTTTTCCCGGAGGTTCGGCTCGAGCTGATCCAGGGTACGCCACAGGAAATTGCGACGTTGTTGCAAAATGGCGAAGCTGATATTGGTATCGCCAGCGAGCGTTTGAGTAATGACCCGCAGCTCGCCGCCTTCCCGTGGTTTCGCTGGCACCATAGTTTGCTTGTTCCACTCGATCATCCCTTGACGCAAATTACACCGTTGACGCTGGAATCAATAGCAAAGTGGCCGTTAATTACTTACCGACAGGGGATTACGGGGCGCTCACGTATTGATGACGCATTTGTCCGCAAAGGTTTGCTGGCAGATATTGTATTAAGTGCGCAGGATTCTGATGTCATTAAAACCTATGTTGCTCTTGGGCTGGGGATCGGATTAGTTGCCGAACAATCCAGTGGTGAACAAGAGGAAAAGAATTTAATCCGTCTGGATACGAGGCATCTTTTCGATGCTAATACTGTCTGGTTGGGACTGAAGCGAGGGCAACTTCAACGTAACTATGTCTGGCGCTTTCTGGAACTTTGTAATGCAGGACTGTCAGTTGAGGATATCAAGCGCCAGGTGATGGAGAACAGTGAAGAGGAAATTGATTATCAGATATAGCAAAAAGCCCGCTATAAAAGCGGGCTTTTCAGAAATTTGGCTCCTCTGACTGGACTCGAACCAGTGACATACGGATTAACAGTCCGCCGTTCTACCGACTGAACTACAGAGGAATCGCTGTTGAGGCACATCTTAACGGCGAAAAATCTTTTGTCAAACCCGATTTTTAAATTTCCCAACCGTTTGCCGTTTCTATCAACAGTTTGTTGCATTTGCAGACAATTTGTTGGCGAAAATCTTTGCAGCTTTGCTGATTCTCCCTCATTATTTGAAATGTGGTTTCACTTTCTGCAATTAAGGTCGGCTTTGAATATCTCCTCTGCTTTACGCCAGGTTGTTCACGGCACTCGCTGGCACGCCAAACGCAAGAGTTACAAAGTGTTGTTCTGGCGCGAGATAACCCCGCTTGCTGTTCCTATCTTCATGGAGAACGCCTGTGTCCTGTTGATGGGGGTCCTGAGCACTTTTCTGGTCAGCTGGCTGGGAAAAGATGCGATGGCCGGCGTGGGATTGGCGGACAGCTTCAATATGGTCATTATGGCTTTTTTTGCTGCTATCGATCTTGGTACTACTGTCGTTGTGGCATTTAGTCTCGGTAAGCGGGATCGACGACGAGCGAGGGTGGCGACGCGGCAGTCATTGGTGATCATGACGTTGTTTGCCGTACTGTTGGCAACGCTTATTCATCATTTTGGCGAACAAATTATTGATTTCGTCGCGGGTGATGCCACGACAGAAGTTAAAGCACTGGCGTTGACTTATCTGGAGCTGACGGTACTCAGTTATCCAGCAGCTGCCATCACTTTGATTGGTAGCGGGGCACTTCGTGGTGCAGGGAATACGAAAATACCGCTACTGATTAACGGTAGCCTGAATATTCTTAATATTATTATTAGCGGCATATTGATTTACGGCCTTTTCTCCTGGCCGGGACTGGGATTTGTCGGGGCTGGGTTGGGTTTAACCATTTCTCGTTATATTGGCGCAGTTGCAATTTTGTGGGTGCTGGCGATTGGTTTTAATCCTGCGCTAAGGATTTCGTTAAAGAGCTATTTTAAACCGCTGAATTTTAGCATTATCTGGGAAGTCATGGGGATTGGTATTCCAGCGAGTGTCGAATCAGTGTTATTTACCAGTGGTCGGTTATTAACCCAAATTTTCGTTGCCGGGATGGGGACCAGTGTTATTGCCGGAAATTTTATCGCGTTTTCAATTGCGGCTCTTATCAACTTACCCGGAAGTGCGCTCGGCTCTGCTTCTACGATCATTACAGGCCGAAGGTTGGGGGTAGGGCAGATAGCGCAAGCAGAGATTCAGTTGCGGCATGTGTTCTGGCTGTCCACTCTTGGATTAACGGCCATCGCCTGGCTAACGGCTCCCTTTGCCGGGGTTATGGCATCGTTTTACACCCAGGATCCACAGGTTAAACATGTCGTTGTGATTCTGATTTGGCTAAATGCTTTATTTATGCCTATTTGGTCTGCCTCATGGGTGCTACCCGCTGGATTTAAGGGTGCTCGCGATGCACGTTACGCCATGTGGGTTTCTATGTTGAGCATGTGGGGTTGCCGGGTTGTAGTCGGTTATGTGCTGGGAATCATGCTTGGCTGGGGTGTGGTTGGTGTCTGGATGGGAATGTTTGCCGACTGGGCTGTGCGGGCCGTGCTGTTTTACTGGCGAATGGTTACTGGACATTGGCTGTGGAAATATCCTCGACCTGAGCCGCAAAAGTGTGAAAAAAAGCCAGTTGTGTCGGAATAAACGACAAAGTGCAGATTATTTCAGCAAACGATTTCAAATTTAAAAAACAGGCTTTGACATTGTGGATGAGCGTCGCTAATATTCGCCTCGTTCTCACGATTCCTCTGTAGTTCAGTCGGTAGAACGGCGGACTGTTAATCCGTATGTCACTGGTTCGAGTCCAGTCAGAGGAGCCAAATTTTAGTTTTGAGACATCTCTATGAGTCTCAAGACAGTTAAAAAATAAAAATTATTTTTACCCGGTTACCTTGTAAAAAAGTGACCGGGTTTTTTGATTTCTGTGTTTCGTGCGCTTAATCGAGTCTCACGCTTCAGTGAGCAAATTGCCCCCCAACAGACATCACGATTCGCAAGGTCAAAAACTTCGTTCCGTGAAGTACCGTACAAAGGTATAGAGAAAAATACCTTATGCTGGATGTCGCTGTCGCGTTTTTATCGGGAAACTATGCGTAATTGCCACTTTGCCTTCTGTAATCAGAAAAAGAAAACCTGGAATTTTAATAAATATTATTTCTCTGGGACCGGTATTTTTATAATCAATATGACGAGTTGAATATTATATTTTTTATAAGAATTATATGAGATTAAAGAAATCTGCCATAAAGACAGATTTCTTTAAAATATAATTAGAGATTTGCGACGTTATGATAAACTTTTTGAACATCGTCGTCATCTTCAAGGGCATCAACAAGCCCTTCAAAGATTTCTAAATCTTCTGGGGAAAGCTCAACTTCAGATTGAGCAATCATTTCTAATTCTGTTGTTGAGAACTCAGTGATTCCAGCTGCTTTTAGAGCCGCGATTCCTTTATGAAGGTCAGTAGGTTCAGTATAAATAACAATATTACCTTCTTCTTCAGTCACATCACGAACATCAACTTCAGCTTCAAGTAAAATTTCAAAAATATGGTCAGGGTCTGTTCCTTTAAATACAATCACACCCGTATTGTCAAACATATAGCTGACAGAACCTGCCGCTCCGATATTGCCGCCTTTTTTATTGAAAATTGTGCGAACGTTAGCAATCGTACGGTTAACATTTGAAGTCAAGGTCTCGGCGATAATCATTGAGCCATTAGGACCAAAGCCTTCATAACGGCCCTGCACGAACGTTTCATCTCCGCCGCCTTTGGCTTTATCAATTGCTTTATCAATAACATGCTTTGGAACTTGTGCCTGCTTTGCTCGTTCAATAACGAATTTTAAAGATGTGTTTAATTCTGGATCGGGTTCACCTTGTTTAGCAGCAGCATAGATTTCTACACCGAATTTTGCATAAATTTTAGACGTTGCACCGTCTTTAGCCGTTTTTTTAGCAACAATATTGGCCCATTTACGTCCCACTGGAATGATCTCCTCGAAAATTTATTTACATTACTGGTAAATCGTTAACATGTGTTAATTCGGCATATTATATCATAACAGGAAAAATCTCGTCTATTAGAAATAAAAATATTCTAAAGCCATAATATTATATTTAATCTCATAAAAACTAATGTCGTTGGCGGATTTTTTTATAATTGTGTTTTGAAAGCATACTTGCTTTTAATATGTGGAAATCATTAAGGCTAGAATAAAACTCGTATCCGCCCCAGGAAGCAAACAGCCTGCTTTATTGCAGGCTATTTGCTGGATGACTTACTAAATCCTTCACATCTATTCCTGATAAAAAGGAACAGAACTTATTACCGGAACGGCGGTTCATTAAAGGTTCGTAATTTACGTGAATGCAGTCGGTCGCCTTCTGCGCGCAGCAAATCGATCGCCCGAATGCCAATTTGCAGGTGTTCGGAAATAGCGCCTTCATAAAAACGGTTAGCCTGACCAGGAAGTTTAATCTCACCATGCAACGGTTTATCTGAAACACACAGTAGTGTCCCGTATGGCACGCGGAAACGATATCCTTGCGCGGCAATGGTTGCACTTTCCATATCAATTGCTACGGCCCGGCTTAAGTTAAAACGAAGTGCAGAAGCTGAGTAACGTAATTCCCAGTTCCTGTCATCTGTGGTTACCACAGTGCCAGTACGTAGCCGCTGTTTAACTTCCTCACCGGGCCTGCCGCTGACTAACTTGGTAGCGTCATAAAGCGCACGTTGCACTTCAGCAATGCTCGGAATAGGAATATCGGGCGGCAGTACCGCATCAAGAACGTGGTCATCGCGTAAATAAGCGTGTGCAAGTACATAATCTCCAATGGCCTGGCTTTCACGTAAGCCACCACAGTGACCAATCATCAACCAGACATCCGGGCGTAGCACCGCCAGATGATCGCAGATGGTTTTAGCATTTGACGGTCCCACGCCAATATTCACCAGAGTAATACCCTGACCATCGGCGGTAATTAAATGCCATGCTGGCATCTGGTGTTTTTTCCATGCAAGGTCGGAAATGGCTTCTTCTGGCGCTTCGGTTTCGGCGGTGATCCAGTTCCCGCCAGCACAAGAAAGGGCAATGTAGGGACTATCAGGGTCGAGGATCTGGCTGCATCCCCAACGAACGAATTCATCCACATAACGTGTGTAGTTGGTAAACAAGACGAACGGCTGAAAATGTTCAACTGGCGTACCGGTATAATGGCGCAACCGCGCGAGGGAAAAATCGACGCGGCGCGCATCAAAATGCGATAGCGGGGAGAATTCAGTTGGATGATAAATGCCGTCTGCAGTTTCATCGCCAATTTGCGCCAGTTCTGTTGTCGGGAAGTAGCGAGTTAACCCAGCGCTCATTGAGCGATCAAGTGTCAATTCAGAGCCATCGATGACATAAGGATAAGGGATTTCATGCTGCGAGGGTTGCACCGAGATATGCGCACCATAATCCTGATACAGCAACGTAAGTTGTTCATTGAGATACGAACGAAAGAGAGTAGGGCGAGTAATCGTGGTGGTGTAGCTGCCTGCGTGGGTAAAACGACCAAATGCGCGCGTTTTGGGGGGATTGGTTGTGCTACCGTCCCAGGTTACGGTCAGTGATGGATAGACAAAAAGACCTTGTTTGCGGGCGTTTTCATCAGGTAATTCGCCACTTGTAATATATTTGCCAATGGCGTTGCGTAAAGCGACTACAGATTGCTCATACAGCGTGTCGAGTTTATCCAGTGCCTGAGCTGGGGTCAGACCGGAGCCCTTATTATTCATGTGTGTCTCCTGTTCCATACAATTACCGCACTTCCGATAGTATGTCACAGGAATGTGAAACAAAAGTGTAAGGCGAAGATCGGATGATCTTCGCCAGGCTATTAAGCGCGTTGATTGTCTTTCATCAACAAAGCGGTCATTGCGGAAATCAGGCATCCAGCCAGTAAATAAATGGCGACGCTATGCCAGTTCCCGGCAAAGTAAGTGATAAGTGCAGCGGCAATGAAAGGTGTAAATCCACCGCCAACCACACTGGCAACCTGATATCCGACTCCAGCGCCACTATAGCGATAACTGGCACCAAACATTTCGGTAAACATCGGTTGTTGCACGCACACCACCATGTCATGCGCAATGTTTGCCAGCATTATGGAGAAGAAAACTATCCAGAAAATAGATTGTGCTTCAAGCGCCATAAAGAAAGGAAATGCGCTCAACGTTCCGATCAACGCGCCTGTGATATAAACCCTGCGGCGACCAAAACGATCGGCAAGCCAGGCAAAACAGGGAATTGTCAGGCAGCTTAATCCACCGACCAGCAAACCAATATTAAGGAAAAGTTCGCGCGGTAACCCCATATTCTGGGTTGAATAATTAAGTGCAAAGGCAGTAACGATGTACATCGTCAGCAACTCGCACAGTCGTAGCGCAATAATCTTCAGGAAAGCACCGGGATGTCGTAATAGTGCTTCGATAACCGGGATGCGTTTTTTCGCGGCCGCTTGATTATGTTGCTGTTGTTCAAATTCCGCGGACTCCTCCATGCCATTACGCACCCACAATGCCCCCAGTACCAGTACGATGCTAAACAGGAAAGGAATGCGCCAGCCCCAGCTTAAAAACTGTTCGTCAGTCGTCATCATACTGATCAATGAAACCAGTCCGGTTGAAAGCAGCAAACCTACTCCGTAGCCAACTTGTACACCGCTACTGTAAAAGGCTTTTTTATTTTTCGGCGCACTTTCAACGGAAAGTAACGCCGCGCCTCCCCATTCGCCGCCGACGGCAAATCCCTGAATGGCACGCAGCGTCACCAGTAAAATGGGGGCCCACCACCCAATAGTCGAGAATGAAGGAAGAATACCAATCAAGGCTGTCGCGATACCCATCATCCAGACGGTTAGCATTAACATGCGCTTACGTCCCAGTCGGTCGCCAAAGTGACCGAAAATGACACCGCCGAGCGGACGGAAAAGGAAGCCGACACCAAAGGTGGCAAATGCGGCGAGCGTTCCCATAGCCGGGCTTACTTGCGGGAAAAACTCGCGATTAAACACCAGTGCGGCGGTAATGCCATAGAGTAAAAAATCATACCAGTCGACGACGGCACCAGCGAAACTGCCTAACGCAGCTCGTCGGGCGCGACTTAACGAAAGCGTCCCTTCATCGGGACGAGTGGAGATGAGCGTGGAGTCCATAATGATCCTGTTTGTACTGTCTTTTTATAATTAGTATGGAAAAGGTAACTCACATTGCCGTCGATCTATAAACGAACCTTATGAGACTACCTCGACAGAGCGCATCTGCAAATGATTTTATGGCTGATTTACGGCAACATGAAAAATTCGCTGGAAGATGAAAGCGCAGGAGTTGCTGGTGTTGTTTAAGGATTAAGCAGAGGATCCACAGATTCGAGATATGAAACATAAAAGTCCGCATATGCACAAAATTGCGCCCTGATGAGTCTGATAAACTGCATTGCATTATAACCAGTAGGGAGGCGGGGTTAGTTATGTTTTTAGCATCATTGTTGAGACGTATTGCATTTAGTTACTACGATTATAAAGCTTTTAATTTCAATATTGAAAAAACAGAGTTTGTTGTTATCCATATTCCCGATCAGATTGGCGATGCTATGGCCATCTTTCCAGTTATTCGGGCGCTTGAATTGCATAAAATTAAACATCTTTTAATTGTTACGTCGACAATTAATTTAGAAGTCTTTAACGCGCTCAAACTTGAACAGACTAAATTAACATTAGTCACAATGACTATGCAGGATCACGCAACATTAAAAGAAATAAAAGATTTAGCGAAGAACATAACACAGCAATACGGTACGCCGGATCTTTGTATAGAGGCGATGCGTAAAAAGAACCTGAAAACGATGATATTTATCAGTCAGTTGAAAGCAAAAACGAATTTTCAGGTTGTTGGTTTAACCATGAAGTGCTATTCCCCTTTGTGTAAGAGCGCGTCCCGGATGGATCAGAATCTCCGGGCTCCTGTACCCATGACATGGGCATTTATGATGCGTGAGGCGGGTTTTCCAGCAGTCAGGCCAATATATGAATTGCCACTAAGTAAGGATGTACTCGATGAGGTGCGCGAGGAAATGCGATCGTTAGGATCTTACATTGCGCTTAATTTAGAAGGTAGCTCGCAGGAACGTACATTTTCATTATCGATTGCAGAAAATCTAATAGAAAAAATTCAAAGTGAAACAGATATACCAATAGTGATCGTTCATGGACCAAAAGGGGAAGAAAAAGCCAGGGTGTTAGTGGATTGTTATAATAATGTCTACCGTTTATCCTTATCACCCTCGATTAAACGTTCAGCAGCAATCATAAAAGATGCTTATATCGCAATAACTCCTGACACCTCAATATTACATATGGCAAGTGCCTATAATACCCCCGTTGTTGCAATTTATGCTGATTACAAAACGCGATGGCCAGCAATGGCCGATGTTTCGGAGTCAGTCGTCGTTGGGAAAAAAATTGACAATATAAGTCTGGATGAATTCGCAAAGGCATTAAAAAGTGTTTTGGCGAGAATATGAAGCAGTACGTATGCAAAGTAATGCCGATCTGTTATGAACGGTGGTGTCATCAATACCCTGAGGCTGGTTAATCATCACAGAAGCCAGCCTTTGGATCAAAGCTGTACTCACCGGATACAACCATAGTCACACCGAACGCGAATCTGGCGGTATCGCATTTTTATTTATTCATTTTCTGTGAGAGAAGGGCAAGTTCTGTAGAGGGAATGTAAAAAAGAGTGCCCCGAATGGAGCACTCTTTAAGAAATTATAGCGGAAAATCAGAGGTTTTTATAACATGTCGCATGAGCAAACCCAAGCTTTTCAAATACACTTTGCTCACCTGTTGCCAGAGAAATTACGTATTGTTCGCTTGAGTTTGCGGGACTAGATGACCAATACATATTTGATTGAAAACCAGCTTCAGTCGTGTAATGCCCCATATCTCCCCATTCACTGTACAGTGACCCGATGCCTCGGGAACGACTATGGTTTAAATGGTCTCCAAGGGGAAGTGTGTAGCCATTGCTACTGCAAAAATTTTCAGCAAGGCTGTATATCATGAAAGCATCGCCGGCGTTCACCCACCAACTCTTCACTCGGATTTCGTATATATAGCTAGGGCCGCCTGTTTTTGGCGTCGCCGTAATCCTCTCCCATTTGCTGCCGACATTTTTAAATGTCACTTTACCGGTAGCATCAACATCGACCCAGGAGCCAGAGCTTGAAAACTCATAATCAGCCGCCGTTTTTCCTGGAGCAAAGTTGTCATTATTCAACTGATAATACGCCCCAGTGAATCCCTGCGAAGGGAATGTAGTTGTTGGTAGGTTAGCACCATTGACTAACACTGTACCGCTCATTATTTTGTCTTCTGCGCGAGTGAATTGTATTGTGGTACTCAGACCCGCTTGATGAACACCATTCAATACAGGGATCAGCGTTGCGATACCCTCTCCGCCTCCTGTAACAGTGGCTTTGTAATCACCGTTGATATTTTGACTGTAATCTATTGCGCTAATTTTCACATAGGGCACGTTAGTACCTGATTGCACAAATTCCATCCCTTCAGAAACTTTGATCGGATTGCCTGATATATCGTACAAAACAAGATGTAGCTCAGCACTATCGGTATAGTCCCCTTTCAGTGATGACCGATTGTTCTTAAGGACGGACTGCGAGGCGTCAGCCGAGCCTGCCACCAGCGTTATATCTACTGTTTGCATTCCACCAGCGGTCGTGACTGCGCTTACCGTGACGCTACCTGTCATCGCTCCTTTCACGCTTGTTGTCGCGATTCCGTTTTGATCGGTCACCGCTGTTAATGACGTTAATGTGGCAGAGCCGCTTTTTAAGGCGAAGTACACAGTGAGACCTTCGATCAGGTTACCACTGCCATCCTCAACCGTTGCCTTTAAGGTACTTAAATCACTGTTGGTGGCGGCGATAGTCGATGGATCTGCGATAAAGCTGGCAACATGTGCGGTGCTTGAGTTGCCAGTGACTTTCACGGTTGTCTGTGTCTGTATTGTTACACCGTTATGGAACGATGCAGTCACCGTATATGTACCGACTTTATTGCTGGTCAGAACGACTGGTGCTTGACCTGAAGAGTTGGTTCTCACTTTTCCGCCACTTAACGTTGCACCTTCTGGCGTTACGCTAAAGTTGATGACCTGACCCTCCACTGGCGTGCCATTTGCAGAAGTTAGCGTTGCCGTCAGAGTTGCACCTGTTGGGGAATTGACACCGATAAGCGGGCTGGGCGCCGTGAGTGTCAGTTTTTCATCAATAGCCTCCAGTTGTTTCTCAAGTGAGGCTCCATTCGCCAGTGATGCTTTCACCATATACGAACCGTTTCTTTCGGGCGTCATAGTGACCTCGGCTATACCCTGCGTATTAGTAGAGACCGTATTCTGGCTGATGATCATTTGCGAGGATGGTTCTGCACTGAATGTGACGGGTTGATGCGTAACCGGGTTGCCAAACTGGTCGTTGACGTGAGCTTTAACTGCTACGTCTTGTGCGACCATTACCTGACCTTCAGGTATCTCCAGACTGGTAATCGTCGCAGAATTAACATCTGCACTGGCATTCAGTAATCGTGAGATGACTTCAGTCGGTTTATCTGCCAAAGAGGCTGAAACTGTTTTCAGTCCGACCTCGGTGCTTGTCACAAGAATTTCAGCGAAACCCTGATCATCCGTTTCAACGCTGGTGCTGCTTAGCGTGACGGAGGTTCCGCGGAAATTAACTTTTATGCCTTTTACCGGGTTGCCGTTAGCGTCAGTGACGCTTGCCGTCATGGTCGCGCCCTCGGTCGTGCTGACGACGAATGAGTATACAGAGGTTAAGGAGGCCAGTTTTGCGGTACCTGCATCGCCAATCAACGTCACCTGTTTCGCATCACTGACACCATAATTGTTCACGCTAACTGTCACGGGATAGGTGCCGGATTTTGTACCGCTCAGTGTAACTTCAGCCTTGCCGTTGATGTCAGTAATGGCGGAACCGCCTTGTCCGAGAGTAAAGCTTGCACTCACATCTGCCGGTAGCGTGAATGTCACCGCCTCATTGGCTAACGGGTTGCCGTTTCCATCAGTCACTGTTGCCTGAAGTATGGTCATTCCAATGTTATTGGCGATAAAGTTGTTTTCGGTAACGTTAAGATTAACCTGCGCAGTGAGCGTATCCGCAATAAAGTTCACCACCAACTGCTCACTCTTACCGCCAGCCATCGATGCTGTAACAGTATGAGCGCCTGCTTTTGTACCTTTCAGCGTGACTTTCGCTTTGCCTTCAGTATCAGTAATCGCTTTACCGCCATCGCTCAGCGTGAAGTTCGCCCTCACATCTTCCGGCAGAGTAAATGTTACCTCAGTGTTGGCTATCGCATTGCCCTCTGTATCAGCGACTGTTGCTGTGAGTGTCGTGAGATCGTTATTGTCGGCAATCACCGGATCCTTCGAGGCTGCCAGCGTGATTTCAGCATTCGCGACGTTCGGCACATAGGTCACTGTTTGTTGCATCGAATCGCCATTGTCGAGGGTTGCCGTCACTTGATAAACCCCGGCTTTTGTAGCGGTAAAGCTTGCGTAAAAATAGCCGTAGTAGTTGGTAGTATATATACCGTTATTACTGAGGGTCACGCCTTCACTTGGTGAAACGCTGAGGGTTACCTGATGCTGGGGTACACCATTGCCGTAATTATCCTTCACCTCAATATACAGACTGGTTGTCTCGCCTGCGGAGACTGTATCAAAAAGTGCATGTAGCAAGGTGAGATGTGCTGTAGACGCATCCGCGTTGACATTAATTGATGTGCTAAGCGTGGAGTTACCATTTTCCAGACTGGCCTCAACGGTATCCGGTCTCGCTCCTGATTCTATCGAGGAGCGGGTATTGGTATAAGTGACGGTTGCCTTACCCTGTTCGTTCGTTACGGCTTGGCCGCCATTCGTCATTTCGGCAGAGTTTGTTCGGCTGGTGAAGTTCACAGTCACACCTTTCACCGGAAAGCCATTATTATCAACGACTGTGGCGGTAATGACGCTGCCGGTGCTGTTCTGCGGGGTACCGGCGATTATGCTGTCTGGGACAGGCGTCAACTCGATAATTTTTGCCGCCGCTGTGTCGCCAATAAAATGCACAGTTTTGTTGTCGCTGGCACCAGTATTAGCCAGTGATGCAGTGACCGTCTGCTCACCAAAGGCAACGCCTGCGAGAGTGGCCTGCGCGATGCCAGACTCATTGGTATTACTCACTCCCGGGGTCAGGGTGAGTCCTGAAGAGGCTGAGCTGAATGTTACCGGAAGATTGTTCACCTCATTGTCGAACTGATCTTTAACCGTTGCAGTTAGCGTTGCGTTATCGACGCCATTACCTGTGATCTCATCTTTTGACATCTGCAGGACAACCTGAGCCGAGGTTTTGTCCGCCACAAACGTTACCGGCTGCGAATCACTGGTATTGTTATTACCCAGCGTTGCGGTAACCGTATGCGTGCCCGCTTTTTTGCCTTTGAGCGTGACATGCGCTTCGCCATTGGCCTGAGTGATGGCAATACCGTTATTTTCGAGGGTAAAGTTTGCCGCAACGTCCTGTGGCATGGTGAAGTTCACCGTTATTCCCGCCACCGGATGATTCGACGGATCTTTCACCGTTGCCGTCAGCTGCACGCTGTCACTGTTATTCGTCACCACCTGTTGAGCAGGGATATTCAGCGTGACCTGCGCGTTGCTGGCATCGGGCGCAATATTGACTGTCTTCGTACCGTTGTTGCCGTTAGGTAGTGTGGCTTCGGCTGTATGAACACCCAAAACCGTGCCCTTAAGGGTAACTTCAGCAATACCGTTCTCATTAGTATTACGCGCGTTCAGACTCAGTTGCGTGTCTGCGGGAGAGGTGCGGAAGACTACTGACAGATTTTTAACCACGTTATCAAAAGGATCTTTCACTGTTGCTGTCAGAGTCGTCTCATCCACGCCATTCCCAATGATTTCCGCTTTCGATGTTTGTAGAGCGACAACCGCTCTGTCTTTATCCGCCACAAACGTCATTGGCTGTGCATCGCTGACATTGCTGTTAGCCAGACGAGCCGTGATCATATGCGTGCCCGCTAACGTGCCGGTCAGGGAGGCGATTGCAATCCCGTTGCTATCCGTCATGCCTTTTCCGCTGTTGCTAATCGAGAACCGACTTGCGACGTCGTTTGGCACAGAGAAAGTGATTTCTTTATCTTTTAGTGGGTTGCCATTTTTATCCTGCAAGGTTGCCGTCAGCTGTTGAGGCGCTGTGTCGGTGACGGTGATCTCGCCTGGGGGCACACTGAGGGTCAGGGATGCAGTACTTTGATCACCGATAAAAATCACCTGTTGATTAGCCTGAGAACCAGAGCCCACAGAGGCCGTAACCGTATAATCACCATTTTTCAAACTGGTCAGCGTAGCTGTGGCGATCCCGTCGTGGCTATTCACTTCGGTTTGGCTCAGTTTCGCTGCTGCTGAATTAACATTGAAGGTGACCTTGACGTCATTGAGCAGGTTGCCTTTTGCATCCCGGACTGTCGCGGTCATGGTGGCGCTGTCATTGCCGTCAGCGACCACTTCATTTTTCGACTTTTGCAGATCAACCTGCGCGGTACTCGAGTCACCGACAAAACTGACGATTAACGTTTGTTTCACGCCATTTTCAAGGGTGACTTCAACCGTGTTGTCTTCCTGCTTACTACTTTTCAGATCAAAATTCGCCAGACCATTAACATCCGTTTTTGCGGTGTTTTGATTGTGAAAGGAAGTTGCCGATCCGCTTAATACCGCAAACGTGACGGTATGATCATTGATTGGGTTGCTTCCCTCATCAGCGACATTGACCGAGACGGTGTTTGCTGCATTCTCATTGGCGAGCACACCATTATTGCTGGCAGATAATGTCGCAATTTTCGCTGACTGCGGGTTGGCGTCGATGATAAATCCAGCGGTATGCAAATCTTCATTCCAGTTTTGCATTAACAGCTTCGCAGTAAGCCCACTGCCTTTGGTATAGGCGGTATAGGTTGCCTTGTAGACGCCATCTGCGGTTTCTTTCCAGTCTGTAGTGACACCAGGTTTCACGTTGTCGATGCTGACTGCGGTATTCAGTTGCTGTTTTTGTTCCTTAACAGGTTTGTCATTTTCATCTCTCAGTTCTACCGTCACCTCGATAGGATTCCCGGAGAGATAACGGTCCTTATCAATCTTAATTGACGAGTGAGTTCGGGATGACGAAACAGAAATGATATTCACCACGGCGGGGGCTTTAGCCGCATCCACACCGTTCAGCTGTGGCATCAGCGTCAGCGTGCCAGACATCGCTCCTGTGGTCAGGATCTGGGTATAGCTTCCGTCACCATTATCTTTCCAGTCAGAAAGGGTGATGTCCTGAACACCTTCGTGACGCGTCGAGAGCACCAGCCCGATAACAGGATTACCTGCTGCATCATGCGCAATAAAAGTCAGTGTGGCGGTTGAATGGGAATCCGCACTCAATGTTTGGGTACTTAACGATATCGAGGAATCTTTCTGGCTTAGCGTAGGTGCCTGAACGACTACCATGCTTTGTTCGCGATTCGACAAATTGCCTTTGACATCTTCAGCGGTGACTTCAATCGGCCAGGTGTTATCGGTTTCTGGCGTACTGGTGAACCGGTACGGCGGCAGGGTAACCAGAATATCTTTACCCGTTGTGACCACTTTACCACCGGCAGCTTCCAGAGCGGTGGCTTCGACGTTATAGCCTTTCAGGGCATATTTGGTTTGTAGCGACGAAACCAATGATTTCACTTCTCCTGACTTCCCTGTCACGGGGTCTGTCAGGGTCAGGCGAACCAGTTCTTTTTTGCGATATTCCAGAACGATGTTGTTGTTGCGATCCACCAGATCATAACGGCTGCCTGCAAGGCTACGCCGTGCAGCGATTTCATTCGGGTCAAGCTGTTTCTGCATTGCGCTGCCAGGTTGCCAGGTAAAATCGACGGCAAAACGGGTGTCATTTTCGCCCTGTTTACCCTGGCGTTGCTCCGCGCTGAAGGTCATCAGCGGGAAGGGGGTATAGTTAAGTCCAGCGGTTATGGCATGAGGATTACTTTGCCGATCGTCTTTATCGAACAGGGCCACTTCATCGCCATAATACTGTTCATAGACCAGTTTACCGCCAAGGTGCGGCCAGGCGGGTAACCAGCCTTCTGCGCGTACATCCCAGCCATTGGCCGGGCGTGCTTCATAATCGTTGTCCAGTTCAGGTGCGCTGCGCCAGTTGGTCAGTCGCAAATAGCCGTTACTGCTTAATTTTAGATAGTCGCGCCAGTACTCCGCGCCAATGCCGGCGCGGGAGTGGTAACGGCTAAGATCGTGGTCGAAAAAGAAGTTGATGCCCGACATCCATGTGGGAGTGAAATGACGCCAACCCAAGCCGTTGTTAATCTGCGTACGCTCGTCAGTACGGTGGAGAGTATGCTGGCTGAAAAAGAGATTATCAGGCGTTTCATACCACGGGTGGAGAAAATCGAACTGGGAATTCTTCAGGCTAAAATCTTCATCCACGCCCAGCGTGATTCTTGCGGTACCGAAGCGGCTTAACCAGTCTGTCATTGCGCCAGATGCCTGAGAAGAGGCCCATCCACGCGCCATATTGGCCGCTTGCTCGCTGTTCATATCTTCGGCGAGCAGAGACCCGATTTGCTGTGAAGTACTGGCTATCTGTTGCTCAAGGTTGTCACTGCTATTACCCGGCGGCGGGGTTAATTTTTTTTCACTAACTTGTGCCGGGACATCCAGTTCATCACCCTGGCGGACATTATCAAAACCTCGAGCAAACGTACGAAACTGGTTGAGTTTGCGTAACTCAGCCACCGAAATACCGAAACGTTCGGCAACGCTTTGGGCCGATTCCAGCGCTCCAAGGGTGTAGGGCACCGTATTGGCATTTGCAATGGCGATTTGTGCAGGAACTGGTTGTTGGGTTGCGGCGTTTACCACACCTTGTGCTGCCACAGTCATAGGGAACACAAGTTGAGTTACCAGGCAGATACCCGCAGTTAAGCGGCGTAGTTTAATACCCATCCCGCATAAAATTTGTCGGTCATTTATTTCTTCTCCACTTCTCTTCTTCGTAGCCATGCTTACCTTCCCTGAACGAGCTAACATAAATGCGCCCTTTCTAGCACAGCGAAAAAAAGTAAATCCTGATAGCAATATGATTGAAAATTAATAACTTTTCGTTAAGCAGTTTTGGGTGTGAGTTGCAAGAGGGGAGACTACTGAATTACTCAAGTTTTATAATCGAGGGGAAAATGGTGATGACGTTCATAGCAAAACGCCCTCAACCATAAAGGTTGAGGGCGCTTAAGATGTCAAAAACCCGCTATCCGTTAAAAAGCAATGCTCAACTAAGATCAGTGACATTGCGCTAAAAAGCGAATTTTTAGAATTTGGCTCCTCTGACTGGACTCGAACCAGTGACATACGGATTAACAGTCCGCCGTTCTACCGACTGAACTACAGAGGAATCGTGTGAACGGGGCGCATATTACTTAGCGGTACCTTGTCTGTCAACACTAAATTTCATAAGTCATTTCAATTGGTTAATTAATCTGCAAAGTTGTTAATTAATGAACATTCGTCGCCGAAAACGAGTCTGTATCATTAGCGTGATGCAGTCTCTGCAAAGGATCTTGTTGATAAAATTGGCAGAAACGTTGCCACAATGAAGGGAAACGAGGAGCAAAAAGTTCTGGGGCGCTAAAGAAATATTCAGAAAGTACGGCAAAACATTCAGCAGGATCACTGGCAGCATAAGCATCGATGCTCGCCGCATTCTCGCCAACCAATTCGATTTCTTCCTGAATGTTGTTCATTGCAGCATGAAGATCGTGTTCCCAGCCAGCAACCTCACGCAACGGAATAAAGGGAACTCCGCTGGCGCGATCGCCGTTACGGGTGTCCAGCTTATGAGCGACTTCATGAATAATCAGGTTAAAACCAGAAGCATCAAAAGAATCTTGTATATCCAACCAGTTCAAAACGATAGGCCCTTGCTGCCAGCTCTGACCTGACTGAACAATACGTTGGTTATGCACCAGACCGATATCGTCTTCCCATTCATCATCGACCACAAATGGCGCAGGATAAATTAAGACTTCATGAAAACCATCCAGCCATTCCAGTCCTAACTCCAGAACGGGTAGGCAAAATAGAAGTGCTATCCGGCAGCTTCTTAATGAATCCAGTTCAAAGCCCTGTAAAGGAACAAGCCGCTTTTGCTGTAAAAAACGTTCGGCAAGAGTGACTAATTTGCTTTGTTCCTGTTCCGTCAGACACGTTAAAAGGGGGATCGATAGTGCTTCCTGCCAGGGCAGGGCAGTTTGATGTGCTGATTCTTGTACTTTCCAGGGCCACTTAATCATCGTTTTGCTCGCAAACTCGTCACTTGAACAAAATTGCACGGACAGGGACTGTTAAAATGCCAAATTTCCTGGCATCATGGCAACCATCTGAACGGAGAGATGCCGGAGCGGCTGAACGGACCGGTCTCGAAAACCGGAGTGGGGGCAACTCCACCGGGGGTTCAAATCCCCCTCTCTCCGCCAAAATTCAATCACTTACACATCATTAAGTCAGTGACAAAAATCACACTTGGAATTACTTGGAATATTTTCTTGGAATATTTTCAGGTAACGGGACATCAAGTGTTGGTGAAACTTTAACCTTCCTGTCATAGATTAGCACTTGCCCTTCGGTTTTGTGACCAGAGAAAAGTTGCTTATCCCGGCTGCTTCCTTCATAGTCTGAAATTCCTTTCGCCTTCAGATCATGAAAGGTGAAGTCGGTTAAAATACCTGAAATTTTGCCTGCGCGATTTCTTGCTTCTACCCACATTTCGTTAAAGCCTTTGTACATATATCGGTTGCCGTATTGATTGCTGATTACATAGGCGGATGTTGGTAACTGTTTTGCTTTTTCGATCGCCGCCTGTAATCGTGGACTCCATGCTTTTATCTGTTTTTTCCCTGTTTTCCCTTGCTGGATAAAGATCCCGTCGTTTCCAATCTGCTCCCATTTCAGCGATAACACATCGGAAACCCTCGCTGCACACAGATAGGCAATTTCCATTGCGATAAAAACAGGAAGAGGTGCAACGCTTAATACTGCCTGGTATTCTTTGTCGGTTACATATCGTTCGCGGTTTTTGGCCTTGAATTTACTTACACCTGCACATGGGTTAGCCTTCACGTACCCTCGCTCATACCCCCAACTGTAAACACGGGACATACTGCTTTTTTCATGGTTGGCTTGCGTTTTACTTTGCTCCCCTCTTTTGTCCATGTATCGACGGATGTGTTCTGGTTTTATGGAATCCGCTGGTACCTTACTGAATACGGCAAGCAACTTTTTTTGATGTTGCAGATAATCTTTTTGTGTTCTTGGACTAAGGTCACTGTAATAGGCGCTGGCGAGGAATTTTTCCCACAAGCGACCGAATGTTATTGCACGATCGCGATTATCTACAGTTTCCTCATACTTTTTCCATAAAGCAGCTAAACCATCCTTGATGGCGGTTAGTGTGACAGATTCTCTGGATGTTGGTTTCCATACATAACTATATTTATTTGGGTATACATTTGGAGGTAATTTTTCGTGTTCAGGATTTTTCCTTCGTCTTCCCATCAGATCGCACCAAAATTCGGCTCTACCTCGCGTGGTGGTAAAGTTTTATTGCAGGTAAATAGATCCCGGCTGACAATCGGTTTGCCACTACGATTGGTATAGAACGGAAGCCCGTTTTCCATTAACCATTTTCGCTGGTGGCTTGCATATTTGCAGCCCGTTAATATTAGCAATTCATCTTCGGTTAAAAATAAGCTGCTCATAGCTATATCTCATAACCGCCGCTAACTATATACGGTTAGCGGCAATTAGGGTTGAACATTAAAAATCAGCCTGACTCGGGATCAGTTTTTGCCAGATAACTGAAACGTATTTTGCCTGGTAACGGGCGTCATCAAGTGCATTATGGCGCTCACCTTCGAATGGAATAGCCGTTCTGGCATCGAAGTCTATGGCTTTCCCCAGCTCAACGATTGTGCGTACATCGCGATCGTTGTAGTAACGCCACGGGCAGGGGATCCCCTGCCGTTCGTATGAACGGCGCAAAATCGTGTTGTCGAAGTTGGCTCCATTTCCCCAGACCTGAACAAAAAATTCACCGGAGTTTTCGTCGATAAATTCCCGCAATTGTAACAGTGCATCATCTAACGGGATTTCATCGGTCATAATGGCAGATTGCGCTTCGCGTGATTGCTTAAGCCACCATTTAATGGTGTCCCGATCAATGACTCCGCCAGCAGTTTCCAGATCGATAGTCTTACTAAATTCCGGTCCCATATCTCCGGTTTGCGGATCGAAAAATATTGCACCTATTGAGATGATCGGGGCATCAGGATTTTTTCCCATGGTTTCAAGGTCGATCATTAGATGGTCACACGTCCTGCTGGTGGATGTGATTTCTTGATGACCGTTCACCTTAATTGAGTGATCTGCCGTCTCGCCAGTTTCATTATCGCTATCGTGATGCTGATTGCCGCCAGTGTTCTCCTTGTGTGGATGTTCAGCGCCTTCCATTTCCTCCGGATCATCTTCCTGAACTTCAACCTGATACTCTTCATCGAATGTTTCCTGGTATGTTGCGTCGCCCATCACCGCGCCACAATCAGGGCAGTTGCCGCCGCCGGTCTGACCGCAGGCGGTGCAGATTTTTTCCGGTTCCTGTTGCACTACTGGTTCAGGTTGTTTCGTTTCTGGCTCGTTTTGTTGCGTATTTGGGCTGTTTTGTTCCGCTTTCTGGTCGTTCTGTTCCGTTTCTTGCTGGTTCTGGTTCACAGTATCGCGGGTCTGGATCCCCTTAACCCATTTCGGATCATTCGGGTCGCTAATCCCTTCAATAAATTCACCACGTGATGCAGCAAGCAACTTATCGGCGTCAGGCTGGCTGATATTGGCTGCCTGCATAATTTTGTTTACTTCGTCAGCGGTAACTTTTACCGGCTCTGGTTGTGCGGTCGTGTCAGATGCACCAGTATTTTGTTGTGAACCTGAGTATGTACCGTTTTTGCGGGCGAAATATTCTTCTTTCGTGATTTCAGTAGCCCCTGCAGCCAGTGCCTTATCCAGACCAGAAAGTTTGTTTGCGCGACCGTATTTTTCGCTATCCTTGTCGGTGAAGAGGAAGTAGAACGGCCCTTCACGCTCTACAGATGGTTCGACTTCCACTTTGCATTCGGTTTTTTCGTTGTCCGGAATTGCCGTTTCCACTGCATCAGTTTCTGGTACTGGCGACGAGAGAGTATCAGTTGCGCTCTGATTTCTTCCTTCATCTTCAAACACGCCCTTTGTAGTCAGGTATTCAGTAATGTATTTGTTCAGTGCCACAGGGTCTTTGTGAATGTCGATCGGACGTTCACGGACAAGGCCAAAAATAGTCTGGCGGTCGTAGCGAAGGGCATCAGGCTGTTTGCGCATTGATGCCGAGATACGCTTCCAGTCTTCGCGGTCGTTGTCGATAACTTCATTTTTTGCCCAGCGATGGATGCTGCCGTCAATGTTTCCGGCATCCACATCACCAGGCCAGAGAGCGTAGGCCAGTTCGTCATCCAGTGTTTTCCATGTCTGCTTGTATTCGCGATGAGTGGCAGCAATGACCGGGCTGATTTTTCCTGTTGAATTTTCAGTGTTCTGTTGATTGGCTCTGGCGCGGGCGAGATCAACAACAGACGTGTATTTTCCGGTTTCCTTGCGTTCACCTTCGCGACGTTTTTTCCAGATGCGCATCTCTGCCTGAATTTCGGGCCATTTGGCACCAGGCTTACATTTATGCTTAACCCACCCGATGGCATGCAGCTTAAGCTCCGGATACATGGCGTTAACTTCTGGCATTTTCATCAACGCTTCAACGATATGTCCGTCGAATGTTGCCATGTCTTCCTGCAACAATTCCTGCGCGCTAATCACCATATCAACGGTGATGTTTTCACATGTGTCGAACTTAACCATGACAGCGTTCTGTACTTCAGGGGCCAGCTTGTCAAAAGTGACGTTCATCAGATCGGATTCAGTCTCAACCGGGACAAAAGAAGCAGAATCCTCATCCCAGCGGTTTTCCTGCATATATTCAGCATCCCATGAATCGAGGGCAGGGCGGGGTATGCCAGGTTTATCCTCGCAGATAATAAATTTATAAGCGCAGTCCTGAGCAGCCGGATAATGTTCCAGGAATTGCCAGTGAAATTTTGCGCGGGCGCGACGTTCATCACCGGCTTCAATGGCAGTGGCTACAGCGACTGCACCTTCTTCCTTTATTGCCTGTTCGTCCGGAATGGCGGCGCAAATAAAGACTTTACTCATTTTGTTTTACCTCATTACAGATTTAAGGGTGAACAAATCCCTGCCATTTCTGGCATATAAGAATGAAATCGGATGTTTATTACGGAACTGTTTTAAAGACCTGCCGGGATTTCGTTATTATCCTGGTGAATAACTTTATCGACCGGGTAACAGTTACCGGGAATTTTCTGTTCGGTTGCTGCAGTCACACACTCCTGCATTGTCCTGTGAACACTGACTGCAATATCAACTGGCTCTTCGGAAACAAGAAAAAATGTCAGAACAAGTGCAAATGCTGTATTCATTGCCAGCATCCTTTTTGTATCGGACGTAAACGGGCCAGCATTGAAAGAATGCATATTTTATTTAATAACTCCCGTTCGTGTTTTCTCTTGTTAATGGCATCTTCAGTAAATACAGGGTTACTGATAGTGACACCAATTTCAAAACAACCTTCAGACGTATTAACGTTTGGTAATAACGTTTCCATTATCGCGTCCTCAACAATGAATTTTGTGATGCAGTGCCTGGTGCCTCCAGGTGACGTTAACCAGTTAACAATTAACGCCGGATACAGAGAATCCACCCATAACACTGTTTTTGGTTTTAACTGTTCCGCGTGCGCTTAGCCGCATTCACCGCATCACAAAATTCACTTTAAAAAGGGCGGCAGAGCAGTCACGGAGTAAAACTGATACCGCCAAACGTCACCAGAAAATTGATAACAGAGGGCGTTGCAGCGGGGTTGTCACTTAAGCGTATGGTCAACCTGACAACCCGGTGTCCTCAACGGGGGAAGGAATAACCCCGCCATACTTACCGCCGCGCCATTTCGCGGATTGCCACAACCGGAAGCGCACGGTCGACGAAAATTTAACGACAGGCTATCTATGAACCAGCTACCTCGCCGTGCGCTTTCGCGTTATGGTCTGACTTTTCAGGGAAATATCCTTTCAGTAAACTGTCAGTGCCGGATGCTCACCCGTGTCCGGCGCACGTACTCCACCTCACCCGTGGAGAACTCCTTAATTACCAACCTTAGCTTCGTTGGTTAGCTATTAACGCGGGTATGTAATCATTCTGGCAATGCTTAATGCCGCTGCTTTTTCCAGATTGGTGATATCCTGCTCCAGAGCGGACAGATTTTCAGCCTGCTTAGCCCTGGCTTCATTAGCCCATTTCAGATCCTGCGCTGCATTAATTTTCTGGCGCATCCACTCATAAAGTTCATCATCGGTATAGTCTGGCGCGATTATGACGGGTTCTCGTTTCTGCATACTGATTCCTCGCGGTGCTACTTCGCTTATCAGCCGTTAGATTTTGCCGAGCTGGAAAGCGCCTGTTTAAACTCACTGAAGCTGAGAGCTTCTTCGCCTTCGGCAAGGTCTTCGAAGTATTCTTCGTAAGCCTTTTCCATGATTGTGTCGAAATCCATATCACTCACCTGAGTTTCTTTCCAGCCAGCGACGGGCACCATTTTCGGTTTTAAACGTTTTGCTTTTGGTATACGTCATCGCGGTGAACGTGCCGTCCTGGTTGGGAAACACGCCGTACACCAGAGATTCGTTGTTGCCAAGATCGATAGTATCCATGTTGACCTCATTTCCCCTTAACGCCGGGGTAGCGGAACAAAAACCTGCTGCATAGTTATTAAAGTTGAACCCTGCCGTCATGTTCTTACGCCTCGGGCTGGCTACTTAACCCCTGACCACTGCCTGGTAACTCGAAGTATTGCCCTGCATTCTGTGGGGCGGGGTGGGTTGGTATGAAAAGAAGGATACCCATAGGTATTTAAAAAGTAAATACCTATGGGTAAATTTTTGCGGTGTCTTAACTGGTGACTAGTTGTTTGGTGAGCTATGATGCGTTTTGTGCTTTCTTTTTACGGATTTCTTCGTAGATCATATTGTAATACTGTTTTTTCTCTTCAAGAGTTTTTAATAATTTATCCGCTTCACTTTCTGGCAGTTCGTCTAAGAGATCTAAAAAAATACGTTGTCGTGGCGTTAGAACCCTTGTTTCATAACTGGAGGCTGTGTTCGTTGATGATGAAACGATACCATCCATCCATCCCCGGGGTAACCCAAAGGACTCTTCGATAATCTCCACCATATCATCAGCGATCCGTTTTTTTCCCTTTTTCCCCTCTGGGTACAACATTCTTGATACATAAGAAGGCTCGCGCCCGATCTTTCTGGCCACGTTAACCGCTTTACCATCGCATTTCTCATCACGAATTTTGATGAGTTGCTGTCGTCTAAATTCATATTTATCCATAGGTAAATAATAGATGCGATTACCGCAAGGTAAACAACCTGTGGGTATTGACTTTTGTTTACCTGTGGGTATTCTTTGCTGTGTTTACTAAGGAGTAGCTATGGAAGAATTAAGAATATTTCTCAATTCTCTTTCGTCAGATGAACAGCGTATGTTTGCATGCGAGTGTGGTACCAGCATCGGTTATCTAAGAAAGGCATTGAGTAAAGGTCAAGTGTTAGGGGCATCGTTATGTGTCCTTATTGAGCGAGCCAGTAATGGTGAAGTTACACGTCAGCAACTAAGGCCTTTTGATTGGATGAATATTTGGCCCGAGCTGGAAGATACCAAAACGTTAACACAACCACTTTCTAGGAGCTTGATTCATGAAAATCAAGCATGAACACATCCGCATGGCGATGAATGCCTGGGCGCGTCCTGATGGCGAAAAAGTTCCAGCAGCTGGAATAACCCAGGCTTATTTTGAGTTGGGTATGACGTTCCCAGAACTGTATGACGACAGCCATCCGGAAGCCCTGGCTCGCAATACCCAGAAAATTTTCCGCTGGGTAGAGAAAGACACCCCTGATGCTGTTGAAAAAATGCAGGCTCTGTTACCGGCGATCGAAAAGGCGATGCCGCCTTTGCTGGTGGCCCGTATGCGCAGCCACAGTTCTGAATATTACCGTGAGATCGTCGAACGGAGGGATCGGCTGGTGAAGGATGTCGATGATTTTGTTGCGTCAGCGGTTGTTTTGTATGACCAGATGAATCGCGGCGGCCCGGCAGGGAATGCTGTGGTGATGCACTAAAAGCACGGTGTTCGGGGGTTTTATGAGCAGCAAGCTTCATGGTCTTGTCTGGGAAGGGTGCGCCTTCACCGGCATGATCTTATCCAGGGTGGCGGTTATGGCCCGTCTTGCAGACTACAGCAATGACGAGGGCGTGTCATGGCCTGCCATTGAAACTATCCGGCGTCAGATCGGTGCAAGAAGTGAATCCACAGTGAAATCGGCTATTGCAGAACTGGCGAAAGAGGGCTGGCTGACGAAGGAAGAGCGTAAGGTCGGTGGGCGTAATGTAAGCAATATCTATCGGCTTAATGTGGAAAAACTCGAAGCAGCTGCGGCGGCGGCGCGTGAGTCATATAAACCGAAAAGAAAAATTAGCCCGGCAAAAAATGACCCGTTAACAGTTGACCCGTCAAATATTGACCCCTCAACGGTTGACCCGTCAAATTTTGATGGATCAACTGTTGATAAAAAACTGCCGATTAGGGGGGCGATGATTGACCCCGATCCGTCAGTATTAAAACCTGATCCGTCAGATAAAAGATCTTCTTGTCCGGACGCTTCGCAACCGGACCCGCAGACGGCTGAACAGGATTTTTTAACCCGACACCCTGACGCGGTTGTGTTCAGTGCGAAAAAACGCCAGTGGGGAAGTCAGGAAGATTTGGTGTGCGCACAGTGGATCTGGGGACGAATCGTGAGTCTTTACGAGCAGGCGGCCAGCTATGATGGCGAGATCACTAGACCGAAAGAACCCAACTGGACAGCATGGGCCAATGACGTTCGCACAATGCGGATGCTGGATGGCAGAACTCACAGACAAATTTGTGAAATGTTTGGGCGTCTCCAGCGGGATTCGTTCTGGGTAAAAAACATCATGAGTCCGGCAAAACTCCGGGAAAAATGGGATGAACTGGTTATCCGCCTGGGGCGTTCGCCTGCGCAGCGTTGCGTGAATCACATTTCTGAACCGGACACTGAAATACCGCCGGGATTCAGGGGGTGACGTGTCATGAAAAACATTGCGGCAGTTGGGGTTCTTGAACGTATTCGCAGACTTGCACCACAGGGGTCGGTTCCACCGTACCGGACGGTGGAGGAGTGGCGGGAATGGCAACTTGCTGAAGGACGAAAACGCAGCGAGGAGATTAACCGCCAGAATCGCCAGTTGCGGGTGGAAAAAATCCTGAATCGTTCGGGCATCCAGCCTCTGCACAGCAAATGCTCGTTTGCAAATTATCAGGTGCAGAACGACGGGCAAAAATACGCGCTGAGCCAGGCCAAATCCATAGCTGACGAACTGATGACCGGGTGCACGAATTTTGTGTTCAGCGGTAAAACCGGCACCGGGAAAAATCACCTTGCAGCGGCGATGGGCAACCGGCTGATGGTGAAGGGGCGCAGCGTGATTATCGTCACCGTGTCTGACGTCATGAGCGTGTTGCATGACAGCTACGACAACGGCAAATCCGGGGAAAAATTTTTACAGGAGCTTTGCGGGGTTGATTTGCTGGTCCTGGATGAAATAGGCGTTCAGCGGGAGACGAAAAACGAGCAGGTGGTATTGCACCAGATAATTGATCGCCGGACAGCATCACTGTGCAGTGTCGGGATGTTAACAAACCTGAATCATGCCGCAATGAGTACGCTTCTTGGTGAGAGGATTATGGACCGCATGACCATGAACGGTGGTCGATGGGTGACGTTTAACTGGGATAGCTGGCGTCCAAATGTCAGCAATATGAGGGTTGTGAAGTAATTTTGTCCGGAGGAAATTTTAATGGAAACCGTATCTGACGCACTGAAAGCACTGAAAAAAGCCTCTTCACATGTGGTGGCAGCTCGCCTTGGAATCAGTCGTGAAGAGGCTGTCAACGAGCTGTGGGAACTCAAAAGAAAAGGCGTCGTTGATAAAACTGGTCACACCTGGTTTCTGGCTGGCGAAGGTGAATCCCGGGTAACCGAAGAGCGGCCAGTAAAATCTGAAGCACAGGATATGCTGACCGGGGAGGTCGAACAAAAAGTTACCGCAGACATGATGATTGAGTTTATCGGTCAGGATGGGGCTAAAACGTGTGAGGAACTGGCGGGTAAGTTCGGTGTCAGTACTCGCAAGGTTGCTTCCACGCTGGCGGTGGTAACCGCAACGGGGCGGCTGGCACGCGTTAATCAGAACGGTAAATTTCGTTACTGCATGCCGGGCGATAATTTACCAGCAGAGCCGAAAGCCGCGCTGGTAACGGAAAGTGATGGTAAGGCCTTTCCTCAGCCAGCAGGTGCTGCGTTACCAGTCCGGGAAGCCGCAACACAGGAAGAAATTAAAACAGAAACTGTGGCGGACATTGTGCAGCCGTTGCCATCGTTTACCGAAACGCAAGCAGATGAGCTGATTTTTCCGTCCCTTCGCAGGGCAAACCTGGCGCTGCGCAGGGCGAAAAGTGATGTTCAGAAGTGGGAGCGAGTCTGCGCCGCGCTGCGGGAGCTGAACAAGCACCGGGATATTGTTCGACAGATTACTGATTCTTCCCGCCGTGTTGTATCGGAAAAGTGATTGCCGGAGGCGCTTATGGCAAAAGTATTTACACAAGAAGAGCGGGAAAAAATTAAAGGGCAGGTTGTTGAACTTGTACGTCTGAGCGGTCGCGAGACGTTGCGGCAACTGGAAGCCAGGACAGGTGCGACAAGATATCTGATGAGTGTTCTCGCCAGAGAGCTGGTTGCCAGTGGCGATGTATACAACTCTGGTTACGGGTTATTCCCGTCTGAACAGGCGCGTAAGGACTGGCAAAATGCTCGCAAAAAACTCTCAAGGGCAAAGGTGAAGAAACCTGCAGTGGTTGATCCGGACCTTATCTGGTCGTTACCAGACGGCGAAATACGCCGCTACGACAGGCGCCTGAATATAATCTGTCGCGAGTGCCGGAAGAGCGAAGCTATGCAGCGTGTACTGGCATTTTATCAAGGAAATGTTAGGTATTTTAGACGTTACTAGATTAAAGAGCATTAGTTCAGATGTGAATTGACATTTTCATGGCGCAGGGTAGAGCCAGCGTGGTTGTCCGCTTTGCGTCAAAACCAGATATTACCAGATTTAGACATATATTCCCGATAGACCTGCTCTGATGCTACACTCTGTGCTATTTTCATGACCCCAATAAAAATATTTATGACTATTGCTGATTTCAAACGGCCTAAATTGGAGCTCCCAAACGGGGCAAACAAACTACTACTGCACTCTTGCTGTGCTCCATGTTCCGGTGAAGTGATGGAGGCGCTTCAGGCCTCGGGAATCGACTACACCATCTTTTTCTACAACCCGAACATTCATCCTCAGAAAGAGTATTTAATTCGTAAGGATGAAAATATTCGCTTTGCTGAACAACACGGCGTGCCGTTTATCGATGCTGATTACGACACCGACAACTGGTTTGAACGTGCCAAAGGAATGGAATGGGAGCCTGAGAGGGGGATCCGTTGTACCATGTGTTTTGACATGCGTTTTGAGCGGACAGCGTTGTACGCTGCTGAAAATGGTTTCAGTGTGATCAGCAGTTCACTGGGCATTTCACGCTGGAAAAATATGCAGCAGGTTAACGAGTGTGGGCGGCGAGCTGTTGCGCATTATCCGGGTATGGTGTACTGGGATTATAACTGGCGCAAGCAGGGCGGCTCGTCCCGTATGATTGAAATCAGCAAGCGCGAAAAATTCTATCAGCAGGAATATTGTGGCTGTGTGTATTCTCTGCGCGATACCAATCTACACCGCAAATCTCAGGGACGCCCTCTTATCAAAATTGGCCAACTCCACTACGGAAAAGAAGAGAAGGAGTGATTTTATGGATCACCTTTCTGATTGATTTTATATTGGCGAGGTAACGGGAGTTAAGTAGAATGGCTGCGGGTGCTTGAGGCTATCTGTCTCAGGCATGAACACCAAAGGCAGATAGAGAAAAGCCCCAGTTAACATTACGCGTCCTGCAAGACGCTTAACATTAATCTGAGGCTCAATCTATGAACGGCAAATCTAGGTTAGCCTCTTACGTGCCGAAAGGCAAGGAGAAGCAGGCTATGAAGCAGCAAAAGGCGATGTTAATCGCCCTGATCGTCATCTGTTTAACCGTCATTGTGACGGCACTGGTAACGAGGAAAGACCTCTGCGAGGTACGAATCCGAACCGGCCAGACGGAGGTCGCTGTCTTCACAGCTTACGAACCTGAGGAGTAAGAGACCTGGCGGGGGAGAAATCCCTCGCCACCTCTGATGTGTCAGGCATCCTCAACGCACCCGCACTTAACCCGCTTCGGCGTTTTTTCCGTTGATTAACTCTAGTTATTAGAGAACCGAACTTTTATTGATGGGGCAGGGAGATGAAGAAACTTGTTTTAGTCGCAGGTGTAATGATTGCAACAGTAATGTTGGGAGGGTGTGCAGCAAAGATCGATCCAGCGTTGAAAGCAGAAGCAATGAAGCCACTAACATGTAATGATGAAAAGCAATGTGACTTTTATTGGAAACGAGCGCAATTCTGGTTGGCTAATAATTCCTCATGGAAAATTCAAACGGCGACAGACACGCTAATTTCCACTTATAATCCCTCTCCAAATAGTCCATTCCTCGCTTATCAAGTGAGTAAAATGCCAAATGAAGATGGATCCTCAAGAATTTTCATCAAGCCTTTTTGCGATAATATGTTTGGCTGTCAACCAAACCCCTATCAGGCAGTTGTTTCCTTTAAAAACTTCGTTAAAACAGGGCAGTAGTGTATAGCTTGGACGATAAATTATTAGTGAAAACGCCGTAAACCCTCACCCAATGTGGACTAAGTCTATCAAACATGACTGTGATGATTAGTCCGTAGTTGTTGTCTATGAAATCTGGATTGAGTCAGGGTTTAATCCAATAATTATTCTATCGTTCCTTTACAAGTCCGGTATATTACTTTCAGTTTGTTTTAGCATACCCGCTTCGGCGGGTTTTGTTTTTTCCTGGCATTCTGGTTTACAATTCGCACGCCAGCCTGAACAACTGGCACCTGCTGCGCCAGCAGAGACAACCGATGGCGCACGATACCAAATTACACAATTCTGATGATTCTGCCGTCTTTGCCAGCAGGCACGGGCGGCGTTCCCGCACTTTCAAATCTGACTGGTTCCAGCATGACCCATGTACTGAAGAACAGGCCGAATGGCTAATTCATAACTATCGCAGACGCGGATACGAGATTAAGAAAGCCCTCAGCCTCGATTATCGTCACTGGATAATCTATGTCAGGCTCCCTTATTCCGAACGCCCACCGCGCCCATCCCGCACATACCAGCAACGGATCTGGAGGTAACGTGCGGATATTACTTCGACCTGTTCTGGTACCGGAACTCGGGCTGGTGGTCCTTAGGCCGGGCCGTGAATCCATGCAAGTATTTCATAACCCTCGAGTGCTGGTGGAGCCTGAACCGAAAAGCATGCGCGGTCTGCCGTCCGGAGTCGTCCCTGCCGTTCGCCAGCCGCTGGCGGAGGATAAATCATTACTGCCATTTTTCAGCGATGAGCGGGTGATTCGTGCTGCTGGCGGCGCTGGGGCGCTGTCTGACTGGCTGTTGCGTCATGTCAAATCCTGCCAGTGGCCTCATGGTGACTATCATCACAGTGAAATCGTCATACATCGTTACGGTACCAGCGCGATGGTGTTGTGCTGGCACTGCGACAACCAGTTGCGTGACCAGACATCCGAATCACTCGGGCAACTTGCTCATCAAAACCTGTCAGCATGGATGATTGACGTCATACGCCATGCAATGAATGGCACGCAGGAGCGGGAATTGTCGCTGGCTGAATTATCTTGGTGGGCGGTCTGCAATCAGGTGGCGGACGCGCTTCCGGAGGCAGTATTACGTCGTTCTCTGGGGGTACGTGCGGAAAAAATCCGCTCCTTGTACCGCGAAAGCGACATCGTACCGGGAGAGCAGACCGCCACCAGCATACTGAAGCAGCGCACAAAAAATCTTGCGCCGTTGCCTCATGCCCACCAGCAACAGAACCCACCACAGGAAAAGACGGTGGTATGCATCACCGTTGATCCGGAGTCTCCGGAATCTTTCATGAGGCGACCTAAACGTCGCCGTTGGCTAAATGAGAAATATACGCGCTGGGTGAAGACACAGCCGTGTGCGTGTTGTGGTCAGCCAGCCGACGATCCCCATCACCTGATTGGTCACGGTCAGGGAGGGATGGGAACAAAGGCCCACGATATTTTCACGCTACCGTTGTGCCGGGAACATCACAACGAACTTCATGCGGATCCGCTGGCGTTCGAAGAAAAGCATGGTTCCCAGGTTGATTTAATTTTTCGTTTTCTTGATCACGCCTTTGCAACCGGCGTGCTCGGGTAAAAGAGGTTACTGATGCGTATAGAGTTTGTTTTGCCTTATCCGCCGACGGTGAATACTTACTGGCGACGTCGTGGCAACACATATTTTGTATCAAAAGTCGGTGAGCGTTATCGCCGTGATGTGGCACTAATTGTTCGCCAGCAGCGGTTGAAATTAAACCTGTCCGGAAGGCTGGCAATAAAAATTATTGCAGAGCCACCGGATAAGCGCCGCCGCGACCTGGACAATATCCTGAAGGCACCACTGGATGCGCTGACGCATGCCGGACTTCTCATAGACGACGAGCAGTTTGATGAAATCAATATTGTGCGCGGACTGCCTGTTCCTGGTGGTCGGCTGGGGATAAAAATCACAGAACTGGAGTGCGCATGAATAACCAGTATTTACAGTTTGTGCGTGAGCAGCTCATTATCGCTACCGCTGATTTGAGTGGGGCAACAAAAGGTCAGCTTGAAGCCTGGCAGGAGAATGCCATGTTTGATACAGGGCGTTACAGGCGTAAAAAAATCCGGTACCGCGATGAAGTGACTGGAAGAATGATAACGCGGGATAGTCCACCGATACCGGGAAAACAATCACTGGCGAAAGGCTCATCAATTGCTCTGGTAAGTCAGGTTGAGTTTTCGACATCATCATGGCGACGGGCAGTTCTGTCTCTTGAAGAACATCATAAAGCCTGGTTGTTGTGGTGTTACAGCGGGAGTATTTGTTGGGAATATCAGATCGCGATAACACAGTGGGCGTGGAATGAATTTAATACTCAATCCGGTACCAGAAAAATTGCAGGGAAAACGCAGGAACGCCTGAAAAAATTAATCTGGCTGGCGGCGCAGGCATTAAAAGCAGAACTTTTTGGTGGGGAAGGTTATGAATACCAGGAGCTGGCATTACTGGCGGGAGTGACAACTAAAAACTGGTCCAAAACATTTACTCGTCACTGGGTTGCAATGAAACACATTTTTCACCGACTTGATAGTGAGGCTTTATTGTTTGTAATGAGAACACGTTCAAAACAAAAGGCGGCATTTTCAAAGCAAAGTGTTGCAAAAGTAGATTGAAAGGCATATATTTCATGCAAATCTGATATTTTGCCGATTTTGTACGTGATGGCAAAAGCAAACAAAACCCGCCCACAAGCGGGTTTTTTGTGCCACTTATCTCGGATAGACATGGTGAATGCGCTGGTGGAGGAGATAAGGGTGATTTTTGAATGCTTGCAACATTGATTTCGTAACGTTATTATCCTGCGCCCGGCCCTTTAGCTCAGTGGTGAGAGCGAGCGACTCATAATCGCCAGGTCGCTGGTTCAAATCCAGCAAGGGCCACCAGCCGCCACTAGCTCATCAGGAAAGAGCGTCAACCCTTTAAGTTGAGTGTGCGAGGTTCGAGTCCCCGGTGGCGGTCCAGTGCCGACTTAGCTCAGTAGGTAGAGCAACTGACTTGTAATCAGTAGGTCACCAGTTCGATTCCGGTAGTCGGCACCATATGCGGGCATCGTATAATGGCTATTACCTCAGCCTTCCAAGCTGATGATGCGGGTTCGATTCCCGCTGCCCGCTCCAGTTAGAGTCTTTCAGTCTGCGATGATGGGAAATCCCGGAGTGACTGAAAGACGTTTAAGTTATGAATGATCGCCTTTTTTTGCAAAATTGCTGTGCAGAAATACTAACCTTCGGGCAGGCGATCATTCATAAGCACTCTGCTTTTATTCCGATTAACTGTGGGTGGTTTGTTGGATAGAGTGCTTTCCTTTCTGTATATATCGTTTCGCCCGCTTTTGCGGTTTTTTCTTTTCAAATCCCTTTCATTTCTCAGTGTAAAACTACGCCATCCGTTATTTGCGGAGGTGAGGCTATGAAATCCATGGACAAAATTTCAACGGGCATTGCCTACGGCACCTCCGCAGGCAGTGCTGGCTACTGGTTTTTACAGTGGCTTGATCAGGTCAGTCCGTCACAGTGGGCTGCGATTGGTGTACTGGGGAGTCTGGTTCTGGGCTTCCTGACTTATCTGACAAATCTGTACTTCAAAATCAGAGAAGACAAGCGTAAGGCTGCACGGGGAGAGTAATTCAATGACTCAAAACTATGAACTGATTGTGAAAGGGATCCGCAATTTTGAGAATAAAGTTACGGTAACTTTAGCGTTACGGGACAAAAAACGCTTTGACGGTGAAATTTTTGGCTTGGACATCTCGCTGGACCGTGTTGAAGGTGCCGCGCTGGAGTTTTATGAGGCAGCAGCCAGAAGGAGCATCAGACAGGTCTTCCTGGATGTTGCTGCCGGGTTATGTGAAGGGGACGAGCTGTTGCCAGAAACGCGCCCCTGTTCAGAGGCGCGGTATACCATAAAAATTAACAGTTCTGATAACTCGATTACAGGTTGTTAGCTTTTTGCAGTTGGCTTTCCAGTATCTTTCATTGGTAGCATCCTGATAAATATCCATGAGCGCAAAAATCAAATACGGCCTGTCAGCTGCTGTTCTGGCGCTGATTGCTGCAGGCGCGTCTGCTCCTCAAATACTTGACCAGTTTCTGGATGAAAAAGAGGGTAACCACACTACGGCATACCGCGATGGTTCCGGTATATGGACCATCTGTCGTGGTGCCACAATGGTGGATGGTAAGCCCGTCATACCGGGAATGAAGCTGTCGAAGGAAAAATGCGACCAGGTTAACGCTATTGAACGTGATAAGGCGTTGGCATGGGTGGAGCGCAATATTAAAGTACCACTGACCGAACCACAGAAAGCGGGTATAGCGTCATTCTGTCCCTATAACATTGGCCCCGGTAAGTGTTTCCCGTCGACGTTTTATAAGCGGCTGAATGCCGGTGATCGTAAGGGCGCATGCGAGGCGATTCGCTGGTGGATAAAAGATGGTGGGCGCGATTGCCGCATACGTTCAAATAACTGCTATGGACAGGTTATTCGTCGTGACCAGGAAAGCGCATTAGCCTGTTGGGGGATAGATCAGTGAGCAGAGTCGCAGCGATTATTTATACTCTGGTTATCTGCACCATCGTCTGCCTGTCGTGGGCGGTCAATCATTACCGTGATAACGCCATCGCCTACAAAGAACAGCGTGATAAAAAAGTCAGTGAGCTGAAGCAGGCGACTGCCACCATCGCTGACATGCAACAGCGTCAGCGTGATGTTGCTGCGCTCGATGCAAAGTACTCGAGAGAATTAGCCAATGCGAAAGCTGAAAATGAAACTCTGCGCGCTGATGTTGCCGCTGGTCGTAAGCGCCTGCGGGTCAATGCCAGTTGCTCCGCAGCCGTGCGTGAAGCCACCGGACCCACCAGCGTGGATAATGCAACCAGCCCCCGACTGGCAGACACCGCTGAACGGGATTATTTCACCCTCAGAGAACGGTTGATGACGATGCAGAAGCAACTGGAAGGGGCACAGCTATACATTCGTGAGCAATGTCTCAGATAAAAAACGGCCAAGGATAATCCGCTAAAGATTCGCCGGTGGCGAAAGAGAGCCAAGGTGTCAACCTACGCTATTACTTATGATAATGCAACAGACGAAGCGGGACATTCAGGTGCATAACAAAGCGTGGCAGGTGAACTGCAAACCTGAAAAGGCGCAAAAATCTGCGCCAGAATGGTAGTTATTTTGTGGTTTTGAAAAGTTTCATGTACTGATTGATAGGTTTTCCTGAGTAAGAATCTGTCCCTGGCTCAGGAGTATCAGATAAAACTTTTGCAGCTAATTTGTTGGAGGCTTGATTACCAACCCCGACAATAGCCTCTACATAGAATTCATTGAAGGAATTTCTAAATCCGTATTGCATTTCTTCAATGCTGGCGATGAGAAGTTGAGTACCGATGCCTTGCGCTTTATATTCATCGGCTACTGCATAGCCAACGCCAAAGCATGGTTTACCTTCAACAAACTCTGCAGGGACATATATAGCAACACCTTTAACATTTTCTCCTTCAAAGAATGCATAAGTAAACCGTGGTGTACCCTCTGCATCATCCAAAAGCACCTTCATATTTGGGTGAACTATGCATGGTGAAGGCTTAATCAGACCATTAGAAAAGGCGTATTGAAAACTAATTAATGAGTCTGTTGGATCAACGAGTTCTGGCATTTTGAGTCCTATGTATTTTGATATAAGCGATTCAACATACTACTTTCTTACGTTTAATTCTTTAACATTAACGAGCCAGGATTCGAAATTTTGAAAAAGAGTAAAGTTTTTAATAATTCATTCAAAGCATATCGCATGTGCACATCTAAGAAAGGCTTTCAGCTGTGAGCCTGGGTAAACCGTAAACTTTCGGCGACTCTGCCGTGCGACAGGTTCACGTCTAACATGTCTAAAAGGAAGAGTTATGAAGTTTCAGGTCGCTAAACTGTATCGTGGTAAACATTTCGCAGGGTATGGGATTGCAGTTGATGGTGAGTTACTGGAAGGGCAGCTTTCCGCCAGGACAGAGTCACGCGGAGGCGAGCCACCAACAGTCACTGTGACTTTCAGACTGACAGCAGAACATATCGAGAATCAGCCCGTCATTCAACTGAACAGGGGGTGAGGTATTTATGCCATCACGAATCCCACGCGCCTGCCGTAAGCGTGGATGTGCAGGTACAACCACAGACAGTTCTGGTTACTGCGATAAACATCGTGGCGAAGGATGGGTACAGCATCAACGCGGACTGAGCCGCCACCAGCGTGGCTATGGCTCGAAATGGGATGCCATACGTGCGCGCATACTGAAGCGTGATAATCATCTGTGTCAGAACTGCCTGCGCAATGGGAGAGCCGTTGAAGCCAGAACTGTGGACCACATCATTCCGAAAGCTCATGGTGGCACGGATGCAGACAGTAACCTGCAGAGTCTGTGCTGGCCCTGTCATAAAGCAAAAACAGCGCGCGAACGCATCAATTGATAACAGTTCCCATCTGTAGGGGAGGGGCGGGTCAAATCTCTGCAACCCTGGCTGCTCAGTACCGCCGCCTGACCCTTCCTCACATCGCCGCAGGTTCGAAAACTTTTTTTTGGAAATGTGAACAAACGATTGATAGGTAAGACCGATTATGTCAGGACCTCCGAAAACCCCGCCACGCCTGCATTTGATTCGAGGCAACCCCTCAAAGCGCCCCGTTAAAGACCACAAAAAAACCGCTAAAAAGGATGAAAAAGGTCTTCCTAAAATTCCGCAGCATTTAGGGGCTCAGGGGAAGTACTGGTTCAGGCGAATGGCGGAAGAGCTGAATGCGGAAGGGATCATTTCTCAGCTTGATGCGCGTGCGCTCGAGTTGCTGGTGGAAGCCTACACCGAATATCGGCATCACTGCGAAACACTCGATGTTGAGGGGTATACCTACCGCACGGAAACGCAGAGCGGTGATGTACTGATTAAGGCGCACCCCGCGGCGGCAATGAAAGCGGATGCCTGGAAGCGGATCCGGGCAATGCTTGCAGAGTTTGGTATGTCACCGGCAAGCCGGGCTAAAGTAAATATCGCCGGACCGGATGATGTTGATCCGCTGGCGGAGCTTTTAAAAGCGAGAGACTGATGGCAAAAGTGGCTGACGGGATCCGCTACGCCGAACGTGTTGTCGCAGGAGAAATTGTTGCTGGCGAATTTGTCCGCTTGGCCTGCCAGCGTTTTCTTGATGATCTGAAGTACGGCGAAGAGCGGGGGATTTATTTCAGTGAACCCCGTGCGCAGCACATCCTGAATTTCTACAAATTTGTGCCTCATGTAAAAGGGGCGCTGGCAGGCCAGCCCATTGAACTGATGGACTGGCATGTATTTATCCTCATTAATATTTTTGGTTTTGTCATTCCGCTGGTGAATGAAGAGACCGGGGAAGTTGTCATGCGCAGCGATGGCAGCGGACGTCCGGTGATGGTGCGCCGGTTCCGGACGGCGTACAACGAAGTCGCCCGTAAAAACGCAAAATCAACTCTGTCATCGGGTATCGGCCTGTATATGACGGGGGCAGATGGTGAAGGCGGTGCTGAGGTGTATTCAGCCGCCACCACGCGTGACCAGGCCAGAATTGTGTTTGAAGACGCCAAAAATATGGTCAGAAAAGCCCGGTCGACACTCGGGCGGTTGTTTGATTTCAACAAGCTGGCGATTTACCAGGAGCAGAGCGCATCAAAATTTGAACCGCTTTCCTCGGATGCAAACAACCTGGATGGTCTGAACATCCACTGCGCCATTATTGATGAGCTGCATGCACATAAAACCCGCGACGTGTGGGACGTTCTGGAAACGGCAACCGGTGCCCGCCTGCAGTCCCTGTTATTTGGTATCACCACGGCAGGGTTTAACAAGGAAGGGATTTGTTACGAGCAGCGTGATTACGCCATCAAGGTATTGCGTGGCTATAACAGCGATGTGGAGGGCGCTGTAAAAGACGACTCCTACTTTGCGATTATTTACACCCTCGATGAGGGAGATGATCCGTTTGATGAAACGGTCTGGCAGAAAGCGAATCCCGGCCTGGGCATCTGTAAACGCTGGGATGATCTGCGTCGCCTGGCGAAAAAAGCGAAAGAACAGGTCTCTGCGCGGGTGAATTTTTTTACCAAACACATGAATGTGTGGGTAACAGCAGAGTCTGCCTGGATGGACATGATTAAGTGGGAGAAGTGCGAATACATTGCCCCACGACATGAGCTGAAAACGTATCCCATGTGGGTCGGCGTTGACCTTGCTCATAAGATTGATATCTGTGCGGCGGCAAAACTCTGGCGAACGGATAACGGGCATGTTCATGCCGATTTTAAATTCTGGCTTCCGGAAGGACGGCTGGAACGATGCTCGCGGCAGCAGGCAGAACTTTACCGGAAGTGGGCGGAGATGGATAAGCTGATTCTGACGGATGGTGATGTTATCGATCATGCTCAGATAAAAAGTGACTTACTGGAATGGATTGGTGGTGAAAACCTCAGGGAACTGGGATTTGACCCGTGGAGCGCGATGCAGTTCAGCCTGGCACTGGCTGAAGAAGGGATACCGCTGGTGGAGGTTCCGCAGACGGTTCGCAATCTGTCAGAGGCCATGAAGGAAACGGAATCACTGGTCTATGCCGGGCGTTTCCATCACAGCAATCATCCGGTCATGAACTGGATGATGTCTAACGTTACGGTAAAACCGGACAAAAACGACAATATCTTCCCGAATAAATCCACGCTGGAAGCCAAAATCGACGGCCCTGTTGCGATGTTTACAGCAATGAGCCGGATGCTGGTCAATGGTGGTGAACCGGAGCTGGATCTGTCTGAACATCTGGTCAGCGTGGGCATCCGTTCGCTTTAACCGAGGTCATTATGTTTCTGATAATTCTCGCGCCACTGGTGGGCGTGCTGGGTGCGCTTTTGCTGGCGTATGGTGCCTGGCTGATTTATCCCCCGGCGGGTTTTGTTGTTGCCGGGGTGCTGTGCCTGTTCTGGTCGTGGCTGGTGGCGCGATATCTCGACCGTACACAGCCGTCTGTCGGCGGAGGTAAATAGTGTTCTTTTCGGGATTATTTCAACGAAAAAGTGACGCGCCGGTGACCACGCCAGCAGAGCTGGCGGATGCCATCGGGTTGTCTTACGACACCTATACCGGAAAGCAGATCAGCAGTCAGCGGGCCATGCGACTGACGGCGGTTTTTTCCTGCGTCAGAGTGCTGGCAGAGTCGGTCGGGATGTTGCCCTGCAATCTGTATCACCTGAACGGCAGCCTGAAACAGAGAGCCACCGGCGAACGTCTGCATAAGCTGATCTCCACGCATCCCAATGGCTATATGACGCCGCAGGAGTTCTGGGAGCTGGTGGTCACCTGTCTGTGCCTGAGGGGAAACTTTTACGCCTACAAAGTGAAAGCATTTGGCGAAGTGGCTGAACTGCTGCCCGTCGATCCCGGTTGTGTGGTACCGAAGCTTAACAGTCGCTGGGAGCCGGTCTATCAGGTCACATTCCCGGACGGTTCCACGGATGTACTGAGCCAGGAAGATATCTGGCATGTGCGCACGCTGACGCTGGACGGTCTGGTGGGACTGAATCCCATCGCCTATGCCCGCGAGGCAATATCGCTGGCAGCAGCGACCGAAGAGCACGGGGCCAGACTGTTCAGCAATGGTGCGGTGACGTCCGGTGTGTTGCGTACAGAACAGACGCTGTCGGATCAGGCTTATGAGCGCCTGAAGAAAGATTTTGAGGAGCGTCACACCGGGCTTGGCAATGCTCACCGCCCGATGATCCTTGAGATGGGGCTGGACTGGAAGTCGATGGCG
>NZ_JBJQJP010000008.1:0-215911 GCF_046487365.1 Escherichia sp. WS1451
TGCATGACCAGCCAGGTAATGATTTACAGCGGCAAGTTTTACTTCAAATGAATGTTTCATAAACTGCACCTTCAGATGTCAGATTATGTCCAACATTTGGGGTGCAGTTCATAGCGCGTCTTATCAGGCCTACAAACCGGCTCTTTAACGCGTAGGGCGGATAATGCGTTTACGCCGCATCCGCCAATAGTGCCAGATGCGACGCTCATTCAACTACAATCCCAGCGCCGTCCCCACCAACAACCAGATATTCAGCGCCACGACCAGCACTACAATCACCCAGCCTGTCTGTTTTACGCGTTTGCTGTTCACCAGATCGCCCATCAACTTGCTGTCACTGGTGAAAATCAGCAGTGGAACCAGCGCCAGGGCGATACCAAAACTTAACAGCACCTGACTCATAACCAGAATCCGTGTCGGATCTAATCCCATCAGAATGACAATAAATGACGGCAACATGGTAACAGTGCGACGCACCCACAGCGGGATATGAAAACGAATGAAGCCCTGCATCACTACCTGCCCCGCCAGTGTCCCCACCACCGTCGACGAAAGCCCCGCAGCCACCAGACTTAAACCAAAAACCGTTGCCGCAGCATGGCTTAACAACGGTTGCAGCGTCAGATAAGCCTCATCAAGATCGGCAACGCCAGTATGACCGGAAAAGTGGAACGCCGCCGCAGCTGTAGCCATCATCGCCAGATTGACAAAACCGGCAATCGTCATGGCGATAGCCACATCCCATTTGGTGGCGGAATAACGTTGTTGACGCGAACCACCATGTAAATGCTGAGTCAGCGAAGAGTGCAAATAAATCACGTGCGGCATAATCGTCGCCCCCAACACACCTGCCGCCAGGAAGACTGCCTCCGAGGTGGGTAAACTCGGGATTACCATTCCTTTACCCAGTTGCGCCAGGTTAGGCTGGGAGAAAATCAACTCGACAATGTAAGCCGCAGCAACAAACAGCAGTAACCCGCCAATCACTTTCTCCAGCGGTTTTTGCCCTCGACGTTGCAGCATTAAAATCAGGAAAGTCGCGATCCCCGTCAGCACCGCGCCCTGCAACAGCGAAACACCCAGAATGAGTTTAAAACCGATCGCCGCACCAATAAATTCTGCCAGGTCGGTTGCCATCGCAATGATTTCTGCCTGAACCCAATAGAACCACACTACGGGACGCGGATAGTGATCGCGAATCTGCTCCGCCAGGTTTTTACCGGTGGCAATCCCCAGTTTGGCAGACAGTATCTGAATCAGCATCGCCATCAGGTTGGCCCAAACGACAACCCACAGTAGCTGATAGCCGAAGCTGGCCCCGGCCTGAATATTGGTCGCAAAGTTACCAGGATCGATATAACCAATCGCCGCAATGAACGCAGGTCCCATTAATGCGAGCCTCATCTTGCGCGCCGCCCGTCCGCTGCTACTCTCAACGCGATAGTTAGTCATCTTGTGCCTCTAAAACATAGCCTTTGCTATGTTTCATGCTATGTCAAACGAGAATGATTATCAAATTCATTTAAATGGGTTGTGGTGATTTCTTTGATAGACCAGAATTATGACGACGAAAAGATTGATGACTTGAATGTTGTGATTATGTTTAATGTTAGCACATTTACATAACTTTCAGCTTCCATACACAACATAGCAGAAATGTATGACAGCTCACTATTTTTGAAGCTTGTCACAGGACGTCATTATAGTGTGTGTCAGATCTCGTTTTCCTTAACCATGTTACATAGAATGTGCACGGAAATTTAACCTGCCTCATATTTGGAGCAAATATGGACCGCGTCCTTCATTTTGTACTGGCACTTGCCGTTGTTGCGATTCTCGCACTGCTGGTAAGCAGCGACCGCAAAAAAATTCGTATCCGTTATGTTATTCAACTGCTTGTTATCGAAGTGTTACTGGCGTGGTTCTTCCTGAACTCCGACGTTGGTTTAGGCTTCGTGAAAGGCTTCTCCGAAATGTTCGAAAAACTGCTCGGATTTGCCAACGAAGGGACTAACTTCGTCTTTGGTAGCATGAATGATCAAGGCCTGGCATTCTTCTTCCTGAAAGTGCTGTGCCCAATCGTCTTTATCTCTGCACTGATCGGTATTCTCCAGCACATTCGCGTGTTGCCGGTGATTATCCGCGCAATTGGTTTCCTGCTCTCCAAAGTCAACGGCATGGGCAAACTGGAATCCTTTAACGCCGTCAGCTCTCTGATTCTGGGTCAGTCTGAAAACTTTATTGCCTATAAAGATATCCTCGGCAAAATCTCCCGCAATCGTATGTACACCATGGCAGCTACGGCGATGTCCACCGTGTCGATGTCCATCGTTGGTGCATACATGACCATGCTGGAGCCGAAATACGTCGTTGCAGCGCTGGTACTGAACATGTTCAGCACCTTTATCGTGCTGTCGCTGATCAACCCTTACCGTGTTGATGCCAGTGAAGAAAATATTCAGATGTCCAACCTGCACGAAGGTCAGAGCTTCTTCGAAATGCTGGGTGAATACATTCTGGCAGGTTTCAAAGTTGCCATTATCGTTGCCGCAATGCTGATTGGCTTTATCGCCCTGATCGCCGCGCTGAACGCACTGTTTGCTACCGTGACTGGCTGGTTTGGCTACAGCATCTCCTTCCAGGGCATCCTGGGCTACATCTTCTATCCGATTGCATGGGTGATGGGTGTTCCTTCCAGTGAAGCACTGCAAGTGGGCAGTATCATGGCGACCAAACTGGTTTCTAACGAGTTCGTTGCGATGATGGATCTGCAGAAAATTGCTTCCACGCTCTCTCCGCGTGCTGAAGGCATCATCTCTGTGTTCCTGGTTTCCTTCGCTAACTTCTCTTCAATCGGAATTATCGCGGGTGCGGTTAAAGGCCTGAATGAAGAACAAGGTAACGTGGTTTCTCGCTTCGGTCTGAAACTGGTTTACGGCTCTACCCTGGTGAGTGTGCTGTCTGCGTCAATCGCAGCACTGGTGCTGTAAAACCATACATAAAAAAGCCGGGGATAATTCCCCGGTTTTTTTACGCCTGTTAATCAGCTAATGGCTGCGGGCGACCAATCAAATACCCTTGCAGATATTGCACCCCGAGCTTATGCAATAGCGCCTGCTGCTGTTGCGTCTCGACAAACTCCGCGACCACACTCAATGACTTCGCTTTCGCCAGATCGGTAATTGATCTCACAATCATCGCATCCAGCGTATTCGTGACGATATCTTTCACAAAGACACCATCAATTTTGATGATATCAGCCTGCAAACGCTTTAACCGTTCGTAGTTGGCATAGCCGGTGCCAAAGTCATCAATCGCAATCCGGAAACCAAACTTATGCAGTTGCTCGATGTTGTACATGCTGCTTTCTGCGTTAGAAAACGCCTGCTCCTCGGTGATCTCAAGAATGACCGCCTGCGGGGAGATGTGATAACGCTTAAACAGACGAATAATCCGCCCGGCGATATTTTTTTGCAGCAGCGTGAGCGGCATTAAATTGACTGAAAAGCGCGGACCTTTTTTGTCGCAAGGGTGTGTTGCCAGCCACTTCAACAAGGATTCCAGCACTTGCAAATCAAAACGCGCGCTAAGGTTAAACTGAGCAATAAGGGGCAGAAACTTATCCGGGGTCATAATGCCGCCGTCATATTTCAGTCGCGCGAGGATCTCATCATAACCTTCACCCTCTTTGTTGCGAATTGGCTGGGCGTAGAGCAGCAAATCGCCCTGATCTAATGCAGTACGAATGGTATTCAGCAATAGCACCTGTTTAGTGGTCTGCCCGGAAACCATCTCCTCTCTGCTATCCAGCGCCAGCACATGATGATGAGCGCAGGATTGTTCCGCCAGCCAGCTTAACTGCCCCAACAAGGGTTGCAGGGTTTCCTGATTTCCATCAAAACGCCCCCAGGCAGCACCATAGCCCATATCCAGCCCGGTATTGTTCCAGTGAATTTGCCGACTATTCAGGATGTTAACCATATGCTGGAGTCGCCCTTCCGTTTCCGGCCCGCTCAGCACTATCAGCAGTTCACTACCCGGCAATTGATACAACTTTTCGTTTTCCTGCATCAACGGCAGCAGCGTACGGTAAATTGAGCGGATACAGTGAACGCGCATCATTAAGCCGTAATGACGACTCATAAACTCAAGATTATCAATGCGCAGGCAGCAAAAACTCTTGCCCGCCTCTTGCTCCGGCGCTTGCTCCAACGCACGAAAGTTGGGTAGAAGCGTTAACGGATCGGTCAGCGCCTGCAAATGCCAGCGGCGGTTAAGCCATTCACTACGATGATAAATACGCACCATATAGAGCAGGCAAACACTAAAGGAAATCAGTACTGCGAGAATAAATGCCAGCGAATATTCGGTTAGTACCCCTTGCAAAAAGTTCTGGTTGTAATTCAGAAGGCAAAGCGTTGAAACAGCCCAGGTGAGATTTAAAAACGGATAGCGAAGCTTACCGACACCGAGGGTAAAGATGATAAAGAAAACAGGTACCAGGTAACCGGCAATAAAGTCATTTTCATACGGTGTGCACATCAGAAGTAGCAGCACGCTAAGAGCTGCCAGCCAGCTTAAGGTAAATGCGCGTTTCTCTTTGCTCAACGACGGAGCGATATCCCTACGCCACAATATCTGTGCAAAGTGGGGACTTACAATCATGCGGGTGAGATAGTAAAAAAGCATGTTGTAAATCAGCACTGCGGTGAAAAGGCTTAGCAAATCAACGACCGTGAAAATGGCATCCGCATCGCCGAAAAAGGTAGATATCTTTAGCGGAAAATCAAAGAAATTTCCCACAAGATACATGCTGCATTTGATGCCAATCGGCGCCACCAAACCAAGCCAGAACAGACGTTGCCAGACATATCGGCTGGTCAATCCATAACGCCAACGCGTCCCCAGCTGCCAGCGTAATATTGCGCAGGCACACAACACAACAAACGTCTGGCTGCCGAGCATGACCGCGGTCTGTAAAAAAGAGAGATGAAAGTTCCACAGATTGGTGCAAAACATCCCGCATAAAACGGGAACGACACCGCGCCAGCCAAAGATAAACAAGATTGACAGCATTACGCACAGTGGCATCCACGCCAGAAAGATATAATTGGAATGGATAACAGCAAGTGGCGAAATTAAACGGGATAGCTGAATAAGTACCACGGTGAGCGTAAACGCTAGTGTGAATATCTTGATATTTTTTATCAGGTTATGCTCCACAAACATGAGTAAACTACTCTCACTGATCGGGGTTTTCAGGCACACAAATAATAAGTTTATTCGCATCGCGAAGCAAACAGGGGCCAGCCTGTTGCCGATTTTTCATCCAATGATGCTTTCACCAGGCGGCGCTAACCCGGACGTAGACTGTATTACAAAAGCGGCAAAAAGCAGAGACAAAAAACCCCCGCTTTACAGCGAGGGTTTGAAATTTGGTGGAGCTAAGCGGGATCGAACCGCTGACCTCTTGCATGCCATGCAAGCGCTCTCCCAGCTGAGCTATAGCCCCACGAGGCGTTTACGTACCAATTTTGTTGGGTGCAAAATTTGGTGGAGCTAAGCGGGATCGAACCGCTGACCTCTTGCATGCCATGCAAGCGCTCTCCCAGCTGAGCTATAGCCCCGTCACGTAAAGCTTGTCGAGTTGACGGGCGGCATCATATGAATTCCGCCCGAATGTGTCAACGGCAAATTGCAACGTGTAGTTTCAATCGCTGAAAAATCAGGCAAATGAACAATTTTGGAAAACCGCTCGCATTCAGTAGTTATTCATGTCACGGTTTCCTGTAAAGTGGTGTTATAAAATGAACTACTAATAGACCCACATACATTCAGGGAATTGTTATGTTCAAGGAGAGGATGACACCAGATGAACTTGCCAGACTGACCGGCTATAGCCGCCAGACCATTAATAAATGGGTACGCAAGGAAGGCTGGACAACGTCACCAAAACCTGGCGTCCAGGGTGGCAAAGCCCGACTGGTTCACGTCAATGAACAGGTTCGTGAATATATTCGCAATGCTGAACGTCCAGAAGGTCAGGGAGAAGCGCCTGCCCTGTCTGGTGATGCGCCGCTTGAAGTGTTGCTGGTGACACTGGCGAAAGAGATGACGCCAGTTGAACAAAAACAGTTTACATCCTTGCTTCTGCGGGAAGGGATTATCGGATTGTTAAAACGCTTAGGGATTCGCGATAGCAAATAATATGAAAAGATTACGCAATAAAATGACCACCGAAGAACTGGCTGAATGCCTCGGTGTGGCTAAACAAACTGTTAACCGTTGGATCAGAGAAAAAGGCTGGAAAACGGAAAAATTTCCTGGCGTGAAAGGCGGTCGTGCCAGACTTATTCTGGTCGATTCGCAGGTTTGCGAGTTTATTCAGAACACGCCTGCGTTCCATAACACACCAATGTTGATGGAAGCTGAAGAGAGAATTGCTGAATACGCTCCTGGAGCACGCGCCCCGGCGTATCGACAAATCATCAACGCGATAGACAATATGACTGACATTGAGCAGGAAAAAGTCGCGCAATTTTTGTCACGTGAAGGAATTCGCAATTTCCTCGCCCGTCTCGATATTGACGAATCAGCATAAATAAAAAAACGGCAGGATATTATCTCCTGCCGTTTATCTTTTTATACGCTAATTACTGCTGATTTTCGCGTTCAGCAATAAAAGCCAGCGCTTTGTTGATACGCTCGATACTGCGGGTCTTACCGATTGCGTGAACGGTAATATCCAGCGCCGGAGACTGCCCCGCACCGGTTACGGCGACACGCAGCGGCATACCAACTTTACCCATACCCACTTCCAGCTCATCCGCCGTCGCCTGAATAGCGTGATGAACGTTTTCAGCGGTCCAGTCAGTAATCGCGGCCAGTTTGTCACGAACCACTTCCAGCGGCTGACGCGCTACCGGACGCAGATGTTTTTTCGCGGCGTCGGCATCGAACTCAGCAAAATCTTCGTAGAAATAGCGGCAGCTCTGTGCCATCTCTTTCAGCGTCTTGCAGCGTTCACCCAGTAGTTTCACCAGATCAGCCAGCTGCGGGCCGTTACGGGTATCGATATTTTCCTGCTCAATGTGCCACTGTAAGTGAGTAGCAACATACTCCGGCGGCAGCGCGTTAATGTAGTGATGGTTCAGCCACAGCAGCTTGTCGGTGTTGAACGCACTGGCAGATTTGCTGACGGCATTCAGAGTGAAGTATTTGATCATCTCTTCACGAGTGAAGATTTCCTGATCGCCGTGGGACCAGCCCAGACGCACCAGATAGTTCAGCAGTGCTTCTGGCAGATAACCGTCATCACGATACTGCATTACGCTGACCGCCCCGTGACGTTTGGACAGTTTTTTACCGTCATCGCCGTTGATCATAGAAACGTGCGCGTAAACCGGTACCGGCGCTTTCAGGGCTTTAAGAATGTTGATCTGGCGCGGCGTGTTGTTGATATGGTCTTCGCCACGGATAACATGGGTGATTTCCATATCCCAGTCATCAACCACCACACAGAAGTTATAGGTTGGGGAACCATCGGTACGACGGATAATCAGATCATCCAGCTCCTGGTTGCTGAACTCAATCGGGCCACGGATCTGATCGTCAAAAACAACAGAACCTTCCTGCGGGTTAGCAAAACGTACAACGCACGGTTCATCATCAGCATGATGCTCATGGCTGTGGCGGCAGCGACCGTCATAACGCGGCTTCTCACCTTTCGCCATTTGCTCTTCGCGCAGCGCTTCCAGGCGCTCTTTAGAGCAATAACATTTATAAGCTGTGCCCTCTTCCAGCATCTGATCGATCACCGCGTTGTAGCGATCAAAACGTTTGGTCTGGTAGTACGGACCTTCATCCCACTCCAGGCTCAGCCAGTTCATGCCATCCATAATGGCTTCGATAGCTTCCGGCGTGGAACGCTCAAGATCGGTGTCTTCAATACGCAGCACGAACTCACCGCCGTGGTTACGTGCAAAAAGCCAGGAGTAAAGAGCAGTACGCGCGCCGCCAACGTGCAGATAGCCTGTTGGGCTTGGCGCGAAGCGAGTTTTGATTTTCATGAAATGGCCTTACGTTTAGAAAGATGCCGACAACCGGCAAATCCTGGAAAAATTGAGTGGGCGATATTCTATCACTCCCGCCTGATTCCTCAATGTAGTTCGGGTTGCAACCTTACGCATTATTGTTTTCGTTGACAAATTGCGCAACACGGTCTGTTTTGCGATCATCTTGCTTAAATTTACGACGAACGAACAATTTCTTTAGAAAATGCGTTGACTCATTTTGAACTCTCCCTATAATGCGACTCCACACAGCGGGGGTGATTAGCTCAGCTGGGAGAGCACCTCCCTTACAAGGAGGGGGTCGGCGGTTCGATCCCGTCATCACCCACCAACTACTTTATGTAGTCTCCGCCGTGTAGCAAGAAATTGAGAAGTGGGTGATTAGCTCAGCTGGGAGAGCACCTCCCTTACAAGGAGGGGGTCGGCGGTTCGATCCCGTCATCACCCACCACTTCGGGTCGTTAGCTCAGTTGGTAGAGCAGTTGACTTTTAATCAATTGGTCGCAGGTTCGAATCCTGCACGACCCACCAATGTAAAAAAGCGCCCTAAAGGCGCTTTTTTGCTATCTGCAATTTGCGAAATTGCCTGATGCGCTTCGCTTATCAGACCAACTATGTCCGGCAGTTCCCGTGCCTCTCATCTACTGCGCCAACGCCGCCAGCAGTTTAACCAGCGCGGGCGTCACCTGCTGCGTTTCATAAACAATATATAAGTCTGCCGGGATGCGTTCTTTGAGCGGACGGAATATGACACCTGGCCAGTTCATCTGCGCGTAGCTGTCCGCTATCAATGTGATACCAATACCCATACTGACCATGGCGAGTACCGTTTGCGGTTCATTAACTTCGCGAATAACAACCGGTGAAAATCCCACCTGCTGGCAAACTCGCTGCAAAAAATCCCAGTCAGTGTACACGGGCGGCATTGTAACGAAATACTCGTCACGTAGCGCTTCCAGCGGGACGGTGGAAAATGATGAGAGATGATGCTCTTCAGGCATCGCCACCAGAAACGCCGATTCATGCAACCGTAAGCTGGTAAAACCAGTCGGTGGTTCTGTCGCCATTCGCCAGATCCCGGCATCAAGTTCGCGGCGTTCCAGCAAGGCCATTTGCATCGCGGGCATCTTTTCGCGAAACAGAACTTCAACGTTAGGATTTTCTCTAAGGAATCGCCGCATAACCGGGCGCATCCGTCCCCACATTGCCGTTCCCACAACCCCGAGTTCAATCCGCCCTGCTTCTCCCCGACCTATTTGTTCAACCCGAGCCAATACATTATTTGCATTCACCAGCAATCGACGCGATTCTTCCATCAAGATTTTGCCCGCGTGTGTCAGTACGACGCTGCGCGAATGGCGAATAAAAAGCTGCGTGCCGAGTTGATTTTCCAGCTCTTTAATATGAATACTGAGCGGAGGCTGAGACATATTTAAACGCGCTGCTGCGCGACCAAAATGCAACTCTTCCGCTACGGCAAGAAAATAACGGAGCAACTTAAGATCTGTTCTATATACGCGTTCCATAATTAAGTGCTCCATATAAAAAATATATCGTATTAAATTATCATGGCATAAAGTATTTCACCACCAGATATCCGACATACATAAACACGATGGATAATATACCCGGCAATACATTTGGAACAGGAATAGGTAATCGCACGATTGTAAACAAAGCACCAATGCCAAAACCAACGCCAGAAGAAAATAAAATATCTTTCACTAATTAACCTTTATCATAAAAGCAGCCCCAAGGAACAGAGCTGCGAATCCTTTTAATGTGTAACTGAACGATGCGTTATCTTTTCAGGGTCATGGTTATATTTAAACCCAAAGAAAAATATCACTGCGAGGAAAAGAGCATACCCTGCAAACATCAGCCAAATGGTATGCCAATCTTTTACGCCATCCACCGAGAAGTAATCCACTGCCATACCGCTCAGAATCGAGCCAACCCATGCGCCGACGCCATTTACCATCGTCATAAAAAGGCCCTGGGCGCTGGCACGAATGCTGGAATCAACTTCCTGTTCGACAAAGACCGAACCAGAAATATTGAAGAAATCGAATGCACAACCGTAAACAATCATCGACAGCAGCAACAAAATAAACCCGGTTGGTGATGGGTCGCCGTAGGCAAAGAAGCCAAAGCGCAGCGTCCACGCCACCATACTCATCAGCATGACGGTTTTAATACCGAAACGCTTCAAAAAGAACGGTATCGTCAGAATGAAACCGACTTCAGCCATCTGTGAAACTGACAGTAAAATGGACGGGTATTTCACCACGAAGCTATCAGCAAACTCAGGATTACGGGCAAAATCATGCAGGAACGGGTTGCCAAAAACGTTGGTAATTTGCAGCACCGCGCCCAGCATCATGGCGAAGAGGAAAAAGATAGCCATGCGTGGATTTTTAAACAGCACGAAGGCATCCAGGCCCAGCTTGCTGGCAAGCGATGTAGTCGCTTTTTTCTCCGCAACCGGAATCTTCGGCAAAGTCAGCGCATAAGCCGACAGCAGCAATGACGCACCGGACGCGATATACAGTTGCAGACTACTCAATTCCAGATGCAGCAGGCTTACTGCCCACATGGCGACAATGAACCCCACCGTACCAAAAACGCGAATGGGCGGGAAAGCGGTCACCGGGTCAAGCCCTGCCTGGGCAAGACAGGAATAAGAGACGCTGTTCGATAACGCAATAGTCGGCATAAACGCCATCGCATTGACTAACATCACCCAAAACATCATATCCGGATCAGTTACGGATGCCGCATAAAAAAGTACGCCCGCACACACCAGGTGACACAGCATGTATGCACGTTCTGCACGCAGCCATTTGTCTGCGATGATCCCCATTATACCCGGCATAATAATCGCGGCGATCCCTTTGGAACTGTAAACCATGCCAACATTAGCGCCGGTGAAATGAAGGGTATTAATCATGTAAGAACCGAGGGTAACCAGCCAGCTCCCCCAGATAAAATATTGCAAAAAGGACATTACCTTTAAGCGCAAAGCGATGCTCATAATCGTTTCCTTGTCGCATCATATGGCCTCACTCAGTGAGGCCGTTTATTGTTGTTTTACTCAGGCAATTTTGCGCAGAAAGCCGCAAATAAGATTAATAAAGTTTTGCTTTGAGAGTTCCGCTGCTGCCAGCGTTTGGGCATGAGAAAGCTTCACGTCACTCAGACCTTCCGCCATGTTGGTAATCGCAGAGACCGCAACGACTTTAAGTTCGCAATGGCGAGCTGAAATAACCTCAGGCACCACAGACATACCAACAACATCCCCACCAATAATTTGCATCATGCGAATTTCCGCCGCAGTCTCGAAATTCGGCCCCGGATATGAGACGAACACGCCCTCCGTCAGAGGGAACCCCTCTTCTTTCGCCACTTTTTGTAACAGTGCGCGGTATTCCGCATCGTAGGCATTCGCCAGCGAGAAGAAGCGCTCACCAAAACGTTCATCATTAAGACCCACCATCGGCGTTCCCGGCATGGTGTTGATGTGATCTTTCAATGCGACCAGACTGCCCGCCCCCACTTCAGGACGCAGTGAGCCAGCCGCATTGGTGCAGAACAGCAACTCGCAGCCCAGCAACTTAAAGGTACGGATTGCATCCGTCATGATGGTCATCCCACGACCTTCGTAGAAATGTCCGCGACCTTTCATGCACGCCACTGGCACCCCCTGGAGATAACCCAGCACCAGCTCACCCGCATGACCGTGTACGGTACTTACCGGGAACCCAGGCAGCTTTTCGTAGGAAATTGCGACCGCGTTCTCAATCTGATCGGCCAGCGCGCCCAGCCCGGAACCTAAAATAAAGGCCACTCGTGGCGTGAAATCAGGTTTATAAGTCTTGATAATATCTACGCAATACAGTGGGTTATGAGAAAACTGAGCCTGATACATATATATCCTTTTTTTGTAGGGTGGAATCTAACGCCTTTTTATAACGAGATTGCCCTAACTCATACCAATACACTTTTTTCATGTATCCGATAGTTATTCGATATCAATATATTTATATTTTTTCACTATTAATAGACTGAAAAAACTGTATTGGTACTCTCCTTTCCCTTGCATTAACAATATGCCGCTTTTAATCAACCTTTTTATTAAGCAATCAACTAATAACGATCAGCATAGGGAATTATGCTATGAAAAAACATCTTTTTACTCTGACACTCTCTTCTGTATTGGCGATACCAGCAGTATCCCATGCAGAATTTAAAGGCGGTTTTGCTGATATAGGTATTCATTATCTTGACTGGACTAGCAGAACCACTGAGAAATCGTCGACCAAATCACACAAAGATGATTTTGGATATCTGGAACTGGAAGGCGGCGCTAACTTTAGTTGGGGAGAAATGTACGGGTTCTTCGACTGGGAAAACTTTTATAATAATCGTCATGATAAACCGGGTAGCGAGCAGCGTTACACATTTAAAAATACCAACCGTATTTACCTGGGTGACACCGGATTTAATCTCTACTTGCATGCGTATGGCACCTACGGTTCTGCGAATCGTGTGAATTTCCATGACGATATGTTCCTTTACGGGATCGGCTACAATTTCACCGGCAGCGGTTGGTGGTTCAAACCGTTCTTTGCAAAACGCTATACAGACCAAACCTATTATACCGGCGATAACGGTTATGTCGCCGGTTGGGTTGCAGGTTACAGCTTTATGCTGGGCAGTGAGAAATTCACCCTCACCAACTGGAACGAGTACGAGTTTGATCGTGATGCCACCTACGCGGCAGGTAATGGCGGCAAAGAAGGTCTGAACGGTGCCGTCGCACTTTGGTGGAATGCAACTTCACACATCACCACAGGGATTCAGTATCGTTATGCGGATGACAAACTGGGCGAAGATTTTTACCAGGATGCAATAATCTACTCCATCAAATTTAATTTCTGATTGATTACTGCCGGGGCTCCCGGCAGTATGAATAGCTCTATATCTGATACAGCGGATCCCCTTCCCGCCCAGCCATTAGCGCACGGCCCTGGCCTCGTACCACGTCCCATAACGCTTGTGCGGCGGTGGAAAGTGAACGGTTCTTCCTGCGCACCAGCATCAACTGGCGTTCCACCACCGGCGTAATGCGCTTTACCACCAGCGGGCTACCTTCAGGCAATGGTAGCGCCAGTGCGGGAAGAATACTGATGCCGATGTCTGCGGCTACCATCGGGAACAGCGTCGCCGGATGTCCAATCTCCTGCACAATATTCGCCTGAATACCATTGCGCGCCAGAGCTGCGTCAATCAGCGGTCGGCTGCCTGACGCGTAATCCTGCAACACCAATTTCGCTCCCTGTAATGCCTGCCAGGGGACATAATCTTCCGCGGCCAAAGCGCTATCGCGATGGCAAAGCAAGAAGAAAGGCTCGGAAAGAATCGCTTCACATTGCAGATCGCTCACTGGGCCTGGATCGATGACGATGCCAAAATCGACATCTCCCTGGCGAATACTTTCCATCACCCACTGCTGCGGACGATCGTGCAGGACAAACTGAATATCTGGATAGCGGCGATGGCTTTCAGCAATGCATTGCGGAATAAGATGCGCGGAAATGGTCTGGCTGGCAGCGACCCGAACTTTTCCGCTCAGTTGTTGCCCCATACGCCCGGTATCGCGCAACGTGCTGTTAAGTTCATCCAGCAGTCGCTCAAGACGCAAAGCCAACTGCTGCCCTGCATCTGTAAGCACCACTTCACGCGTGGTTCTGTCCAGCAGGCGAACACCAGTATGATTTTCCAGCTCCTTCACACTGTGACTCACTGCCGACTGGCTCAGGCCGATACGCTCTCCTGCACGACTAAAACTTTTCTCCTGCGCTACTGTGACGAAAACCTTTAATTGTTTTAAAGAATAATTCATCTGTTTTCTTCATGAATGGATGCAATAAATCAATTTTATTTCTCAAACTGGAAGAAGCACAATAGAACCATCGATCATCTGGAGTCTTTATGAAACTTTTTCGTATCCTCGATCCTTTCACCTTAACCCTGATCACGGTGGTGTTGCTGGCCTCTTTCTTTCCGGCCAGGGGCGATTTCGTTCCCTTCTTTGAAAATCTGACTACCGCAGCCATTGCTCTGCTGTTCTTTATGCACGGCGCGAAGTTATCGCGAGAAGCCATTATTGCAGGCGGTGGTCATTGGCGACTGCATTTATGGGTGATGTGTAGCACCTTCGTGCTGTTCCCAATTTTGGGCGTGCTGTTTGCCTGGTGGAAACCGGTAAATGTCGACCCGATGCTCTATTCCGGTTTTCTCTACTTGTGCATTCTTCCTGCTACCGTGCAGTCTGCAATCGCCTTCACGTCAATGGCGGGCGGTAACGTCGCGGCGGCGGTTTGTTCTGCGTCAGCATCCAGCCTGCTGGGGATTTTCCTTTCACCATTGCTGGTTGGTCTGGTGATGAATGTTCACGGTGCAGGGGGGAGCCTTGAGCAGGTCGGTAAAATTATGCTGCAACTGTTGCTGCCATTTGTGTTGGGGCATCTTTCCCGGCCGTGGATTGGTGACTGGGTGTCGCGTAATAAAAAATGGATTGCGAAAACTGACCAGACGTCCATTCTGTTGGTGGTTTATACGGCATTCAGCGAAGCCGTCGTTAACGGTATCTGGCACAAAGTTGGCTGGGGATCATTGCTGTTTATCGTGGTGGTCAGTTGCGTTCTTCTGGCTATCGTGATTGTAGTTAACGTCTTTATGGCACGCCGACTGGGCTTCAATAAGGCAGATGAAATTACTATCGTCTTTTGTGGTTCGAAAAAGAGTCTGGCAAATGGCATCCCGATGGCAAACATTCTTTTCCCCACATCGGTGATCGGTATGATGGTGCTGCCTCTGATGATTTTCCATCAGATCCAATTGATGGTCTGTGCGGTGCTGGCGCGTCGATACAAACGCCAGACCGAACAGTTACAGGCGCAGCAGGAAAGCAGCGCCGATAAAGCTTAAAGTGTGCGTTTCAGGGGCTGGACCAGTTGCGTCAGCCCCTCGGTTTTAATCAGCAGCGTGATTTGCATTAGCTCACCGAGCTTCCCTGCCGGGAACTCATCTTTGCGGGCAAACCACAGAAGATACTCCTCCGGCAGGTCGATTAAGCGACGCCCTTTGTATTTGCCAAACGGCATTATCGTATTGGCTATTTCAATCAGCTGCTCTTTTTCCATCTCAGCTACCCAGCAAACGCAGCATTTCCGCTTCGTCGATGACTTCAATGCCCAGTTCCTGCGCCTTCGCCAGTTTAGATCCTGCAGCTTCACCCGCTATCACCAGATCGGTTTTCTTCGACACGCTGCCCGCGACTTTCGCCCCCAGTTCGACCAGTCGAGCTTTAGCGTCATCACGCGACATCTGGCTTAAGCTGCCCGTAAGCACCACGGTTTTACCAGCAAACGGACTGTCAATCTCTTCCGCATTGATAACGATCGGCTCAGGCCAGTGAACACCTTCCGCCAACAGCGCGCTGATGACATTGCGGTTGCTTTCTTCGGCAAAGAAGTTGTGAACGTGGGAGGCAACGACAATACCAACATCAGGTACCTTTTGCAGCTCTTCAATCGAAGCGGCTTCCAGCGCTTCCAGCGTGCCGAAATATGCCGCCAGACCTGCTGCGGTGGCCTCGCCGACTTCACGGATGCCAAGTGCATAGAGGAAGCGAGCAAAGGTGGTTTCTTTCGCTTTTTCCAGCGCGTTAACCACGTTTTGTGCCGATTTTGGCCCCATACGCTCCAGTCCGGTCAGTTTGCCTGCGGTGAGTTTGAACAGATCCGCCGGAGTGTGGACATATTCTTTTTCAACCAGCTGATCGATGATTTTGTCGCCCATTCCGTCAACATCCATCGCACGGCGGGAAACAAAGTGTTTCAGCGACTCTTTACGCTGCGCACCGCAAATCAGGCCACCGGTACAGCGGGCAACCGCTTCACCTTCCACACGCTCAACGTCAGAACCACATACCGGACAATGCGTCGGGAATACAACCTCACGGGTATCTTCCGGGCGTTCAGAAAGCACGACGTTAACCACCTGCGGGATCACGTCGCCAGCGCGGCGAATCACCACTTTATCGCCAATGCGTAAACCAAGACGTTCGATTTCATCCGCATTGTGTAAGGTTGCGTTACTCACCAGCACGCCAGCAACATGGACAGGTTCCAGACGCGCAACAGGCGTAATCGCGCCAGTACGCCCAACCTGAAACTCGACGTCACGCACAAAGGTCATCTGTTCCTGCGCCGGGAATTTAAACGCTACCGCCCAGCGCGGGGCACGCGCGACAAAGCCAAGCTGCTCCTGCTGTGCCAGTGAGTTGACTTTAATCACCACGCCGTCGATATCAAAGCCCAGCGTCGGGCGGTCTTCTTCCACTTTGTGATAGAACGCCAGCACTTCTTCCGCCGATTCACAAAGCGTTACCCGATCGCTGACCGGCACCCCCCACTTTTTAAATTGCAGTAAGCGGCCAAGATGAGTATCCGGCAGCTCGCCACCTTCCAGAACACCAACGCCGTAGCAGAAAAAAGTGAGCGGTCGCTTCGCTGTAATACGCGGATCAAGCTGACGCAGTGAACCAGCTGCCGCATTACGTGGGTTAGCAAACACTTTCCCGCCCGTGCGTCGCGCATCTTCGTTAATCTTTTCGAACCCCGCCTGCGGCAGGAACACTTCACCACGCACTTCCAGACGCGCCGGGATATTCTCTCCGTGTAGCTTCAGCGGAATGGCGCGAATAGTACGCACATTAGACGTGATATCTTCCCCGGTGGTGCCATCGCCACGGGTCGCGGCACTGACTAAAACACCATTTTCATACAGAATACTGACGGCAAGACCATCCAGCTTCAGCTCACAGCACCAGGTGACTTTCTCGTTGCTTTTCAGACGGTCCTGCACTCGTTTGTTGAAGGCAAGAAAGCTTTCTTCATCAAAAACGTTATCCAGCGACAGCATTGGCACTTCATGGCGGATCTGGCTGAAAGCCGCCAGCGGCGCAGCACCTACACGTTGGGTAGGCGAATCAGGCGTAATCAGTTCTGGATGTTTGGTTTCCAGCTCGCGCAGTTCGCGCATCAACCTGTCGTATTCCGCGTCGGGAATTTCCGGCGCATCCATCACATGATAAAGATATTCATGATGGCGAAGCGTCGTTCGCAGTTCTGTCAGTTGTTGTTCGATTGATTCCATATCGCACCATCAATGCTAAAAACCCCCGACAAGCGGGGGTTCGAAAAGGAGTTAATTTGCCTTAAGTGTATCAGGCGTTGGCGTCTTTGACTTCGCGGATGATGTCCTGGTACTCGCGCAATTTCTGCGGAGTCATCATACGGCGCTGATCGTCAAGCACTACACCGCCCACTTCATCGGCAATATGCTGCGCAGATTGCAGCATCAGCTTGAAGTTCTGCAGCTCGTCACCGTAAGACGGTACCTGCATAAAGATAGTGACACCCGGAGTAGTGAAATCCTTCATTTCAGGATCAAAGGTTCCCGGTTTCACCATATTCGCCAGGCTAAATAACGCCGGGCCGCTGCCATCCGGGCTAAGATGACGATGGTAAATATTCATATCGCCAAAAATGAAGCCCGCTTGTTGAATGCTGTTAAGAAGCAGTTCACCGTTTAACTCGCTACCGTGATGCGCCGCGACGTTCATGATAATCACCGCTTCTTTGCGCTTCGGTTTATCCATAACTGGAGCCGGTTCCGCTACAGGCTCAGGCTGTGGTGCCGCTACAGGCTCTGCAGGCTGGAAAGCCTGTTGTGCCGGTTGCGGTGCTGAATGCACTGGCTGCGGCGCTGATGCGACCTGTGGCGAAACTGGCTGCTGCAACGGCTGTTCAGGCTGCGGCTGATAGGCAGGCTGCTGCACGGGTTGCTGCACCGGCTGCGCTGGACGCGGAGCATGTTGCGGCGGTACCTGAGCTTCAGGCGGCTGCTGGACCGGTTGACGCGGCTGCGCAGACGCATAAGGCGGTTGGTACTGGTGTTGCGGCGACGGACGAGCAGCCTCATGCTCCTGGGCGTTAGCCGGGGCATGATTCACGCGGTGAACTCGAACCTCACCAACGCCCTCATCATCTTCGACATCCTCGTCATAAGAATCGTCGTCACGTTTTGACTTCATTCGTTTTAATGGCCGATCGCGGAACATAGAAGATCGTTCTTTACGGCTGGTCCAGAAACCATGTACCAGTAAAGCGATTATGGCGATCGCGCCAACAATGATTAATATCAGACGCAAATCCTGCATCATTATATTCTCTGTTGTTCTAACACCTTGCCACCACGGCAAACATTTACTCACTAAGAGTATTTGCCGATTACCTCAAGTGCAAGTGCACTATTAACTTTCACAGCACAAAGATAGATGAAATCGTGCTTTTTGCTGTTTTTTCGAACATATCCTAACTGTCCATTGCGCAATTACCCGGTAAAATACGCAGAATTTTCCTGGGATTGGTCAAAAGGAGCTCATCCTGATTATGGTTTCATCATTCACATCTGCCCCACGCAGCGGTTTTTACTATTTTGCGCAAGGCTGGAAGCTCGTCTCGCAACCTGGGATTCGGCGTTTCGTTATTTTACCGCTGCTGGTCAATATTTTGTTGATGGGGGGCGCATTCTGGTGGCTATTTACGCAGCTCGATGTCTGGATCCCGACGCTCATGAGTTATGTTCCGGACTGGTTACAATGGCTGAGCTATCTGTTGTGGCCTCTGGCTGTCATCTCTGTGCTGTTAGTGTTTGGCTATTTCTTCTCAACGATTGCTAACTGGATTGCCGCTCCGTTCAATGGTTTATTGGCTGAACAACTGGAAGCACGATTGACTGGCGCTACACCGCCAGATACCGGGATTTTCGGTATCATGAAAGATGTGCCGCGAATCATGAAACGCGAATGGCAAAAATTTGCCTGGTATCTGCCGCGCGCAATTGTATTGCTAATTCTTTACTTCATCCCTGGTATTGGGCAAACCGTCGCGCCGGTACTATGGTTCCTGTTTAGCGCCTGGATGTTAGCCATCCAGTATTGCGATTACCCCTTCGATAACCACAAAGTGCCGTTTAAAGAGATGCGCACCGCCCTGCGCACACGCAAAATCACCAATATGCAGTTTGGTGCTTTAACCAGCCTGTTTACGATGATCCCGTTGCTTAATCTGTTCATCATGCCCGTTGCCGTTTGTGGTGCGACGGCGATGTGGGTCGATTGCTATCGCGATAAACACGCCATGTGGCGGTAACAATCTACCGGTTATTTTGTAAACCGCTTGTGTGAAACAGGGGTGGCTTATGCCGCCCCTTATTCCATCTTGCATGTCATTATTTCCCTTCTGCATATAGATATGCTAAATCCTTACTTCCGCATATTCTCTGAGCGGGTATGCTACCTGTTGTATCCCAATTTCATACAGTTAAGGACAGGCCATGAGTAAGATTTTTGAAGATAACTCGCTGACTATCGGTCACACGCCGCTGGTTCGCCTGAATCGCATCGGTAACGGACGCATTCTGGCGAAGGTGGAATCTCGTAACCCCAGCTTCAGCGTTAAGTGCCGTATCGGTGCCAACATGATTTGGGATGCCGAAAAGCGCGGCGTGCTGAAACCAGGCGTTGAACTGGTTGAACCAACCAGCGGTAATACCGGGATTGCACTGGCCTATGTCGCTGCCGCTCGCGGTTACAAACTTACCCTGACCATGCCAGAAACCATGAGTATTGAACGCCGCAAGCTGCTGAAAGCGTTAGGTGCAAACCTGGTGCTGACCGAAGGTGCTAAAGGCATGAAAGGCGCAATCCAAAAAGCAGAAGAAATTGTCGCCAGCAATCCAGAGAAATACCTGCTGCTGCAACAATTCAGCAATCCGGCAAACCCTGAAATTCACGAAAAAACCACCGGTCCGGAGATCTGGGAAGATACCGACGGTCAGGTTGATGTATTTATTGCTGGCGTTGGGACTGGCGGTACGCTGACTGGCGTCAGCCGCTACATTAAAGGCACCAAAGGCAAGACCGATCTTATCTCTGTCGCCGTTGAGCCAACCGATTCTCCAGTTATCGCCCAGGCGCTGGCAGGTGAAGAGATTAAACCTGGCCCGCATAAAATTCAGGGTATTGGCGCTGGTTTTATCCCGGCTAACCTCGATCTCAAGCTGGTCGACAAAGTCATTGGCATCACCAATGAAGAAGCCATTTCTACCGCACGTCGTCTGATGGAAGAAGAAGGTATTCTTGCTGGTATCTCTTCTGGAGCAGCTGTTGCCGCGGCGTTGAAACTACAAGAAGATGAAAGCTTTACCAACAAGAATATTGTGGTTATTCTACCATCATCGGGTGAGCGTTATTTAAGCACCGCATTGTTTGCCGATCTCTTCACTGAGAAAGAACTGCAACAGTAATGCCAGCTTGTTAAAAATGCGTAAAAAAGCACCTTTTCAGGTGCTTTTTTGTGGCCTGCTTCAAACTTTCGCCCCTCCTGGCATTGATTCAGCCTGTCGGAACTGGTATTTAACCAGACTAATTATTTTGATGCGCGAAATTAATCGTTACAGGAAAAGCCAAAGCTGAATCGATTTTATGATTTGGTTCAATTCTTCCTTTAGCGGCATAATGTTTAATGACGTACGAAACGTCAGCGGTCAACACCCGCCAGCAATGGACTGTATTGCGCTCTTCGTGCGTCGCGTCTGTTAAAAACTGGCGCTAACAATACAGGCTAAAGTCGAACCGCCAGGCTAGACTTTAGTTCCACAACACTAAACCTATAAGTTGGGGAAATACAATGTTCCAGCAAGAAGTTACCATTACCGCTCCGAACGGTCTGCACACCCGCCCTGCTGCCCAGTTTGTAAAAGAAGCTAAGGGCTTCACTTCTGAAATTACTGTGACTTCCAACGGCAAAAGCGCCAGCGCGAAAAGCCTGTTTAAACTGCAGACTCTGGGCCTGACTCAAGGTACCGTTGTGACTATCTCCGCAGAAGGCGAAGACGAGCAGAAAGCGGTTGAACATCTGGTTAAACTGATGGCGGAACTCGAGTAATTTCCCGGGTTCTTTTAAAAATCAGTCACAAGTAAGGTAGGGTTATGATTTCAGGCATTTTAGCATCCCCGGGTATCGCTTTCGGTAAAGCTCTGCTTCTGAAAGAAGACGAAATTGTCATTGACCGGAAAAAAATTTCTGCCGACCAGGTTGATCAGGAAGTTGAACGTTTTCTGAGCGGTCGTGCCAAGGCATCAGCCCAGCTGGAAACGATCAAAACGAAAGCTGGTGAAACGTTCGGTGAAGAAAAAGAAGCCATCTTTGAAGGGCATATTATGCTGCTCGAAGATGAGGAGCTGGAGCAGGAAATCATAGCCCTGATTAAAGATAAGCACATGACAGCTGACGCAGCTGCTCATGAAGTTATCGAAGGTCAGGCTTCTGCCCTGGAAGAGCTGGATGATGAATACCTGAAAGAACGTGCGGCTGACGTACGTGATATCGGTAAGCGCCTGCTGCGCAACATCCTGGGCCTGAAGATTATCGACCTGAGCGCCATTCAGGATGAAGTCATTCTGGTTGCCGCTGACCTGACGCCGTCCGAAACCGCACAGCTGAACCTGAAGAAGGTGCTGGGTTTCATCACCGACGCGGGTGGCCGTACTTCCCACACCTCTATCATGGCGCGTTCTCTGGAACTGCCTGCTATCGTGGGTACCGGTAGCGTCACCTCTCAGGTGAAAAATGACGACTATCTGATTCTGGATGCCGTAAATAATCAGGTTTACGTCAATCCAACCAACGAAGTTATTGATAAAATGCGCGCTGTTCAGGAGCAAGTGGCTTCTGAAAAAGCAGAGCTTGCTAAACTGAAAGATCTGCCAGCTATTACGCTGGACGGTCACCAGGTAGAAGTGTGCGCTAACATTGGTACGGTTCGTGACGTTGAAGGTGCAGAGCGTAACGGCGCTGAAGGCGTTGGTCTGTATCGTACTGAGTTCCTGTTCATGGACCGCGACGCGCTGCCCACTGAAGAAGAACAGTTTGCTGCTTACAAAGCAGTGGCTGAAGCGTGTGGCTCGCAGGCGGTTATCGTTCGTACCATGGACATCGGCGGCGACAAAGAGCTGCCATACATGAACTTCCCGAAAGAAGAGAACCCGTTCCTCGGCTGGCGCGCTATCCGTATCGCGATGGATCGTAAAGAGATCCTGCGCGATCAGCTCCGCGCTATCCTGCGTGCCTCGGCTTTCGGTAAATTGCGCATCATGTTCCCGATGATCATCTCTGTTGAAGAAGTGCGTGCACTGCGCAAAGAGATCGAAATCTACAAACAGGAACTGCGCGACGAAGGTAAAGCGTTTGACGAGTCAATTGAAATCGGCGTAATGGTGGAAACACCGGCTGCCGCAACAATTGCACGTCATTTAGCCAAAGAAGTTGATTTCTTTAGTATCGGCACCAATGATTTAACGCAGTACACTCTGGCAGTTGACCGTGGTAATGATATGATTTCACACCTTTACCAGCCAATGTCACCGTCCGTGCTGAACTTGATCAAGCAAGTTATTGATGCTTCTCATGCTGAAGGCAAATGGACTGGCATGTGTGGTGAGCTTGCTGGCGATGAACGTGCTACACTTCTGTTGCTGGGGATGGGTCTGGACGAATTCTCTATGAGCGCCATTTCTATCCCGCGCATTAAGAAGATTATCCGTAACACGAACTTCGAAGATGCGAAGGTGTTAGCAGAGCAGGCTCTTGCTCAACCGACAACGGACGAGTTAATGACGCTGGTTAACAAGTTCATTGAAGAAAAAACAATCTGCTAATCCACGAGATGCGGCCCAATTTACTGCTTAGGAGAAGATCATGGGTTTGTTCGATAAACTGAAATCTCTGGTTTCCGACGACAAGAAGGATACCGGAACTATTGAGATCATTGCTCCGCTCTCTGGCGAGATCGTCAATATCGAAGACGTGCCGGATGTCGTTTTTGCGGAAAAAATCGTTGGTGATGGCATTGCTATCAAACCAACGGGTAACAAAATGGTCGCGCCTGTAGACGGCACCATTGGTAAAATCTTTGAAACCAACCACGCGTTCTCTATCGAATCTGATAGCGGCGTTGAACTGTTCGTCCACTTCGGTATCGACACCGTTGAACTGAAAGGCGAAGGCTTCAAGCGTATTGCTGAAGAAGGTCAGCGCGTGAAAGTTGGCGATACCGTGATTGAATTCGATCTGCCGCTGCTGGAAGAGAAAGCCAAGTCTACCCTGACTCCGGTTGTTATCTCCAACATGGACGAAATCAAAGAACTGATCAAACTGTCCGGTAGCGTAACCGTGGGTGAAACCCCGGTTATCCGCATCAAGAAGTAATTCTTGCCACAGTGAAAAATGGCGCCCATCGGCGCCATTTTTTTATGCTTCCGCCAGCGGCGGCAAAATCAATTCATCGCTCTCATGCTGCTGGGTATAGCGCATCACTTCCAGTACGCGCAACCCCGCGCGGTGCACCGCATCGTTTAACGCCTTCCCTTTCAGCAAACCACTGATAAGCTGAGCACAAAACAGGTCGCCAGTCCCTTTCAGATCGGTTTTTACCCGTGAATGGGAAATGACATTCACGCTGTCGGCACTCACCACCACCACCTGCATCTCCTGATTTTCTTCGTTACCGGAGGCGCTGGTAACCACCACCCATTTTAATGTGTCTGAAAGCAGACTTTTTGCGGCAGCAATGACACTGTCGAGATCGCGGCAATTTTTACCGGTCAGGATTTCCAGCTCAAAGATATTGGGGGTAATTCCCTGCGCCAGCGGCAGTAAATATTGTCGATACGCCTCGGGAAGGTCAGGTTTGACATAAATTCCGCTATCAATATCGCCAATCACCGGATCGACCATGATCAATAGGTCAGGATGATCTTTGCGTAGCGCAGTCAGCCACTCGGCAAGGATTTTGATTTGCGATGCCGTTCCCATATAGCCCGTGGTGACAGCGCGCAGCTGGCGCAGCGCATCACGCTCCTGAAGCGCACGCAAATAACCGCTAAACCATTCATCCGGAATCGCACCACCGTAGAAAGTGTCATAATGCGGCGTATTGCTCAGCAATACCGTCGGCACGGCAAAGACATTCAGGCCGTTCTGTTTGATAGCAGGCACCGCAATGCTGTTGCCTACGCTGCCGTACACTACCTGCGACTGCACGGCAACGATATCCGCCTGCAGTGCCCTGCTCTTATCGTTAAACAACAACAAACTACTCATTTAATTTTTTCTCCTTGCCGATGATCCTCATCGTATTCCAACCGAAACTTTACCTGATTCTGGCAGTCAAATCGGCTATTACAAAACAAGGATAAGGTAATTCAGTGAAGAAAATCATTTGTCTGGTCGTTACGCTGCTAATGACACTCCCCGCTTATGCGAAGTTAACTGCCCATGAAGAAGCCCGTATCAACGCTATGCTGGAGGGATTAGCACAGAAAAAGGATTTAATATTTGTGCGTAACGGTGATGAACATACCTGCGATGAAGCGGTTTCTCATCTGCGACTGAAGCTGGGCAATACCCGTAATCGCATTGATACAGCCGAGCAGTTTATTGACAAGGTGGCCTCGTCGTCATCGATTACCGGGAAGCCGTATATCGTGAAGATGCCCGGTAAGAGCGATGAGAACGCACAGCCTTTTTTACATGCGTTAATTGCGCAGACGGATAAAACGGTGCCTGCGCAATAATCTTAAATCCCCGCCCCCTGGCTAAAATGCTCTTCCCCAAACACCCCGGTAGAAAGGTAGCGATCGCCACGATCGCAGATGATCGCCACCACCACCGCGCCAGGGTTAGCTTTTGCCACTCGCAGTGCTCCGGCAACCGCGCCGCCGGAGCTAACGCCACAGAAAATCCCTTCCCGCGCCGCCAGTTCGCGCATAGTGTTTTCCGCATCGCGCTGATGAATATCCAGCACCTCATCCACCAGAGAAGCGTTGAAAATCCCCGGCAGATATTCCGCAGGCCAGCGGCGAATGCCTGGAATACTGCTGCCTTCTTCCGGCTGCAGGCCAACAATCGTCACCGGTTTGGATTGTTCGCGCATAAAGCGTGACACGCCGGTGATAGTGCCGGTTGTTCCCATGCTGGAGACAAAATGGGTAATGCGCCCGCCGGTTTGCTGCCAGATTTCCGGTCCGGTAGTGGTGTAATGGGCGTAAGGGTTATCGGGATTATTGAACTGATCGAGCAGCTTTCCTTCACCACGATTGGCCATCTCCAGCGCCAGATCGCGCGCACCTTCCATGCCCTGCTCTTTGGTGACCAGAACCAGTTCCGCACCGTAGGCACGCATTGCCGCACGGCGTTCCTGGCTCATGTTGTCGGGCATCAGCAATTTCATGCGATAGCCTTTAAGCGCGGCAATCATCGCCAGCGCAATGCCGGTGTTACCACTGGTGGCTTCGATCAACACATCACCCGGTTTAATCTCGCCGCGCTTTTCCGCCTCGACAATCATCGAAAGCGCTGCACGGTCTTTTACCGATCCCGCCGGGTTATTGCCTTCCAGTTTTAACCACACTTCACTGCCGTTATCCGGCCCCATTCGCTGCAACTTCACCAGAGGCGTATTGCCTATTGTTTGTTCTAATGTACTCACGATCTCTGTCCATACGTGGTGTTGCCTGATGCGACGCTTGCGCGTCTTATCAGGCCTACAGGTTACAAACCTTGCCATTAAAAAGCCCGGATCGCGGGAAGCGCCTCCGGGCGTTTAACATCCACTCAACCTATCAGGCGCTTTGTGCGAGAGCAAGTTCCTCATCGCGGGTTTCAATACGCTCGTCGCCGTTATACAGCCGCGCATGTTGCAGACCAACGAATAAACGCTCGCCACGTTGCGGGGCGTCGTCGCCGTGCATCACGACCGTCAGTGCTTCGTTGTACCACCCCAGCGGCTGCACGACTAATTGGGTGTAGTGGCCTTTCGGGCTGGCTTCCAGTACCTGTACCGGCAGCGGCGAATCGAGGCTGGTACGGCGGCTGATATCCACTTCCCACGGACGCAGGAAGAGATCCACTGGCCCCTGATACGCAGGTGTATAGCCCAGCGGCCAGCGATGTGCGCCAACATGGAACTGCCCGCCGCGAATGGTTCCCTGCAGGCGGTTAACTTCGCCCATAAATTCGAGTACAAAACGGGTCGCTGGTTCGCGCCATACCTGGTCCGGTGCATCAGCCTGCTCGATATTGCCCTGGCTCATCACCACTACACGATCGGCTACTTCGGTCGCTTCTTCCTGGTCATGGGTCACAAACACGCTGGTGAATTTCAGCTCTTCATGTAACTGACGCAGCCAGCGACGCAACTCTTTACGCACCTGCGCATCCAGCGCGCCAAACGGTTCATCAAGCAGCAGAATTTGCGGTTCTACGGCAAGCGCGCGCGCCAGCGCCACACGCTGTTTCTGGCCGCCGGAAAGCTGCGCAGGATAGCGGTCTGCCAGATGGGCAAGCTGCACCATCTCCAGCAATTTTGTCACTTTCGCTTTGATAGCTGCGGCATTCGGGCGCTCGCGACGCGGCAGCACCGTCAGGCCGAAAGCGATATTGTCGAACACCGTCATATGGCGGAACAGCGCGTAATGCTGAAACACGAAACCGACTTTACGATCGCGCGCATGCAGGCGGCTGACGTCGGTGCCGTGGAAGCGAATATGCCCGCTGGTTTGATGCTCCAGCCCGGCGATAATCCGCAGCAGCGTGGTTTTCCCGGAACCGGACGGCCCCAGCAATGCGACCATCTGACCAGAAGGAATATCCAGTGAGATATCGTTCAGCACCTGGGTGCGACCAAAAGACTTCTTAATATTGGCAATCTCAATGCTCATGATGTTCCTCCTGCTGCGCGCGTTTTTCCTGATTCTCCAGACGCCACTGCAACATACTCTTTAAAAACAGGGTGATAATCGCCATCAGCGTCAACAACGCGGCAGCGGTAAAGGAGCCGACGGTGTTGTAGTCCTGCTCCAGCAATTCAATCTGTAACGGCAGCGAAAGTGTTTCGCCGCGAATCGAGCCGGAAACTACCGACACCGCACCAAACTCGCCAATCGCGCGGGCGTTGGTCAGCACCACGCCATAAAGCAGCGCCCAGCGGATGTTCGGCAGCGTGACGCGACGGAACATCTGCCAGCCAGATGCGCCCAGCAAAATCGCTGCTTCGTCTTCCTGGCTGCCCTGGCTTAACATTACCGGCACCAGCTCGCGCACCACAAACGGACAGGTCACGAAGATGGTGACCAGCACCATTCCCGGCCAGGAGAACATAATTTGCAGGTTATGCTCATCCAGCCAGCCACCGAGCGGGCCGTTAGAGCCGTAAAACAGCAGATACACCAGACCGGCAACCACCGGCGACACGGCAAACGGAATGTCCAGCAGCGTCAGCAGCAACTGGCGTCCGGGGAAGTTAAAGCGCGTCACCAGCCAGGCCAGCAGAATGCCGAACACCAGGTTCACCGGCACGGCAATCAGCGCAATCATCACCGTCAGCCAGATGGCGTGCAGCATGTCCGGATCGGCCAGATTCTGTAAAACCGGCATCAGCCCTTTGCTGAACGCCTGCACGAAGATGTAAATCATCGGCACCAGCAGGATGAACGCCGAAACCAGCATCCCGATGCCAATCAGAAACCATTTGCCCCAGTTAATCGGGCGCGCGTCATAACGCTTCAATTGTGTCACTTCCGCCATTAATGACCTACCACACGCCGACCAAAGCGACTTTGCAGAGTGTTAATTGAGAACAGCAGCAGCAGGGATGCCGCGAGGATCACCGAAGCAATCGCGCTCGCCGCCGGGTAATCAAACTCCTGTAAGCGAACAAAAATCATCAGCGACGTCACTTCCGTCTTCCAGGCAATGTTCCCGGCGATGAAAATCACCGCGCCAAATTCACCAAGACTACGGGTAAACGACAGCGCCACGCCCGCCACCAGCGCCGGAGAAAGTTCCGGCAGCACCACTTTGCAGAAACTCTGCCAGCGCGTTGCACCAAGCGTTTCCGCCGCTTCTTCATATTCCGGGCCTAACTCTTCCAGCACCGGCTGCACGGTACGCACCACAAACGGAATGCTGGTAAAGGCCATCGCCACCGCGATCCCCAGCCAGGTATAGGTGACTTTGATATCAAACTTCGCCAGCCATTCACCGTAAAAACCGTTCACGGAAAAGAGCGAAGCCAGCGTTAAACCGGCGACTGCCGTTGGCAGCGCAAAGGGTAAATCCATCAGCGCATCAAGCAGCGTGCGGCCCGGAAAGCGATAGCGGGTTAAGATCCACGCCATCAGCAGACCGAAAACGCCGTTAAAAATCGACGCGACAAACGCCGACAGCAGCGTCACTTTATAGGCTGCGACCACCTGCGGGTTGGTGATCACCTCCCAGTACTGCGCCCAGCTCATCTCAGAGAGCTGCATCACCAGCGCGGAGAGCGGCAGCAGCAAAATCAGGCACACAAACAGCAGACTGGTGCCGAGGCTTAAGGTAAAGCCCGGCAGCACGCGTCTTGATGAAACTGCAAACATCAGTTACGCCCCGCCGCTAACAGCTTGTCTAACTCGCCGCCGCTGGTGAAGTGGGTTTTCATCACTTCCGGCCAGGAGCCAAATTTGTCTTCCACGCGGAACAGTTCGGTCTGCGGGAATTTGTCTTTCAGTTTGTCCATCACCTCCGGGTTATTTACGCGGTAGTAATAGTCGGTGATGATGGTTTGCGCCTGCGGGCTGTAGAGCCAGTTCAGGTAAGCTTTTGCTGCTTTTTCCGTACCGTTGGCCTGCACGTTTTTATCGACCCACGCCACCGGGAATTCCGCCAGAATATTGGTTTTCGGAATCACCACTTCAAAGCCCTGCGCTTCATACTGTTTGCGGATGTTGTTCACTTCCGACTCGAAGCTGATCAGCACATCGCCCAGGCCGCGCTCGGCAAAAGTGGTGGTCGCGCCACGACCGCCAGTATCGAACACTTCAACGTTTTTCAGGAACTGGGTCATAAACTGTTCGGTTTTGGCTTTGTCGCCACCGTCAGCTTTATCCGCTGCGCCCCATGCCGCCAGATAGGTATAACGCGCGTTACCGGAGGTTTTTGGGTTCGGGAAAATCAGCTTCACGTCGGAGCGCACCAGATCGTTCCAGTCATGGATATTCTTCGGGTTGCCCTTACGCACCAGGAAGCCCATGGTGGAGTAAAACGGCGAGCTGTTATTCGGCAGGCGCGACTGCCAGTCAGCCGGGATCAGCTTGCCTTTATCATGCAGGATCTGCACATCGGTCACCTGGTTATAAGTGACAACGTCCGCTTTTAAGCCCTGTAAAATCGCCAGCGCCTGTTTTGATGACCCGGCATGAGATTGTTTAATCGTCAGTTTGTCGCCGCCGTTATCTTTGGCCCATTGCTGTTCAAACGGCGGGTTCAGGGCGGCAAACAGCTCGCGGGAGACGTCATAAGAACTGTTCAGCAGTTCCGTTGCCTGTACATGGCCCGCCAGCAGCAGAGAAGCGACCAGCGCGAGTGAGTTCTTTTTCAGTAAGTTAACGGCCATTGCGCACCCTTATAAATTTAACGACTTTCTAATAGCCATCATATTTATAACGGACGTGAAAGGAGTAACGGTTTTATATACCGTTTGGTGATTTGGAAGTTGAAAAGGGAATAAGACGAAATCCTCCCCACAAATGCAGGGAGGAAACAGAGGTGAATCAGATGCCGACGCTAACCGTCTCCGGCAGTGTGCTGCCGCCATCAATCACATTCTGTGTACCGGTTAAATAGCTGGATTCATCCGATGCGAGGAAGGCCGCCAGTTCGCCGACTTCCAGCGGATCGGCGAGGCGACGCATCGGGATTGCTTTCGCCATTTCAGTCAGCACCGATTCTGGATCTTCCGGGTTCGACTGGCGGGCAATGCTTTCCGCCATTGGCGTGCGAACGTATCCGGGGCAGATGGCGTTAACGCGAATACCAGACTGCGCGTACTCCACCGCCAGCGATTTAGTCAGGCCAACAATCGCCGCTTTCGTTAAGGCATACGCCGTTTCACCCGGATCGGCCACCATATCGCCAGTGACTGAAGACATCATCACAATGCGACCATCTTTGCGGGCAATCATCTCCGGCAACACCGCCTTCGTGACGTTCCATACGCCTTTTATATTGATATCAATATGGAAATCGCGATCTTCATCGCTCATATCGAGGAAACTTCCCAGACGACAAACGCCTGCGTTATTCACCAGGATATCAATGCGCCCTTCTTTTTCCTTCGCACGCTTGATAGCTGCGGCGACCGACGCCGGGTCACGCACATCGGCGACAACCGCCGTACAGCGATGACCACGACCACACAGTTCGTCCGCCAGCTTTTCGATCTCAGGGGAGATATCCAGCAAGATTAGGTTTGCGCCATGACGCGCAAAAGTTCTGGCAATTCCTTCGCCAATTCCCTGCAATGCGCCCGTAATCAGTGCTGTCTTGCCCGTGAGTTTACCCATTTTAATGCTCTCCTTGTTAATACAGAGCGTTACACTCCATTCCCTCTGAAAATACAGGATAAACAAAATATTGCTGCGGATCAGCTCACTAATTCAGGAAAATCTCAATCCAGTCGCTGCTTTATGCATCATTTCAGGCGTTGCGTTAGCTCACTGCTGCGCTCAATCATTTTCAATGACTCCACATCATTGAGTTGCACAAGGCCAACAAACAGTAAATCGGTAACAGAATTTTGCGCCGTGCGGGTGGACATCGACGAGCTGCGCCATTCGGTTTCGCCAGAAACGGTATCGAGGGTGTAATGCGCCAGCCGCCGCAGCGGGGAATCGGTTAATGAGGTAATGGCAATCACCGTCGCCCCCTGCTTTCGCGCTGCCTCGGCGCACAAGACAATCTCTTTTTTACTGCCACTGTAAGAGATAGCGATTTGTACATCGCCTTTTTTTAGCGCCTGAGAAACGGTGGCTTGTACGTGGGTGTCGGCCTCACAGGCCACGCGATAACCAATTTTCATCAGTTTGAACGACAGATCGCGCCCCACCAGCGCCGACCCGCCCAGGCCCGTTATCTGGATAAACGGTGCTTTACTGATGACCTCAATGATTTTTTGCAGCCGCGCGTAGTCAAACAATGCGCAGGTTTGCTCCAGCGCCTGCTCTTTTTCGCGATTCAGTTTACGGGCAATCACTTCCAGCGAATCATCACTGGTAATCGAACTGTGCAGGTGCAGCGCCGTGGCATTCGTTTTCTCCCGGCTGGCACTGTATTCGCCAATTAACGCCATACGCAATTCAGTAAATCCTTGCGCGCCGAGCTTCTGGGCAAACTTCACAATACTCGACTGGCTGATGCCGAGCTGTTTCGCCATCTTGCGCGAAGAGACGGATTTCAGCTCACTCACGTTGGCCCGCAGAAAGTCAGCAATTTTTTGCTCGTTCCCGGTAAATTCACTTTCCGCATTGCGTATTTTCGTCAGGTACAACATCTTCCACTCTCCTGGGCTGGCAGCAAAAATTCCGCTTAAGTTCTTATGACGCTCTTCACACTCTGCGAGTGTAGACTCAATGATTCCTTTAAGTCTGTCAATTCGGGATATATGATTCCATACATCTGCAATTATTTGATCGTAAATAGTAAGGTCACCACCGATGCAACTTGAAAAGATGATTACTGAAGGCTCGAATGCCGCCTCTGCTGAAATTGACCGCGTATCAACGCTGGAAATGTGCCGGATTATCAACGATGAAGATAAAACCGTGCCGCTTGCCGTTGAGCGCGTACTGCCGGATATCGCCGCGGCAATCGATGTTATCCACGCCCAGGTAAGCGGCGGCGGGCGTCTGATTTATCTCGGTGCGGGAACATCAGGTCGTCTGGGGATTCTGGATGCCAGCGAATGTCCGCCGACCTACGGCGTGAAACCAGGTCTGGTGGTTGGTTTGATTGCTGGCGGCGAATATGCCATTCAGCACGCGGTGGAAGGCGCGGAAGATAGCCGGGAAGGTGGTGTTAATGATCTGAAAAATATCGGCTTAACCGCGCAGGATGTGGTGGTTGGTATTGCGGCCAGCGGACGCACACCGTATGTGATTGCCGGGCTGGAATACGCGCGCCAACTCGGCTGCCGTACAGTGGGAATTTCCTGTAATCCGGGGAGCGCCGTTTCCACCACCGCTGAGTTTGCCATTACACCGATTGTAGGTGCCGAAGTGGTTACCGGTTCTTCGCGAATGAAAGCAGGCACAGCGCAGAAACTGGTGCTCAATATGCTCTCCACCGGGCTGATGATTAAATCCGGCAAAGTGTTCGGCAACCTGATGGTCGATGTGGTCGCCACCAACGAAAAACTGCATGTGCGCCAGGTCAATATCGTTAAAAACGCCACCGGATGTAATGCCGAACAAGCGGAAACAGCGTTAATTGCCTGCGAGCGCAACTGTAAAACGGCCATTGTGATGGTGCTGAAAAATCTCGATGCCGCAGAAGCAAAAAAACGCCTGGATCAACACGGCGGCTTTATTCGTCAGGTTTTAGACAAGGAATAACCCATGGCCAAAGAGATCAGCAGTGAACTTCTGAACACCATTCTTACCCGGGTCGGTGGACCGGGAAATATCGCCAGTTGTGGTAACTGTATGACGCGCCTGCGTCTGGGTGTACATGACAGTTCACTGGTTGATCCCAATATCAAAACGCTGGAAGGCGTGAAGGGCGTTATTTTGACCAGCGATCAGGTACAGGTCGTTTTTGGACCAGGTAAAGCGCATCGTGCCGCAAAAGCGATGAGCGAACTGCTGGGAGAAGCCCCGGTACAAGATGCCGCAGAAATCGCCGCTCAGAATAAACGTCAGTTAAAAGCCAAACAAACCTCCGGCGTGCAACAATTTCTCGCCAAATTCGCCACCATCTTCACGCCGCTGATCCCCGGTTTTATTGCCGCTGGTCTGTTGCTGGGAATAGCGACGTTAATTGCCACGGTGATGCACGTTCCGGCAGATGCTCAGGGAACACTACCCGATGCGCTGAATTTTATGAAGGTGTTCAGCAAAGGCCTGTTCACCTTCCTGGTGATTCTGGTGGGCTATAACGCGGCCCAGGCATTCGGCGGCACGGGCGTAAATGGCGCAATTATCGCCGCGCTCTTTTTGCTCGGTTATAACCCAGCTGCAACCACGGGTTACTACGCCGGATTTCACGATTTCTTTGGTCTGCCCATCGATCCGCGCGGCAATATTATCGGCGTGTTGATTGCCGCGTGGGCCTGCGCCCGCATCGAAGGCATGGTGCGCCGCTTTATGCCCGACGATCTCGACATGCTGCTGACCTCGTTAATCACCCTGCTGCTCACCGCTACGCTGGCCTACCTGATCATTATGCCGCTGGGTGGCTGGTTATTCGAAGGTATGTCGTGGCTGTTTATGCACCTGAACAGTAATCCGCTCGGTTGTGCGGTTTTAGCCGGGCTGTTCCTGATCGCCGTGGTATTTGGCGTACATCAGGGCTTTATTCCTGTTTACCTGGCGTTAATGGACAGCCAGGGATTCAACAGCTTATTTCCCATCCTTTCAATGGCAGGCGCGGGCCAGGTGGGCGCAGCGCTGGCGCTCTACTGGCGGGCGCAACCGCATAGCGCATTACGCAGTCAGGTCCGCGGGGCGATTATTCCTGGTCTGCTGGGCGTTGGCGAACCGCTGATTTACGGCGTCACCCTGCCCCGCATGAAACCGTTTGTTACCGCTTGCTTAGGCGGCGCGGCGGGCGGTTTGTTTATCGGACTGATAGCCTGGTGGGGTCTGCCGATGGGCTTAAACAGCGCATTCGGGCCGTCTGGTCTGGTGGCGCTGCCGCTGATGACTTCCGCGCAAGGCATCCTTCCGGCAATGGCGGTTTATGCAGGCGGGATTCTGGTGGCATGGGTTTGCGGGTTTATTTTCACCACGCTCTTTGGCTGCCGTAACGTCAATCTGGACTGATAATATGAAACGGACAATGCTCTATCTTTCTCTGCTGGCTGTCAGCTGTAGCGTCAGCGCCGCAAAATACCCTGTTCTGACAGAAAGTTCGCCAGAGAAAGCAGGGTTTAACGTCGAACGGCTTAATCAGATGGATCGCTGGATAAGCCAGCAAGTTGATGCCGGTTATCCCGGCGTAAACCTGCTGATTATAAAAGATAATCAGATTGTTTATCGCAAAGCCTGGGGCGCGGCGAAAAAGTACGATGGCAGCGCGTTAATGGCGCAGCCTGTAAAAGCCACCACCGGGACGCTGTATGATCTGGCCTCAAACACCAAGATGTACGCCACTAACTTCGCGCTGCAAAAGCTGATGAGCGAAGGCAAACTGCATCCTGACGATCGGATTGCGAAATATATTCCGGGATTTGCCGATAACCCAAATGACACCATTAAAGGCAAAAACACGTTGCGGATTTCTGATCTGCTGCATCACAGCGGCGGTTTCCCGGCAGATCCGCAATACCCGAATAAAGCGGTCGCGGGCGCGTTATATTCCCAGGATAAAGGCCAGACGCTGGAGATGATCAAGCGCACGCCGCTGGAGTATCAGCCCGGCAGCAAGCATATCTACAGCGATGTCGATTATATGCTGCTTGGATTTATCGTCGAGTCGGTTACCGGTCAGCCACTTGACCGCTATGTTGAAGAGTCGATTTATCGCCCGCTCGGCCTGACGCACACGGTATTTAATCCGCTGCTGAAAGGCTTTAAACCACAGCAAATTGCCGCCACGGAACTGAACGGCAATACCCGCGATGGCGTGATCCATTTCCCGAATATCCGCACCTCCACTCTCTGGGGTCAGGTGCACGATGAAAAAGCCTTTTATTCGATGGGCGGTGTTTCCGGGCACGCAGGTTTGTTTTCCAATACCGGCGATATTGCGGTGTTAATGCAAACGATGCTGAACGGCGGTGGCTATGGTGATGTGCAGCTGTTCAGTGCGGAAACGGTGAAGATGTTCACCACCAGCTCTAAGGAAGATGCCACTTTTGGCCTTGGCTGGCGCGTGAATGGTAATGCCACCATGACGCCGACGTTTGGCACGCTGGCAAGCCCGCAAACCTACGGTCACACTGGCTGGACAGGGACGGTGACCGTTATCGATCCGGTGAATCATATGGCGATTGTGATGTTAAGCAATAAGCCGCATTCGCCAGTAGCCGATCCGCAAAAGAATCCCAATATGTTCGAAAGCGGTCAGTTGCCGATTGCAACTTATGGTTGGGTTGTTGATCAGGTATATGCGGCGTTGAAGCAGAAGTAATAAAAAGGCCAGTCAGTAATGTTACTGCCTGGCCTTTAATCAATGAATCAGAAACGCTTACAACGCCATCAACTTGTCCAGCGACGGCGCAAAGTAATAGCCGCCGGTTACCGGTTTGGTGAAACGCAACATCGCATCACGCTTACCATCGGTATCGCCAAACATGCTCAGCAGTTGCTGCTCAATGTTATGCAGACGCGCGCAGTAGGCGCAGAAGTACAGACCGTGAGTGCCACTGGCGGTGCCGTACGGCAGGCTCTGACGAACAATCTTCAGCCCTTTGCCATCTTCTTTCAGATCAACGCGGGTCAGGTGAGAGGTTTCCGGACGTTCGTCGCCGTCAATCTCTTCGTTGGCCTCTTTGGTGCGCCCGATCATCATCTCTTGATCGTGAACGCTCATCCGATTGAGCTGCTTCAGGTTGTGCTCCCAACGCTGCACAAACACATAGCTGCCACCCGCATCCACGCCGTCTTTGATAACAGCCACTTCGCGGCGCGTCTCTTCACCCGCCGGGTTTTCTGTACCGTCAACAAAGCCGCTCAGGTCACGCTCTTCAACCCAACGGAAGCCGTGGATCTCTTCTTTCACTTCAATGCAGTCACCAAAGGCTTCCATCGCCGCCTGAGCGACAGAGAAGTTCACGTCGTGACGCAGAGAAAGAATGTGGATCAACACATCGAACTGGGTCGTCGGCGCAAGACCTTTACCGTAGCCCGGAAAATCTTTCAGCTCTTCGGCCCCAACGCCGCCGCTCAGAGCGCGCCAGGTATTGTTACCAAAGGCAACCACCGCACCAAGATGCGCGTCCGGGAATTTCGCTTCAAAAGTTGCCAGTTTGTCGGCAAATGTTTTACTGGCCGCACGCAGGGCGTCAACTTCCCCTTTCACGTTGGCTTCGATCCAAATCGCCGCGCGGCAATGTTCTGGCAAAATGCCACTCTGAACCTGAGACATTGTTCCTCCTGAAAATAATAATGCCACGCAATCCGTGGCATTGTTGGGCGCTATTTTACGTGTTTTTTCGCGGCGGCGGTTTGTTCAGACGCAAATTAACGCCGCCAGATAATTTTACTGACTTTCCAGTTTTTCAGGGTATCGTCCGAAGGCATTAACCCTTCAGGGCCACTCCATTCCCCGCTGAACTGGTAGCTAATATGTTGACTGCCTTCGGCTTTACATTCGACGGCACGATTATCATCACTGTCGGCCTTTTGGCAATTGCCAAATGCTTTGCTGTAAAGGTCACTAAACGGTGTACCGATTTTAACACCGGTGTCAGCAGGAATATCGCTATCCAGCACATCAATGCGGCTGATCGTGCCTTGATCACCGTTAATCACCATCGCCACGTTGTCGCCTTTCATCACTTCAAAAAAGCGCACCACGTTGCCGTTCGCGGTTTTCATTCCGCTGCGCAGGCGATAATCGCCATCAAGCGCATCAGCAATGGCTTGTTCTTGCAGTGGTGTGGACGCCGTTAATTCACCCACGCCCTGCTCGCTCACTTTGGTGGATGATCCAAACCAGTTCCACGGGTTAGCGGCCGACCAGTTAACTGACGACATCGTGGAACAGCCGGTCAGCATCAACGGCATAGCGCATAACATTAAACGCAGCGATTTCATGTCACTTCCTTTGGTTATTCAATAACGTTGCTTGGAGTGCAAATTCACCAAAAAGTGCCGTTATTCTTTTTCTTCATTAAAACAAGCGCGTAAACGTCGATTGGTCAGCAGCCAGATTAACGCCACGATATCCGCCACTACCAGCGCCAGACCGATACCGCTAACGGATTCACCGTTCAGCCACAGCCACGGTTGCCAACAAAGTAAAACCACTTGCGCCAACAGCAACAGAAAATAGAGCACATGCCAGATACGGGGAAATGAAGCCCGCCGACCACTCAGCAAAAATGCCAGCACCGCCGGAATACCGGGAATCAACCCCAGCCAGAAATTATCGTGATCGGGATAAAACAGATTCAGCAGCGCAGTACCCTGCTCGCGCGACGCACCGGCAATGACAAACAGCACCCAGGTTCGCGCCTGAAGCAATAGCACAAGCCAGAAGAGCAAGGGTAAACGCAGGCGACCGTGCGCATCATAATGGACAGGATGAAACTCAGTACTCTTCATCTTCAATCAAACGCTTACCCAGACTCAGCACGTCGGCGTGTTCATATCCCAGGCGTTCATACATTCCGAGCACCATGTCGTTATCTTCCGGCACGTTGATCTGAATTTTCGGGCAGCCGCGAGCAATCAGCTTTTTCTCCAACCGATTAAGCAACGCATTAGCAATCCCACGCCCACGAAACTCTGGATGCACGCCAAGATAATAAGCAGACCCGCGATGCCCGTCATAACCGCCCATCACCGTTCCGACCACTTCACCGTTTACCTCAGCGACCAGAAACAAACTGACGTCATGGTTCATCTTACGCTCGATGTCCATTTCCGGATCGTTCCACGGACGCAGCAAGTCGCAACGCTCCCAAAGGGTGATGACCTCTTCGAAATCTTCCTGGCGAAATACGCGTATCTCCATGGTATTCGTTACCTTTTTGCGGGTTAAAAGGCTGATTATGGCGTGAACGGTCGAATTAGCCAATATCTGACGAAAATCGGTTGAAAAAGTGGCATAATGGGGAGTTGTCAACTATTGAAATGAAAAGTAAAACAATTCTCAACAGCAAACGGTCGTAACGGATTACGCGATACGATATAACATCTGGAACTTTATTATTACAACTCAGGCCGTATGAGCACTTTTAAACCACTAAAAACACTCACTTCGCGCCGCCAGGTGCTGAAAGCCGGTTTGGCTGCCCTGACGTTGTCAGGAATGTCGCAAGCCATCGCCAAAGACGAACCTTTAAAAACCAGCAACGGACACAGCAAGCCGAAAGCCAAAAAATCTGGCGGCAAACGTGTCGTTGTTCTCGATCCAGGCCACGGCGGGATTGATACCGGAGCGATCGGACGCAACGGTTCGAAAGAAAAACATGTGGTGCTGGCGATTGCTAAAAACGTCCGTTCCATTTTGCGTAATCATGGCATTGATGCGCGTTTAACGCGTTCTGGCGATACGTTTATCCCACTATACGATCGCGTTGAAATCGCCCATAAACATGGCGCAGATCTGTTTATGTCAATTCATGCCGATGGCTTTACCAACCCGAAAGCTGCCGGTGCTTCGGTATTTGCCCTCTCTAACCGCGGTGCTAGTAGCGCAATGGCGAAATACCTGTCTGAACGCGAAAACCGTGCTGATGAAGTTGCCGGTAAAAAGGCGACTGACAAGGATCACCTATTGCAGCAAGTGCTGTTTGATCTGGTGCAAACCGATACTATTAAAAACAGCCTGACGCTCGGCTCGCATATTCTGAAAAAGATTAAGCCGGTGCATAAACTGCACAGCCGCAACACCGAACAAGCCGCGTTTGTAGTGTTGAAATCGCCGTCGGTTCCGTCGGTGCTGGTGGAAACCTCGTTTATCACCAACCCGGAAGAAGAGCGGCTGTTAGGCACGGCGGCGTTTCGCCAGAAAATCGCCACAGCGATTGCCGAAGGCGTGATCAGTTATTTCCACTGGTTTGACAACCAGAAAGCACACTCGAGAAAGCGGTAAGTGATGAAACCCGACGCACACCAGGTTAAACAGTTCCTGCTCAACCTTCAGGATACAATTTGTCAACAACTGACCGCCGTCGATGGCGCAGAGTTTGTCGAAGATAGCTGGCAACGTGAAGCTGGCGGCGGTGGGCGTAGTCGGGTGTTGCGTAATGGTGGTGTTTTCGAACAAGCGGGCGTTAACTTTTCTCACGTTCACGGCGACGCCATGCCCGCTTCCGCCACCGCTCATCGCCCGGAACTTGCCGGACGCAGTTTCGAGGCGATGGGCGTTTCACTGGTAGTGCATCCGCATAATCCGTATGTCCCCACCAGCCACGCGAATGTGCGCTTTTTTATTGCCGAAAAACCGGGTGCAGAGCCAGTCTGGTGGTTTGGTGGCGGCTTCGATTTAACCCCTTTCTATGGTTTTGAAGAAGACGCCATTCACTGGCACCGCACCGCCCGTGACCTGTGCCTGCCATTTGGCGAAGACGTTTATCCCCGTTACAAAAAGTGGTGCGACGAATACTTCTACCTCAAACATCGCAACGAACAACGCGGCATTGGCGGCCTGTTCTTTGATGACCTGAACACGCCAGACTTCGACCACTGTTTTGCCTTTATGCAGGCGGTAGGCAAAGGCTACACCAACGCTTATTTACCAATTGTAGAGCGACGTAAAACGATGGCCTACGGCGAGCGCGAGCGCAATTTCCAGTTATATCGTCGCGGTCGTTATGTCGAGTTCAATCTGGTCTGGGATCGTGGCACACTGTTTGGCCTGCAAACCGGCGGGCGCACCGAGTCTATCCTGATGTCAATGCCGCCACTGGTACGCTGGGAGTATGATTATCAGCCAGAAGCAGGCAGCCCGGAAGCGGCGTTAAGTGAGTTTATTAAGGTCAGGGATTGGGTGTAACTCCCTCACCCCCATTCCCGCATCCGCTGATGCAGCGTCAGTGACGGCTTCTCGGCAAACAGTTGCTGATAATCCGTGGCAAATTGCCCAAGATGCCAGAATCCCCACTGCATGGCGGCGTCTTTTACCGTTGTGCTTTGTGACCACGGACTTATCAATTCGCGGCGCACGGCGTTCAGGCGAATACGTTTCAGCCACGCGTTCGGACCAATGCCCAAAATGGCGTGAAATGCGTTTTGTAGCGTGCGGCGGCTGACGTGCAATTGATTGCACAACTCCAACACCGTTACCGGTTCGGACATGTTTTCCAGCACATATTCACGGGCGCGGGAAAGCAATCGACGGTAACTCTGATGACTGATGCTTTCTGCCGTCACCATTGGCTGCGCTTCTTCCAGCATCGCCCCCATCGCCATTAGCAAGTTATCCCCCAGCACTTTTCGCACTGCAGGCTGATGGAGATTTTCCGGGTTCTCGCAAAACGTCGCCAGCGCCTGTTGGACAAAGCCCCACAGCGCGGCTTTATGCTGCTCTTTCACTTCCAGCGCCGACTGGCTACGCAGCATATGTAATACCCGATCCGGATTATGCAAAAAGTTAGCCTGACGGGTGATGACATCTTCAGAAAGCACTACGCCAAGGATCGTGTAATCATCCGGCGTACTTAATTCAAACTCGGTTCCACCAGGGCGCGTCGCTATTTCTGCGCTTCCCAGACATTGCGAACCGATAAATCCCTGCTCACCGCGCGTCGCCGGAATGCCAAACCAGAACGAATTCGGCCAGACCAGGCACGACTGACGCAGCGCCAGACCAGTGTATTCACGAAAAACCTGAATATCATCGAGTAGAATTTCCGTAAATTCACCATGAAACTTGCCCGGATGCAGCTGATCGTAAATCTGCTGCCAGGCGGTAATTGTCAAAGCATGTTCATAGACATCCGTTGTCTGTCGTTGATGAACATTATCCACTTCGACCTTCGGCGTGAGCTTCAGGTTTTCGGGTAAGGGTTCATGATAAAGATGGTGCAAATTGGCTGTACGGGTCTTTTTCATGATGTTAATGCCGGGTGTTGTAGGACACCCGGCACCTCCGACAGGTTAATGGGGCTTGAGACGGTAACGACTACTGCGTTTACGTAACGTCCCGGCAGAAAAGAGCTGTTCGAGCGCATTTCTGGCTTTTTCCAGCGGCCAGCCAAAGTGGGCAGCCACTTCTCCTGCCGTCATTCCCTGACGTACTGATGTTAACAGCGCCAACAACTCGTCAGCAGATTCCGCGACGATAACTGGCGCGTCGGGTTCCTTTACGGGTTGCTTCGGCTGGCGGTTAAAGCCAGTAACCAGCCACTGGGTGTCATCGTCTGGCCGACCGATCTCCTTGCGGCTGATGACACGCCCGGTACGCATCGCGGCAGCACAACCTGCGTCCAGCGCCGCACGACACGCCGCCAGATCGCCTTCCACCACCAGCGTTAGGCGACCAGGGTCAAGCACTTCGTGACTGAGCAGACGAACGTTAGCTGCTTTGAGCATGGCATCAGCTGCATCTATCGCGGCGACCATGCCGTCCACTTCCAGCAATCCCAGTGCATTGATCATCGGCAACCTCCGTTACGCACGCTGGATTGGATTACGCGCGATTTCCAGCACTGCATCGGTAAAGGCGTTACAGGCTGCTTTACACGCGGCCTGGCTACCGGTTAAAAATGCTGCCGAGTAGTTGGTTTCAGACGGTGGCGGGACATAGGTCACCAGCTGCACGTCGGCAGATTTCAACGCTGCATCAATGCCGTAGGTCGCTTCCAGCGGCGGTGCCACCAGATACGCCATCGGATCGCCAAGCGTGATCCCGGCGGTTGATGAGAGATAAGAACCGGTACGCGAAACGACATGTGCCAGGAAGGCTGTATTTTCTGCGTCATTAGCCCACTGGAAAGCAGCGCCATTTTCAATATGCGCAACCATCGCATCCAGACCTGCACGCACTTCCGCCGGGTTTGGCCCACCAAGCATAATCAGCACCTCACCGGCAGTCGGTGACGGGCCGTGTGCAGCGCCCGCATACAGCGAGCGACCATATACCACTTCGACCATCGCCTGCTTGGTCGCTTCGTCAGCCGCAATGTAGGTGACGTCATCTGAATCAGCAGAAATCAGCCCGAGGCTACGAATATGCGGCGGCAATTTCAGTTCACGTGCAAATTCGGCGTTAACGGAGGCAATCACCCGCATGGCGGTTACCGACGGTCGAATCAAATCTAAAGCTGGCATGATGCCTCCTTATCGGGTCATGTTGATGCCGGATGCTTTCTGCTCCAGCATACGTTTCGCCAAATCCACAATGACGGCTGCGGCTTCAACCGGCGGCGTGCCGCCCTGGTGAATGTTAGAGATACAGGTACGATCGGCCTCAACGGTGGTTGCAATACGCGGCGAGTAAACGGCGTAGCAGGAGAGGCTTTCTGACTGCCCTAATCCCGGGCGTTCCCCCACCAGCAGGATCACCACTTTCGCGCCGAGGATCTCACCGATCTGATCTTCAATCTTCACGCGACCATAACGAACAAAGAATGGCGTACCGACTTTCAGCCCGGCCTGTTTCAGGCCCGCCATCAGCGGTGGCAGGATCTCTTCGTAGTTCACGGTGATCGCATCAGTTGACAGGCCATCAGAAATAACGACCTGCACGTCCGGATTGGCAACACACTGCGCTTTCAGCGCTTCAACAGCTTCTGCACACAGGCGGCGGCCCATATCCGGACGAGTCAGGTAGAGATTTTTGTCGCTAATTTCAGAGCGGACTTCCAGCAAGCCCTGCGCTTTCACCCACTCTTCCGGCACTTCTTTCAGTACAGTATCTTTCGAACGAGAGTGATCGGCCAGGAAACGCAGCAACGCCTGGGTACGCGGACGCGGACCGGCACGACCGGTACAAACGCGGGCCACGGTGCTGCGACGCAGTTCTGTTAATACGTCTGCGCGATGCGGGTTTTCAACACCAATCCACGCTTTTGCTTCCGCAGAACCTAAATCCAGCGCGCAGCTTTCCGAGGTCACCGGTGCCGCACAGGTGGTGGTGGCGCACTTTGCTTCTGACGGCGCGGTGGCCGCTTGTCCCATTGACGCCATCACGCTGCGTACAATTTCTTCAATCTGTTTTTGATCCATGATGTGTTATCTCCGCGTCATCAGAAGAACAGTGACGGATCGCCCGCCCGTTTGGTCAGGCGACCGTTTGCCATAATGCCCATGCTTTCCAGCCAGCGTTCAAACTCCGGTGACGGGCGCAGGTTGAGTAACTGACGCACAGTGGCGGTGTCGTGGAAGGCCGTAGTCTGGTAGTTGAGCATGATGTCATCACCCAGCGGCATCCCCATGATGTAGTTACAGCCTGCGGTGGCGAGCAGGATCATCAGGTTTTCGTTGAGGTTCTGGTCAGCGTCAGCGTGGTTGGTGTAGCAGCAGTCACAGCCCATAGAGATGCCACTCAGCTTGCCCATAAAGTGATCTTCTAAGCCCGCACGGATAATCTGGCGGTCGTTGTAGAGATACTCCGGCCCAATAAAACCGACCACGGTGTTGACGATAAACGGATCGTAATGACGCGCCAGCCCATAGTTACGCGCTTCCATCGTCACCTGGTCAGCGCCGAAGTTAGCGCCAGCGGACAGCGCCGAACCTTGTCCGGTTTCGAAGTAGAGGCAGTTTTCCCCGGCGATACGGTTAAACTCTGCACCCACTGCGCGCGCTTCGTCGAGCATCGCCAGCTCCACGCCAAACTCTTTCAGCCCTTTTTCGCTGCCGCAAATACTCTGGAAAATCAGCCCGCCCGGTGCGCCGCGACGAATCGCTTCGATCTGGGTGGTGACGTGCGCCAGTACGCAGCCCTGAGTTGGGATGTTGAATTTGTCGATCACGCCATAGATGGTATCCAACACGCGGCTTAAGTTTTCCACGTCGTCAGTCACCGGGTTAACGCCGATCACCGCATCGCCCACCCCGAAGGAAAGCCCTTCGTAGATTTGCGCGGCGATACTTTGCACATCGTCACGGGTATCGTTTGGCTGCAAGCGGGCGCTAAAGGTGCCCGGAATACCGATGGTGGTATTGGCCTTTTTGATCACCGGCATTTTCTTCGCGCCGTAGATCAGGTCCGCGTTGGAGCAAATCTTCGCTACCGCCGCTACCACTTCCGAGGTCAGCCCTTTGCGGGTAAAGGCAATGTCGTCCACGCTGGTTTCATCGCTCAGCACATACTCACGCAGTTCGCTGATGCTCCAGTTTTTAATCTGGTTGTAGGCCGTTTCGTTAACATCGTCCTGAATCAGCCGCGTCACGCAGTCATCTTCATAGGCAATCACCGGATTATTGCGGATGTCCGCTACGGTCATTTCCGACAACACCTGCTTTGCCGCCACGCGCTCCTGTGAGCTTGCCGCAGCAACGCCCGCCAGCACATCCCCCGAACGCAGTTCGTTGGCTTTAGCCAGCACCTCTTTTACATCCTTAAACTGATATACATTGCCGAACAATGTGGTCTTTAGTTTCATAAGTCGTTCCCTCAGGAAGGAAATGCGAGTGATTTCACCGTCACCGGCACAACCGATCCGCCAAAAAGAGGCGTACCAATGTCGATATAGTCCCCCGCGCGGACAATCACTTCGTCAATGACTGCCAACGGGAGTTGTTGTAGCTGTGGGCGCAACAACATGCCCAGAGCTTTACCAAAGTCCTGCCCGGCCACCACCAGCAGGGGATGCGGATTCGGAAAACGCGCGACGAAATCGACCAACGCGTTGATGACCGTCAGTACCGCGGCGTAACGCACAGGCAGCGAGGCGGGAAGCGCCAGCACGTACGCGTCAGTTTTAGGATCAAGATCCAGCTGAATCAGCGCCTGTTGCCAGGCACTCACCAGATCCTTTTCATCAATTGGGATCGCCACCGGCAAGTTGCGCAGCGGCAGTTGTACGCCCTCCAGCCAGATTGTGCTGCCAGAGAGCGAAAGGGTATGTGCACCCGCGCCAATCACCGTGGCGCGCACGGTTTGCGCCGGAAACTGCACGTTCATCTCACGCAGGCGCGGATGGTCATGCAGCGCCGTTGCCAGAAGCGGGCCAATATCGGCAAAACAGAACGGGTCGGCGGGCTGGTGGCGATAACATTCGCCAACGCCGCCAGAAAGCGTAATGATTTCGGGCGTAACACCTACGGGCAGCAAACCGGTTTGCATCAATGCCTGCGCGAGCGGCGAAAGCGTTCCGTCAATCACTTCGACAATCAGCTCTGCCATCCGCCGGGTAACCTGCACCAGCTGCGCGCCGGTCAGCGAACGGGCTTCGGTGCCTGCACCGAAGCACTCATCCACAATCATCTGCCCCGGTTTATGAGCGTAAACCACGCGCCCCTGGCTGTCGGTTTCCAGCAGGCGACCGCCGACATTGAGGCAGGCGGTGCCGCTGATTTTTCCGGCATCGAACAGGGCGTAGTTCGCGGTGCCACCGCCGATATCGATATTCAGGACCCGACACAGCCGTTGTTCAGAAAGGGTTTGCGCCCCGGCACCGTGACCGGCGATCACGGATTCGAGATGCGGTCCAGCGCTGGCGACGACAAAATCGCCCAGCGACCGGGAGAGCGTCATCACCGCCGGGCGAGCGTTGCGGGTTTTCGCGCTTTCACCGGTGATGATGATGGCACCAGAATCAACGCTTTCCGGCGCAATGCCCGCAGCCTGATATTGCTCGAGGATTAAGGTTTTCAGTTCCGCTTCTTTTAAACCACCCTGTTTATCGACAGGGGTAAAGAACACCGGGCTTTGCCAGCTAATTTCGCGTTTGATGAATTCGTAGCGCGGCACCTGCGACACCGCCGCACGGTTAACCAGCTCCAGGTGGGAGAAAATCACCTGGGTGGTGGTGGTGCCGATATCGATACCGACGCTCAGTAGCTGGCGAGTGTTCACGATTGCGCCTCCGCTTCGGTTTTAGCCGCGCTCGCGTCTTCTTTAGGTACCAGCATCATCGCCACGCCAATCGCCGTGACGCCGCCGATCAGCTTGCCGACAATCATCGGGAAGATCATGGCGTTCATGTTGGCAGCCGCGAAGCCTAAATGGTCGCCCAGGGCGAAAGCAGCGGAAACGGCGAAGGCACAGTTGATGACTTTGCCGCGGGTATCCATCTGCTTCATCATGCCAAACATCGGGATGTTGTTGGCAAGCGTTGCCACCATGCCAGCTGCCGCGATGTTGTTCATATTCAGCACTTTACCGACGCTCATCAGCGGTTTTTCAAACCAGCGGGTCAGCAGCAGTACCATCGGATACGCCCCTAACAGCACGCAGGAGATAGAACCGATAACTTCAATGGCGCGCATCACTTCACCGGGTTTATCGCCAGGGGCCATAAAGATCGGATCAAGACCGGGGATCAGTTCCCAGCCAAGGAGGAATTTCACTACCGCGGCAGCAAGACCGAGGGTGATCAATGCAACGAGGAATTTGGCGAAGATCTGGAAGCCGTTGATCATTTTTTCCGGGATGAATTTCAGCCCCAGCGCCACCAGCACCGCAACGATAAGTACCGGGATCATGTTCATCAGGATCAGCGCAAAGGTGAATTCCACAGGCTGGCCGTTGATCTGCACACCGGAGTACATCGCTACCAGACCACCAGCGATACAGCCAATCGGAATGGTCACTATGCCCGCCAGCACGCCGAGCGCCAGATAACGACGGTCTGAAGGTTCGATAATGCCGAGCGCCACCGGAATGGAAAACACAATCGTTGGCCCCATCATCGACCCGAGAATTAACCCAGAGTATAGCCACGCTGCTACGTCACCACCCGCCAGCTCTTTGGCGAGGAAGAAGCCGCCCATATCGCACGCCAGCAGTGTTCCGGCGAACATTGACGGGTTTGCGCCGAGCATTTCGTAAACCGGGATAATCACCGGCCCGAGTACGTGGGCCAGTACCGGTGCCAGCGCGGTCATACCGACCATAGCCAGGCCCAGAGCGCCCATTGCCATAAAGCCTTCTTCGAACTGACCGCCGGATCCTTCGATACTTTTACCGAACTTACCGAGGAAACGAGCAGAACCGCCGAACTGCGACAGGATCCTGTCTACGGCAGCTATCAGCATAAAGAACATCATGATGTACATGATGATTTCGTTAATTCCCATCGCCTTTACTCCCTGTTAGTTGTTATTTATTGCCAATGCTGAAAGTGGGTTTTTCCCTCACTCTGGAAGCCGAGGGGCCGGGGTGAGGGTAATTGTTTGCACCGGCGCGACTCTGTTCCCCTCACCCTAACCCTCTCCCCAAAGGGGCGAGGGGACTGTCCGTACACTTTTATTGCGCCGCAGCATACAGACCAATAATCTGCTCCAGGCTGGCGGTACGCGGGTTGCTGCGCAGACAAATATCTTCCAGCGCGGCCTGCGCCCATGCGCCGTAATGTCCGGTGGTTGCGCCCACGTCTGCCAGCCGCTTGTTGATCCCGACCTCCGCAATCAACTCACTTACCGCGTTAATAGCGTCACGATCGTCGGATTTTTTAGTTCGCAGTGCCCGGCCAATCTGACTAAACCGATCACGACAAACCATCCGGTTAAATTCCATCACCGTTGGCAGCAACATAGCGTTCGCCAGACCGTGCGGAATATGCAGCGCCGCCCCTGGCTGATGCGCCATCGCGTGGCACAACCCAAGCCCCGCACTGGAAAACGCCATTCCCGCCATACATGAAGCCAGCAACATGCTCTCGCGGGCGGCAAGGTCGTGACCGTAGCCCACCGCTTTCGGCAGCGATTTGCCAATCATCGCAATGGCACCAATCGCCAGACTGTCGGTAAACGGTGTGGCGTTCAGCGCGCTGTACGCTTCAATGGCATGGGTTAACGCATCAATGCCAGTCATCGCCGTGACATGCGACGGCACACCTTCGGTCAATGCGGCGTCGAGAATCGCCACATCCGGCATCAGCGAGGCATGGGCTAACACCTGCTTACGCCCGCTCACCGCATCGATAATCACCGTTACGTTGGTGGTTTCAGAGCCGGTTCCGGCGGTAGTCGGAATGGCAATCAACGGCAGGCGCGGTTGCAGAACGCTGGTTTCTGACATCTCTGCCAGCGTGCTATCCGGGTTCGTCACCAGCAACGCCACGGCTTTTGCTGCATCCAGCACCGAGCCGCCGCCAAACGCAATCACCCCGTCACAGCCTGATTCACGCAACTGCGCCACGGCTGCACACACGTCGGTGATGCATGGTTCGCCCACCGGACATGGCCAGAGCGTCATGGCGATACCTTTAACGGCCAGGCTACGTGTCAGCCCGGCGGTCATCCCTGCCTGATGCAAAAAGCTGTCTGCCATCACGAACAGATGTTTCAGCCCACGCGTTTGCGCTTGCTGCCCACAACTGCTCACCGCGCCCGGACCGCAAAGCGTCACCGGTGGAACGCTAAATGTTTTTACCCGTTGCAGATTCAGGGTATCGAACGCCTGAAAGAGCGCGGTCTGCAATTCATTTTGCATATAGCCCCTCCGCTTTCTCTCGCCCGCTACTGGCGATCGCCAGCGGGGTCATAAACAAACTGTGCTGCGGTAAATGCACCTGTAACGCCGGAAATTGTTTGCGAAACAGTTCCGCCACGCCCGGTTGCATACAAGAGCCGCCCGCCAGCCATAAATCCGTAATGCCCTGCCCTTCAATATGCCGGGCGACAATGTCCGCCATTTTTTCGTACACCGGTTTCACCGCGGGCCAAATCTCTTCACCGTGACCGCGCTTGTACTGCTCTGCCTCTTCCAGCGAAATACGACGATTTCCGGCGAGAGTCAGAGAGATGTGATGTCCGCCGGTCGCTTCATCCGCCGAGTACGTCACCTTGCCCTTTTTCACGATGGCAATACCAGTAGTGCCACCGCCGATATCCACTACACCGGCGTTGTCCAGTTGCAGCAGATCCGCGACTGCGGTTGGCTCATCCAGTACATGGCTCACTTCCAGTCCGGCAGATTCCAGCACGTTGATGGAAATACGCGGGTCCGTACCTGGAGGAAAAGAGGTCGCCGCATGGCTAAAACGGCGACCGAATTGCTGCTCGAGGGTGTCGAGATGGCGACGAACAATGGTGACCGCACCGAAGAAATCCCAGACGATGCCGTCGCGGACCACATCAGCCCAGTCGAGGCATACCGCCACCGGCTGACCGTCGCGGTCGACAACCATCGACACCACATCGCAGGTGCCCAGATCCACCCCCAGCCACAGCGGAGATTCCGTCGCGGCGGGCGTCTGGTTACACAGCGTTGCCGCCGTTTGCAGACGTGGGGTGAGCCATTGTTCGTCGTGCGCCATCTGTTACTCCTTAAACAATGCGAAACGCATCGACTAATACACAGCGACGCAGACGGACAAACGTCCGCGCGCTGGTTACCCCTTCACCGGTTGGCGTGGTGATGGTCATCGTGGTCCAGCCTTCCCCGCCCAGCCCCAGCCCGGCAATGCACGGTCCGTTCTTAACGAAAATGCTGGTATCAATGGCGTTCGCCATCTGGTTCATGTTTTCGATGTTGCGCGAGTGCATTGCCGCCGTGTGGTGGCAACCGCCTTCCAGTTTCACCGCCAGCGCAATGGCATCCGCCACGTTGGCGACGCGCACGACGGGCAGCACCGGCATCATCAGTTCAGTCACAGCAAACGGATGTTCTGCGGTGGTTTCTACAAACAGCAGTCGCGTTTGTTCCGGAACTTTAAGGCCGATTGCCGCCGCGATTTTCGCCGCATCGCGACCAACCCAGTCACGGCTGACGGTGCCTTTTCCGCACTCGTCGATATTTTTCAGCAACACCGATTGCAGCTGCTGCGCCTGCTCTGCGGTCAGTTTCACCGCGTGCTGGCCTTCCATCAGACGCATCAGTTCATCGGCTACGCTATCCACAACAATCAGTACCTTTTCGTCGGCACAAATGATGTTGTTATCGAAAGACGCGCCTTTGACGATGGACTGAGCAGCACGGGCGAGGTCGGCGGTTTCATCCACCACTACCGGCGGGTTGCCAGCGCCTGCGGCAATCAGACGTTTATTGGTGTGTTTACGCGCCGCTTCTACTACCGCTTCGCCGCCGGTCACCACCAGCAGGCCGATGCCCGGAAACTTGAACAAACGTTGAGCGGTTTCGATATCCGGATTGGCCACAGTAACCAGTAAGTTTTCCGGCCCGCCTGCGGCAACAATCGCCTGGTTGAGCAGCGTGATCGCCCGCTGGGAGACTTTTTTCGCCGCCGGATGCGGGGCAAAAATGACGCTGTTGCCCGCGGCAATCAGGCTGATGGCGTTATTAATGACGGTTGCCGCCGGGTTAGTGGAAGGCGTCACCGAAGCCACTACGCCCCAGGGTGCGTTTTCAATTAAAGTCAGGCCGTTGTCGCCAGTCAGCACTTGCGGAGAGAGGCACTCAACGCCTGGTGTGCCGCGCGCCTGAGCGACGTTTTTGGCAAATTTATCTTCAACGCGCCCCATGCCGGTTTCACTGACGGCAAGTTCCGCTAAATCTCTGGCGTGTTTTTCGCCTGCTTCACGAATGGCAGCAATGGCTAACTGGCGCATTGCCACGCTTTTTAACCCTTGCAGGGCGACTTTGGCTGCCGCAACGGCGTCATCCAGGGACGCGAAAACGCCCATCTCATGAACGGCGGCGGGCGGCGTGTCACTGCTTTGCATTTTCAGCAGTACCGCTTTCACCACCTGTTCAATATCCTGTTGATTCATGATGTTCTGCCTTATTTGTGGAAAATGACCTGACCGCCAGACACCACCTCATCGACGATGCCAATCACGCACAGATCGACCGGTGACGTTTCGCTTTTATGCGCCTGGCGGGCGGAACTGCCACTCACCAGCAACACCCACTCCCCGGTTCCCGCGCCAATATTGTCGATGGCGACGGCGCATTGCCCGTCAGGATTACCTTGTGGATCAATCATTTCCACCATCAGCAATTTGTCATGCGCCAGTCCGTGATGGCGTACGGTACAAACAATTTGTCCAGTGACGACTGCCAGTTTCATACCCGCCTCCGTGGCGTATTTCAGGTAAAAGCTCCCCCTACCCTCCGCAGAAGGTAAAATGAAAAAGGAGAGAGCGTGACGCCCGAATCGACGTCACACAGGGTGATTACAGGTTGCTGCTATCGCCTTTCAGGCCGATCGGGAAGACTTCTTCCAGGTCGCCGTGCGGACGCGGGATAACGTGTACAGATACCAGCTCGCCGATACGCTGTGCCGCTGCAGCACCTGCGTCGGTCGCGGCTTTACAGGCTGCAACATCACCACGAACCATGGCAGTACACAGGCCGCCGCCAATCTGCTTAACACCAACCAGCTTGACGCGCGCAGCTTTAACCATCGCGTCAGAAGCCTCAATCAGTGCAACCAGGCCCCGGGTTTCGATCATTCCTAATGCTTCCATTGTGCTTTCCTCTTTATCAGGGTCCAGAACGGGACCGTTCATTCAACCAGTGTTTGTAAACTGCTTTCGCGGTTCACTTCTGTCTGACGCGGCACAGCTGCCACCAGCGCCAGTTCGATAATTTCCTGCACGCTACAACCACGAGAGAGATCGTGCATCGGCGCGGCAAGTCCTTGTATCAATGGCCCGACGGCACGATATCCGCCAAGTCGTTGTGCGATTTTGTAGCCAATATTTCCTGCCTCCAGCGACGGAAAAACCATCACATTGGCCTTACCTTGTAGCGGGCTGGCAGGCGCTTTTTGCGCCGCCACTTCCGGCACGAAGGCGGCGTCAAACTGCAACTCGCCATCGACTACCAGCTTTGGTGCGCGCTCACGGACGATTTCTGTCGCCTGCTGGACGTTGGCAACGCAGGGGTGACGGGCGCTGCCGTTACTGGAAAACGACAACATCGCCACGCGCGGCTCTTCTCCGGTGATGGCGCGCCAGGTTTCGGCGCTGGCAAGCGCGATATCCGCCAACTGCGCCGCCGTCGGCTGTGGCACCACGCTGCAATCGGCAAAACCCAGCGCCGGACCGCTGTACTGTGGCAGCATCAGGAAAATGGATGAGAGCGTTTTACAGCCTGGCTGCAAGCCGATAATGCGTAATCCGGCACGCAGCACATTCGCCGTGGAAGAGAGGTTGCCCGCGATACAGACATCCGCTTTGCCGGCGCTGACCATTGCGGCGGCGAACATCAGCGGATCGGTAAGTTTTTCCAGCGCATCCGGCGGCGTTTTTTCGCCCGCGCGGGCCAGCCAGCGATGAGCAAATTCTTCCCGCATTGCGAGGTTGCCATGCGGATCAATCACCTGTAGCCCGTCCATCGCCACGCCATGACTGAGCGCAAACTGACGAAGTTCAAACGGATTGGCGACCAGAATGGGCGTTGCCAGACCTTGTTGATGTAAATATTGCGCAGCTTTCAGCACACGTTGATCTAACGCATCCGGAAAAACTACTCTGGCGGGCGCTCGCAACGCCAGTTCACGACAACGTTTAATAATCATTGCGTTTCCCCCAGTCGTTGTTGGATCTGCTTCACCGTTAGCGGTTGTTTCGCTACGCTCAGGATCATCATCACGTAGACCGTGCTCGAAAGGCGGTTCAGCGCCTGCAAAATGTCCGGGCGTAATACTTCAAAGCTGCGGGTGATAAAGACCTGCGCCGCTACGGTTTCGGTTTCCCGCACTTTGGTGCGTAGCAGATTTAGCAACGCCGCATCGCGCCCGTGGCTGGCTTCCGGCACCAGATGATCGTGGTCGAGATAACGCAGCGGCTGGTGAGAAAGCCGATGCAGATCTTCGTCAGAAAGCCCGACAATCGCCTGGCAGGCCAGCGGTTCCCCCAGCGCATCGGCACGCATAATGTTGCCAAGACGCGAACGGATATCCGCCAGCCACGGCTGCCACGGTTCCGCCAGTTCAATTTGCAGCCACACTGCCAGCGCAATGGTGCTGTCGAGAACCGCGCGAAAAGCCAGGCGCGGATCGCTTTTGGCAACCATTTTTTCCGCCGACAGGTGAGTCAGCGTATCCGGCTTTTTTGCCACCGGCTGGCGGCACAGTTCGCAGCACGCCTGCGGATGTTCATCGCTACTGGTAAGCCCGTGAACGGGCTGCGGCTGCTGCTGTTCATCGTCAACAAACAGGCGGCCCTGCTCGTCAATAAACTTGATGCGCAGATGGCGGCTTTCCAGTAACTCCCGGGCAGAGGGCGTCAGGCGACTGTCCGCAGGGAGATGGATCTCTGCGCCTTCGCTGAGCGTATGGTTCGCTCTTAGCCATGCTTCGGTGATGAAATCTTTCATAGGGATTGCCAGTTAGCCGGCCAGGCGACATACAGGAATTTCACGCTGGATGTCGTACCAAATTCGATACTGGAGCCTTTCGGGATAAACATCACATCGCCCGCTTTGGCGATCATAGTTTCGCCTTCGTGGCGAACATGCAGCTCCCCTTCCAGCACCATGTCGATTTCGTCGTAGTTCAGGGTCCACGGAAAGAAGGCGTTCTCCCACTGCATGAAACCAGCGGCCATACTGCTGCCGTCGTCTCCGGTCACGAGATCAGTCAAGCCTACGCAGTGCGGTTCCGCGCCATCGAAACGACCAAACTTGACGCTGCTGCCATCAATCACTTTGATGCCGCCTTTGCCGGTCACCGATTTGAAACTCGGCTGCATTGCACCCTGCTCCAGTGACTGTTTTTCCTTCATCACTTTTTCCATCAGTTGCGCGACCAGGCTTTCGGTAAACTGGCCTTCCGGTAGCTGGGCGATGATGGTTTCGCGGATGCGCTGGCTTTCGGTTTTATCGGCTGGCACGCTGGCGGGAACGGACGTCGTTACCGCAGTCGATTCATCACATTCGGTGATGGTAAAACCCAACAGATCCGCCACTTCACGGGCTTCCGGGGTAATAATGCTGGCGCGCAGAACCACGGACATTGCCTGTTCGCCGCGCGCGTGTGCTTCACGAATATCATTCGCTGTGATGAGTTTTTTCACCTGCTTCCTCCTGTTTGGTGAGAGATGCCAGATAATCCACCAGTTGCTGCACGCTTTGCGGGTCGTGGCTGTTTAGCTCGAAAATCGGCTCTTCGAAGCCCGTCTCAAGCAATAACTTTCGCGTTGCGGCGACGTCAGCATCTGGCATGTCCGTTTTACTGATGACGGCGATTTGCCGTTTGCTGACGCCAATATCCAGCAACCCGGCAGGCAACCGACTTTCCGGGTCATTCGCGCCGTGGACATAGATCAGCATGTCCACATCCTGTAGCGTGGTAATTAAGGCGTGATACCAGCGGGGATGGCTAAAATATTCACCCGGCGTATCAATATCGCCATTATCATTAAATTCCACGGCCTGTGTTTTTCTTGCGAGGGTATAATTCCCCTGCAACGCATTAAATAACGTTGTTTTTCCTGCCCCGACGGTACCCACAAACGCAATTCGTTTCATGAATGCCTCGTATTAACTTTTGGTCATTTCACAAAGCGTATAATTTAATAAGCGTCCTAAACCACTGACGGTTTGTGATAACGCTTCTTCTACTGCGCCCACCGAGCCATAAATCACCAGCGCGCCGCTAAAACGGTCGAGAAAACCGATATGCACATCGGCGGCTTTCAACGCTAAATCACCGGCGATCATCGCCGTTTCTCCGGGAGTTAGCGTCATAATGCCGATTGCGCCCGCATCCGGAACGCCGATTTTCTTCGCCAGTTCCTCGCCGGGATGCGCGATGAGATGCGCCAGTGTGACCTGTTTACCGGGCACAAATTCCTGAATGATGCGTTCTTTATCCATGAGTCGCCGCCTGTGAAAAACTTTCGTGTATCGTGACAATTTTTCGTCAGAGTAAATAACAAAATTCGGCAAGCGCGTTTAAAAGGTGAAGTAGATCACTAAGAATGGAGAGATATTTGCTGTGGTGCATAAACTTTCATATGCAACGCATGAATATAAATAAAATAATATCGAGATATTTTATATACTGCTTTTTTTATTATTCGCAAACTCAGTAATAAACTTTACTAATATATTGCAGCTAAACCGCTTACCCTGAATATTCAGGGTAAGCGTGAGAGTTAAAAAAGAATTACAGCGGTTGGGTTTGCGCTTCAACCACGGCCAGCGCCACCATGTTGACGATACGACGTACCGATGCGATCGGCGTTAACACGTGAACCGGCTTCGCCACGCCCATCAGCACCGGACCGACAGTCACACCTTCCGAGCTGGAAACGCGCAGTAAGTTGTAACTAATGCGGGCAGCTTCCATGTTCGGCATCACCAGAATATTAGCGGAACCTTTCAAAGGGCTGTCCGGCATACGGTCGTTGCGAATCGCTTCCACCAGCGCTGCATCGCCGTGCATTTCACCATCAATCATCAGTTCTGGCGCACGTTCCCTGACCAGTTCCAGCGCCTGACGCATTTTGCTCGACGACGGGCAGTCAGAAGAACCAAAGTTGGAGTGCGACAACAGAGCCACACGCGGTTCAATACCAAAACGACGAACAGTTTCTGCCGCCATCAAGGTGATCTCCGCCAGCTCTTCTGCATCAGGCTCATCATTGACGTAGGTATCGGCAATAAAGGTGTTACCACTCGGCAACAGCAGCGCGTTCATTGCACCTGCGGTGTGAACGCCATCGCGATAACCAAAGACATTTTTCACCACGCTAAAGTGTTCATGATAATCGCCCACCGTACCGCAAATCATTGCATCGGCTTCGCCACGCTGAACCATGATCGCGCCGATCACTGTCGGGTTACTGATCAGCGCACGCTGCGCCTGCTCCTGAGTGACACCGCGACGCTTCATGATCTGGAAGTATTCGGTCCAGTACTCTTTAAAGCGCGGATCGGATTCGTTATTGACGATCTCAAAATCAACGCCCGCCTTGATCTGCAAGCCCAGTTTCTGAATGCGCATTTCGATCACGTTCGGACGACCGATAAGGATCGGTTTCGCCAGCCCCAGCGTTACCAGTTCCTGAGTGGCATGCAGAACGCGCGCCTCTTCCCCTTCCGGCAGAACGACGCGCTTCGGCGCTTTGCGAGCCTGGGAGAAAATCGGCTTCATAAACAGGTTGGTTTTGTAAACGAACTCCGTCAGCTTGTCGATGTAGACGTCGAAATCAGCAATCGGACGCGTCGCCACGCCCGACTCCATCGCGGCTTTAGCGACCGCAGGAGCGATCTTAACGATCAAACGCGGATCAAACGGTTTTGGAATGATGTATTCCGGGCCGAAGCTCAGATCTTGATCGCCATACGCCGAAGCAACGACTTCGCTCTGTTCCGCATGGGCCAGTTCTGCAATCGCGCGTACCGCCGCCAGTTTCATTTCCTCGTTGATGGCAGTTGCACCAACGTCCAACGCGCCACGGAAGATGAACGGGAAGCAAAGCACGTTATTAACCTGGTTCGGGTAGTCGGAACGGCCGGTACAGATGATGGCATCCGGACGCACTTCTTTCGCCAGCGGCGGCAGAATTTCTGGTTCCGGATTCGCCAGCGCCAGGATCATCGGCGCACGAGCCATTTTCTTAACCATTTCCTGGGTCAGCACTTTCGGGCCGGAACAGCCGAGGAAAATATCCGCACCTTCAATCACATCATCGAGGGTACGTTTGCCGTCATCCACCACCGCATATGCGGCTTTGGTTTCCGCCATATTTGGCTCACGGCCCTGATAGATAACGCCTTTTGAATCACAAACCACGATGTTATGTTTTTGCAGCCCCAGCGCCACCAGCAGGTTCATACAGGCAATTGCTGCTGCACCCGCGCCGGAAACCACCATCCGCACGTCGGAGATGTTTTTCTCCACCACGCGCAAGCCGTTGAGGATGGCGGCAGTGCTGATAATTGCCGTGCCGTGCTGATCGTCGTGGAATACTGGAATATTCATCCGCTCGCGCAGTTTCTGTTCAATATAGAAACATTCTGGCGCTTTAATGTCTTCGAGGTTGATGCCGCCGAAGGTCGGTTCAAGCGCGGCGACGACTTCAATAAATTTGTCCGGGTCGAGTTCATCAACTTCAATGTCAAATACATCAATCCCGGCGAATTTCTTAAACAGAACGCCCTTGCCTTCCATCACCGGTTTGCCTGCCAGCGCGCCAATGTTGCCTAACCCCAGCACCGCCGTACCGTTAGAGATCACCGCCACCAGGTTACCACGCGCGGTATATTTGTAGGCTTTTAACGGGTCTTTTTCGATTTCAAGACAAGGTGCGGCAACGCCTGGTGAGTAGGCCAGCGCCAGATCGCGCTGCGTTGCCAGAGGCTTGGTTGGAGAAACCTGGATTTTCCCTGGAACTGGAAATTCATGGAAATCAAGTGCACTTTGTTTTAACTGGTCATCCATTTGGTTGTTCCTTTCACGTAACGTTCACAAATAAAGTGTGTGGGCAACAGCCCCTGCCCACAACGTGGCGCACATTATTACCCTGCCGGAGTCTACAGACTTTGAGCAAGTCCAAACTCTCACCATTAATATAATGTTTTGGTAATAATCCTATAACACTGATGTTACCTGCTTAATCCAGCAATACCATGCCTGTCTGCTATGCTTTTTTGATGCGTTTAGCGAAATTTCTCAGAAGTGTGAATTAACGCACTCATCTAACACTTTACTTTTCAAGGAGTATTTCCTATGAACGAGTTAGACGGCATCAAACAGTTCACCACTGTCGTGGCAGACAGCGGCGATATTGAGTCCATTCGCCATTATCATCCCCAGGATGCCACCACCAATCCTTCGCTGTTACTCAAGGCTGCCGGATTATCACAATATGAGCATTTAATAGACGATGCTATCGCCTGGGGTAAAAAAAATGGCAAGACCCAGGAACAACAGGTGGTCGCAGCGTGTGACAAACTGGCGGTCAATTTCGGTGCTGAAATTCTCAAAATCGTACCCGGTCGCGTGTCAACAGAAGTTGATGCACGCCTCTCTTTTGATAAAGAAAAGAGTATTGAAAAGGCCCGCCATCTGGTGGACTTGTATCAGCAACAAGGCGTTGAGAAATCACGCATTTTGATCAAGCTGGCTTCAACCTGGGAAGGAATTCGCGCGGCAGAAGAGCTGGAAAAAGAAGGTATTAACTGCAACCTGACGCTGCTGTTTTCTTTTGCACAGGCGCGGGCCTGTGCAGAAGCAGGCGTTTTTCTGATTTCGCCGTTTGTCGGGCGTATTTATGACTGGTATCAGGCACGCAAGCCGATGGACCCGTATGTGGTGGAAGAAGATCCAGGCGTTAAATCAGTACGCAATATCTACGACTACTATAAGCAACACCACTATGAAACCATTGTGATGGGCGCGAGCTTCCGTCGCACCGAACAAATCCTCGCCTTAACCGGCTGCGATCGACTGACTATCGCACCGAATTTGCTGAAGGAGCTGCAGGAAAAAGTTTCGCCAGTGGTACGTAAATTAATCCCACCTTCTCAGACGTTCCCACGCCCAGCTCCCATGAGCGAAGCGGAGTTCCGTTGGGAGCATAATCAGGATGCGATGGCGGTAGAAAAACTGTCTGAAGGCATTCGTCTGTTCGCCGTTGATCAACGCAAACTGGAAGATCTTCTTGCCGCCAAACTATAAACCAGCCTCGGAGTGTTATATGTCCCGAAAAGACCTTGCCAATGCGATTCGCGCACTCAGTATGGATGCGGTACAAAAAGCCAATTCTGGTCATCCCGGCGCGCCGATGGGCATGGCTGATATTGCCGAAGTGCTGTGGAACGATTTTCTTAAACATAATCCTACCGACCCAACCTGGTATGATCGCGACCGCTTTATTCTTTCCAACGGTCACGCGTCGATGCTGCTCTACAGTTTGCTGCATCTGACCGGTTACGACCTGCCGCTGGAAGAGCTGAAGAACTTTCGTCAGTTGCATTCGAAAACCCCAGGCCACCCGGAAATCGGCTATACGCCTGGTGTTGAAACCACCACCGGTCCACTTGGACAAGGTTTGGCGAACGCCGTCGGGCTGGCGATAGCAGAGCGTACGCTGGCGGCGCAGTTTAACCAGCCAGATCATGAAATTGTCGATCACTTCACCTATGTGTTTATGGGCGACGGCTGCCTGATGGAAGGTATTTCCCACGAAGTCTGTTCGCTGGCGGGCACGCTGGGACTGGGCAAGCTGATTGGTTTTTACGATCACAACGGTATTTCCATCGACGGTGAAACCGAAGGCTGGTTTACCGACGATACAGCAAAACGTTTTGAAGCCTATCACTGGCATGTGATCCACGAGATCGACGGTCACGATCCACAGGCGGTGAAGGAAGCGATCCTTGAAGCGCAAAGCGTGAAAGATAAGCCGTCGCTGATTATCTGCCGTACGGTGATTGGCTTTGGTTCGCCGAATAAAGCAGGTAAGGAAGAGGCGCACGGCGCACCGCTGGGTGAAGAAGAAGTGGCATTGGCACGGCAAAAACTGGGCTGGCACCATCCGCCATTTGAGATCCCTAAAGAGATTTATCACGCCTGGGATGCCCGCGAAAAAGGCGAAAAAGCGCAGCAGAGCTGGAATGAGAAGTTTGCCGCCTATAAAAAGGCTCATCCGCAACTGGCAGAAGAGTTTACCCGTCGGATGAGCGGTGGTTTACCGAAGGACTGGGAGAAAACGACTCAGAAATATATCAATGAGTTGCAGGCGAATCCGGCGAAAATCGCTACCCGTAAGGCTTCGCAAAATACGCTTAACGCTTACGGGCCTATGCTACCGGAGCTGCTCGGCGGTTCGGCGGATCTGGCTCCCAGCAACCTGACCATCTGGAAAGGTTCTGTGTCGCTGAAGGAGGATCCGGCGGGCAACTACATTCACTACGGGGTGCGGGAATTTGGCATGACCGCTATCGCCAACGGCATTGCGCACCACGGCGGCTTTGTGCCGTATACCGCGACGTTCCTGATGTTTGTTGAATACACCCGTAACGCCGCGCGGATGGCGGCACTGATGAAAGCGCGGCAGATTATGGTTTATACCCACGACTCAATTGGCCTGGGCGAAGATGGTCCTACGCACCAGGCTGTTGAGCAACTGGCCAGTCTGCGCTTAACGCCAAATTTCAGCACCTGGCGACCGTGCGATCAGGTGGAAGCAGCGGTGGGCTGGAAGCTGGCGGTTGAGCGCCACAACGGACCGACGGCACTGATCCTCTCCAGGCAGAATCTGGCCCAGGTGGAACGTACGCCGGATCAGGTTAAAGAGATTGCTCGTGGCGGTTATGTACTGAAAGACAGCGGCGGTAAGCCAGATATTATTTTGATTGCCACCGGTTCAGAGATGGAAATCACCCTGCAAGCGGCAGAGAAATTAGCGGGAGAAGGTCGCAATGTACGCGTAGTTTCCCTGCCCTCGACCGATATTTTCGATGCCCAGGATGAGGAATATCGGGAGTCGGTGTTGCCTTCTAACGTTGCGGCTCGCGTGGCGGTGGAAGCAGGTATTGCCGATTACTGGTACAAGTATGTTGGTCTGAAAGGGGCAATTGTCGGGATGACGGGTTACGGGGAATCTGCTCCGGCGGATAAGCTGTTCCCGTTCTTTGGCTTTACCGCCGAGAATATTGTGGCAAAAGCGCATAAGGTGCTGGGAGTGAAAGGTGCCTGATGGTGATCGCCGGATGCTGTATGTTCCCCTCACCCTAACCCTCTCCCCAGAGGGGCGAGGGGACAGTCTGTGCGCTTTTTAGGGCCGCATCTGCGATTTTGTTTAACGGGTGATCCACAACGTGGGCCAGGCGTCTGGCCCATGCCAGTTATCGCAGGTGGGTTCTGCGGCGTAACGCACCAGGCGAAAACGCTGACCGTCAAAGCGCCAACGCGCCTGAATGCCACAATCGCTTAATCCGCGCCCTTTCGCTAAGGTCACCAGTTCACGCGATTTCTCATCAAATGTTGCGTTCATCAGTTCCAGTTCATTCGTCTCCTGACCGTTGTTGAACGGCAAACGCAACCGAACCGGGCGCGAGGCTAGCGGCTTTTTACGCGACACAATCCATGCCAAATCAATGGTGTTATAGGCCCCTGCCTCACAGCTAATCATCATCAGTGCTTTATCATCGGTCAGCGCAGTGACATTCACCTCACGACGTAACGGATCAAGCGAGCAGCGCAGACCATTCATCCGCCAGTTTCCATAATCCAGCAAATCGTTGCGTTCTTCGAGTGAGAGTGGCGTCGGCGTTGGGTTAACCACCGCGACCTCTTTCAGCGCAGGCGCAGGCGGTACGCTGAGCGGCGGTTCGTCCCCTTTCTTTATCCACGCGGTTTCACTGCCAACGCGCTTTTGCTGAGCATCAATAAACAACAACGCCGCTTTTAAGCCATTCAGAGAAATGGTCTGATTGCCATCGCGTAAGGTGATTGCCTTCCCTTCCTGAATCAGCTGCAAAAACGCGGTGATAGTTGCCGTATCATCGGTTACTAGTAACCATGGTGAAATCCGCCACCTGTCACCACTTAACGCCAACGGCTCACCATCTAACAGCAGCCGTGGCGCTATCTCCCCTTCAGACGCATCCGGCGACTTCAACCCGCCGCGCTCAATACGTAAAACGGCATCGGTATGCGCCCCGGCGCTGCGGCTCAGGGTCATCACCAGTCCATTATGATCGCCCGTATTACGTGCCACGCAGAAGTTTTGGTTATTACAGGTGACCTGCCAGTCGGAAAACGCCCGTTGCGCTGGTGCCGCCCACACCAAAGACGTCGGCAACAAAGCGAAAAAAAAGAGAAGGAAAATGCGATAGCGCATGGACGGTACGACCCCAGAAGTTCAAACAAACAGCACAAGTCGTATCTTCGTTGCGCAGGTAGCGCGGCTCAATCGGATTTGTCGGATTGAGCCAATAATAAACAACGAAATATTATTGTTATTTTTCAGTCCATTAAATGTGACGTTTGCAAATAGTTAAGCAATAACACCGTCTTACCGTCACGTATCTCGCCGGTTTTGATCATCTCCAGCGCCTGGCTGAACGGCAGCTCAAGCACTTCAATATCTTCATCTTCGACACCACCACCGGCGTTAGCGCGCTGGCTGTCACTGTATTCGGCGATAAAAAAGTGGATTAGCTCAGTCACACCGCCAGGCGACATATACAGTTCAAATAATTTGCGCACTTCGCCCACTTCATAGCCCGTCTCTTCAATTGCTTCTTTGCGAATGCACACTTCCGGTTCGTCGTTATCCAGCAGCCCGGCGCAGGTTTCAATCAGCTGCCCGCTTTCATTGCCATTAACCCAGGTAGCGACACGGAACTGACGAATCAGAACCACGGTCTTTTTCTTCGCGTTGTACAGGAGGATCGTCGCACCATTACCGCGATCGTAAACTTCACGTTTATGACGGATAACTTCGCCATCTTTGCGCGTGAGATCGTAAGTAATGTTGTGCAGGGTGAAATAGTTATCGGAGAGAATTTTGTCTTTAATGAGGGTGATTTGTTGCGTCATACCGACTCCACAGCGCGAAATGAACAATTATCTTACGCTGTGAAGTCGGGTTTGTCTGCGCAGGCTATCAGTGAGATTTGACTGATTTTACCCCCAGCCAGTCAATAATCCCCTGTGCCGCATGACGTCCTTCTGCCATTGCGGTAACCACCAGATCCGCACCACGCACGGCGTCACCACCGGCGAAGATTTTCGGATTGGTGGTCTGGTAACGGTACTGGCTTTCCACATCCGCGATGATGCGGCCCCATTTGTCTACCGTTACACCGTGCGACTCCAGCCACGGCATCCCGTGTGGATTGAAGCCAAACGCCATAATCACCGCGTCGGCTGGCATGACAAATTCACTGCCTTCCACCGGCACTGGACGCCGACGCCCCTGGGCATCCGGCTCGCCAAGACTCGTACGCAGGAAACGAATTCCGCAAACGTGACCTTGCTCATTCAGCTCAAGCGCCACCGGCTGGACGTTAAATTCGAAGTTGGCCCCCTCTTCGCGGGCGTTCTTCACCTCTTTCTTCGAGCCTGGCATGTTAGCTTCATCACGACGATAAGCGCAGGTGACGTTACTCGCGCCGTGGCGCAGTGCGGTACGCACACAGTCCATCGCGGTGTCGCCGCCGCCCAGTACCACGACGTTGAGTCCGGCGGTATTGATAAACGGCTCTTCCGGTAGCTCTTCGAGTCCCATCACCTGTTTAGTGTTGGCGATGAGGAACGGCAGGGCGTCATAAACGCCCGGCGCATCTTCATTGGGTAAACCCGCTTTCATGGAACGGTAAGTGCCTACGCCAACGAAGACCGCGTCGTATTGTTCCAAAAGCGAATCCAAAGAGACATCTTTACCCACTTCACAATTGAGTTCGAAGTGAATCCCCATCGCGCTGAAGATTTCCCGACGGCGTGCCAGCAGGGATTTATCCAGTTTGAAAGAAGGAATGCCGAAAGTGAGCAAGCCACCGATTTCTGGATGGCGATCGTACACCGTCACCTCTACGCCATTGCGGGTCAGAACATCCGCACAGGCCAGCCCTGCCGGACCTGCACCGATAATCGCCACCCGCTTGTCCACTTTGGTGACATGACTTAAGTCAGGACGCCAACCTTTCGCCAACGCCTGATCTGAAATGTAGCGTTCAATGTTGCCGATAGTTACTGCGCCGTGCTCATCGCGAATAGTACAGGCACCTTCACACAAACGGTCTTGCGGGCAAACGCGTCCGGTAATTTCCGGCAGGGTGTTGGTCTGGTGAGAAAGCTCGACGGCGGCGTCGATGTTTCCGGCTTTCACCAGTTCAATCCACTGCGGTATATGGTTATGCAGCGGGCAGGTCCATTCACAAACGCTGTGCTCGCCGCACTTAAGGCAGCGCGAGGCTTCCCGTTGTGCCTGATCGGCACGGAATGGCAGATAAATTTCATCAAAACCGGTTTTGCGCGCTTCAATCGCCAGTTTGTCCGGCTCGCCACGCGCGGGCGTTGCCTGCATTTGCTCGACTTTACTCATTACCGGCATTTCTTGTGCCGCGGTACTGGCATGCCACGGTTGATGTTCCTGACGTGCTGTGCGCAAGCGGCGGGATTTCGCTATGCCGGAGAGTGCGGCATCAGTGACCAGTTGCAGCGCGTCTGCCGGGCAATTCTCGACACAGGCAGGACCGTTTTCGCGCCCTGCACAAAGGTCGCATTTATGCGCCGTGGCTTTAACTTTGCCAGCCGCAACGGGTGTCAGGACGATTTGCATCGTACCAAATGGACAGGCCACCACGCAGGATTTACAGCCAATACACTTTTGCTGATTGACCTGAATGCTGTCATCAACGTGGCTGATTGCGCCATTAGGGCAGCTACGGGCGCAGGGCGCATCTTCACAATGGTGACAGGTCACTGCACTACGTTGCTGCTGATGTTTGATAACCGTAATTCGGGGATGAAAATGGCGTTGGCTCAGGACATGTTGCTCGTCATTGTGAGCCATGACACAGGCGATTTCACAAGCATGACAACCCAGACATTGCTGACTGTTGGCCATAATAAAACGATTCATAACGACCTTCTTTTTTGGTTGTAAAAACCTTATTCTTTATATGAGTGTTGTTATTACCCGACTTACAGGGGAATCGGCAATGTTCATGTGCCCAGAATAAGTCACTATTTCGCTATAAACTGTGGCAGATCAAATAATCCCATCACTGACTAAATTGCGTTTCAGCGAACTGGAACATTAATGATTTTTTGTGGAGAAGACGCGTGTGATTGTTAAACGACCCGTCTCGGCCAGTCTGGCCCGGGCCTTTTTTTACATTGTGCTGCTGTCGATTCTTTCCACGGGTATCGCTCTGCTAACGCTGGCGAGCAGTTTACGCGACGCTGAGGCTATCAATATTGCCGGATCGCTGCGTATGCAGAGTTACCGCCTGGGCTACGATTTGCAAAGTGGCAGTCCACAACTCAATGCACATCGCCAGTTATTTCAGCAGGCACTGCATTCACCGGTATTAACCAATCTCAACGTCTGGTATGTGCCAGAGGCAGTAAAAACCCGCTATGCGCATCTGAATGCCAACTGGCTGGAGATGAATAATCGGCTCAGCAAGGGCGATTTGCCGTGGTATCAGGCCAATATTAATAATTATGTTAATCAGATAGACCTGTTCGTGCTGGCTTTACAGCACTACGCTGAACGCAAAATGCTGCTGGTGGTGGCGATTTCCCTGGCTGGCGGCATCGGTATTTTCACGCTGGTCTTTTTTACTTTGCGCCGCATACGCCATCAGGTGGTTGCCCCGCTGAATCAGCTGGTTACCGCCAGTCAGCGTATTGAACACGGGCAGTTCGACTCGCCGCCGCTGGATACCAGCCTGCCGAATGAGCTTGGCCTGCTTGCAAAAACCTTTAACCAGATGTCGAGCGAGCTGCATAAATTGTACCGTTCGCTGGAGGCGTCAGTAGAAGAAAAGACCCGCGATCTCCACGAGGCCAAGCGTCGTCTGGAGGTGTTGTATCAGTGTTCGCAGGCGCTAAACACCAGCCAGATTGATGTGCATTGTTTCCGCCATATTTTGCAGATTGTTCGCGACAATGAAGCGGCTGAATATCTGGAGTTAAATGTCGGTGACAACTGGCGGATTAGCGAAGGGCAGCCAAACCCGGAATTGCCGATGCAGATTTTACCGGTGACAATGCAAGAGACGGTTTACGGCGAACTGCACTGGCAAAATAGTCACGTTTCATCATCAGAACCGCTGCTTAACAGCGTTTCGTCGATGCTGGGACGCGGTTTGTACTTTAATCAGGCGCAGAAGCATTTTCAGCAGTTATTGTTGATGGAAGAACGTGCGACCATCGCCCGCGAATTGCACGACTCGCTGGCTCAGGTACTTTCTTACTTACGTATCCAGTTGACGTTACTGAAGCGTTCGATACCGGAAGATAACGCCACCGCACAAAGTATCATGGCCGATTTTTCCCAGGCGTTGAATGATGCTTATCGGCAGTTACGCGAGCTGTTGACTACTTTCCGCCTGACGCTACAGCAGGCGGATCTCCCCTCCGCGTTGAGGGAAATGCTGGATACGTTACAAAATCAAACCAGCGCCAAACTGACCCTCGACTGCCGTCTGCCAACCCTGGCGCTGGATGCGCAAATGCAGGTGCATTTGTTGCAAATTATTCGCGAAGCGGTGCTGAATGCGATGAAGCACGCCAACGCCAGCGAAATCGCCGTTAGCTGCGTCACCGCGCCGGATGGCAATCACACAGTCTATATTCGCGACAACGGGATTGGTATCGGTGAACCGAAAGAACCCGAAGGCCATTATGGTCTGAATATCATGCGCGAACGCGCGGAAAGATTGAGTGGGACGCTGACTTTTTCGCAACCTTCCGGCGGCGGCACGTTAGTGAGTATTAGCTTTCGCTCTGCGGAGGGTGAGGAAAGTCAGCTGATGTAATGCCTCTTATTGACCAAAGAATAGTGGCACTTAAGGTTCAGTATAAAAGGGCATGATAATTTACATTAACTCCTTTTTTTCTCCACGATTGGCTCGTACCTTGCCGCTACAGTGAAGCAAGTCATGCCTACAACGATACGCAGAAACACGAGGTCCTCTTTTAATGGCGAATTTCTTTATTGATCGCCCCATTTTTGCCTGGGTGCTGGCAATCCTGTTGTGTCTGACAGGTACCCTGGCGATTTTTTCATTGCCCGTTGAACAATACCCCGATCTCGCGCCACCGAATGTGCGAGTGACCGCTAACTATCCCGGCGCATCGGCCCAGACGCTGGAAAACACCGTGACCCAGGTTATCGAGCAAAATATGACCGGCCTCGATAATCTCATGTATATGTCGTCTCAGAGCAGTGGCACCGGCCAGGCATCTGTCACTTTAAGTTTTAAAGCAGGCACCGATCCGGACGAAGCCGTGCAGCAAGTACAAAACCAGCTGCAATCAGCCATGCGAAAGTTACCGCAGGCGGTGCAAAATCAGGGCGTGACGGTGCGTAAAACCGGCGATACCAACATTCTGACCATTGCCTTCGTCTCTACCGATGGTTCGATGGATAAACAAGATATTGCCGATTACGTTGCCAGTAATATTCAGGATCCGTTAAGCCGCGTGAATGGCGTCGGGGATATCGATGCCTATGGTTCGCAATATTCCATGCGTATCTGGCTGGACCCGGCGAAACTCAACAGTTTCCAGATGACGGCTAAAGATGTCACTGATGCCATTGAGTCACAGAACGCGCAGATTGCGGTTGGGCAACTTGGTGGTACGCCTTCCGTCGATAAGCAGGCGCTCAACGCCACCATTAACGCCCAGTCACTGCTGCAAACACCAGAACAGTTCCGCGATATCACCTTGCGGGTGAATCAGGACGGCTCAGAGGTAAGGCTGGGCGATGTCGCCACCATCGAAATGGGGGCGGAAAAATACGATTATCTTAGCCGCTTCAATGGTAAGCCAGCCTCCGGGCTGGGGGTAAAACTGGCCTCCGGCGCGAACGAAATGGCGACAGCGGAGCTGGTGCTCAATCGTCTCGACGAGCTGGCGCAGTATTTTCCACACGGACTGGAATACAAGGTGGCGTATGAAACCACCTCGTTTGTTAAAGCCTCCATTGAAGACGTGGTGAAAACGCTTCTGGAAGCTATCGCCCTGGTTTTCCTCGTTATGTATCTGTTCCTGCAAAACTTCCGCGCCACGCTGATACCCACTATCGCCGTGCCGGTGGTGTTGATGGGAACCTTCTCCGTGCTTTACGCCTTCGGTTACAGTGTCAACACCTTAACCATGTTCGCGATGGTGCTGGCGATCGGTCTGCTGGTGGATGATGCCATCGTGGTGGTGGAAAACGTCGAACGTATTATGAGTGAGGAAGGACTCACTCCTCGCGAAGCCACACGTAAATCGATGGGGCAGATCCAGGGGGCACTGGTCGGGATTGCGATGGTGCTTTCGGCGGTATTTGTACCAATGGCCTTCTTCGGCGGCACCACCGGTGCCATCTATCGCCAGTTCTCTATTACCATTGTTGCAGCGATGGTGCTGTCAGTACTGGTAGCGATGATCCTCACTCCGGCTCTGTGTGCCACGCTACTTAAGCCACTGAAAAAAGGTGAGCATCACGGGCAAAAAGGCTTTTTTGCCTGGTTTAACCAGATGTTTAACCGCAACGCCGAACGCTACGAAAAAGGGGTGGCGAAAATTCTCCACCGTAGCCTGCGCTGGATTGTGATTTATGTCCTGCTGCTTGGCGGCATGGTGTTCCTGTTCCTGCGTTTGCCGACGTCGTTCTTGCCACTGGAAGACCGGGGCATGTTTACTACCTCGGTACAGTTGCCCAGCGGTTCAACCCAGCAACAGACCCTGAAAGTCGTTGAGCAAATCGAGAAATATTACTTCACCCATGAAAAAGACAACATCATGTCGGTGTTTGCCACCGTGGGTTCTGGCCCTGGGGGTAACGGGCAAAACGTGGCGCGAATGTTTATCCGCCTGAAAGACTGGAGCGAACGCGACAGTAAGACCGGCACCTCGTTTGCCATTATCGAACGTGCAACGAAGGCGTTTAACAAGATTAAAGAAGCTCGCGTTATCGCCAGCAGCCCGCCAGCAATTAGCGGTCTTGGCAGTTCTGCGGGTTTTGATATGGAGTTGCAGGACCACGCTGGAGCGGGTCACGATGCGCTGATGGCAGCACGTAACCAGTTGCTGGCGCTGGCGGCGGAAAACCCGGAGCTAACCCGTGTGCGCCATAACGGCCTCGACGACAGTCCGCAGTTGCAGATTGATATCGACCAGCGTAAAGCTCAGGCGCTGGGCGTTGCTATCGACGATATTAACGACACACTGCAAACCGCCTGGGGTTCGAGCTATGTGAATGACTTTATGGATCGCGGTCGCGTGAAGAAAGTCTATGTGCAGGCAGCTGCGCCGTATCGCATGCTGCCAGATGACATCAATCTCTGGTATGTCCGAAATAAAGATGGCGGCATGGTGCCCTTCTCTGCTTTCGCGACCTCACGCTGGGAGACAGGCTCGCCGCGTCTGGAACGCTATAACGGATATTCTGCGGTTGAGATTGTTGGGGAAGCCGCACCAGGAGTCAGTACCGGTACGGCGATGGATATTATGGAATCGTTAGTGAAGCAGTTGCCAAACGGCTTTGGTCTGGAGTGGACGGCGATGTCGTATCAGGAGCGGCTTTCCGGCGCGCAGGCTCCGGCGCTGTACGCCATTTCCTTGCTGGTGGTATTCCTGTGTCTTGCGGCGTTGTATGAAAGCTGGTCGGTGCCGTTCTCGGTAATGCTGGTCGTGCCGCTGGGGGTTATCGGCGCGCTGCTGGCAACCTGGATGCGCGGGCTGGAAAACGACGTTTACTTCCAGGTGGGCCTGTTAACGGTCATTGGTTTATCGGCGAAAAACGCCATCCTGATCGTCGAGTTTGCTAACGAGATGAACCAAAAAGGCCACGACCTGTTTGAAGCGACGCTCCACGCCTGCCGTCAGCGTTTACGCCCGATTCTGATGACTTCGCTGGCATTTATCTTCGGCGTATTGCCAATGGCAACCAGCACGGGTGCCGGTTCCGGTGGTCAGCATGCGGTGGGTACTGGCGTAATGGGCGGGATGATTTCGGCCACTATTCTGGCTATTTACTTCGTGCCGCTGTTCTTTGTGCTGGTGCGCCGCCGCTTCCCGCTGAAGCCGCGCCCGGAATAAGCAATAAAAAAGGCGACATGCTAATGTGTCGCCTTTTTCAATTTTCCGATTAAGAACCTGCTCAGCGGGTTCTTGCTGTTTGTACTTTGTCTCAGGAATTACTTACGAAGCATAACTTCGATAAAGTCTTTCCAGTTCCCCAGTTCACGTTCAATCATAACAACCTCTCTTATAATTATGGGTATTCTACGGAAACAATATACCGTGGTGAAGCTAATTTACTCGATTGCTGCGATGACTACCTCCGGGGGACAAACCTTATGTAAATACTATGGTCCTGCGGTGATAATTTGTATGTGATACACAGCAACATTTCGAGATATTCATACGGCATCTAATACTGATTTAATTCTGGTTAAAATACAGACAGATAACAAGATGAATATTCTTAATGTTTACGTTAAAAATGTTTAATGTTATTTAATAGTTGTTAATTTGAATACTTCGATAATGTTATATTTCCTAATGATCATTTGCAGGCAAAATGTTTTCACCCTTAAATGAGTATTTATTCTCATAAATCGAAAAAGGATTCATTATGGTTACACTTTACGGCATCAAAAATTGTGACACCATTAAAAAGGCTCGCCGTTGGCTGGAAGCCAATAACATCGACTATCGCTTTCATGATTACCGCGTCGATGGATTGGACAGCGAATTATTGAACGGTTTTATCAACGAATTAGGCTGGGAAGCGTTACTCAACACCCGTGGTACAACCTGGCGTAAACTGGACGAAACCACCCGCAATAAAATCACCGATGCGGCCTCTGCGGCGACATTAATGACTGAAATGCCTGCAATTATCAAACGTCCATTGCTCTGCGCGCCTGGTAAGCCTATGCTGCTGGGTTTCAGTGAATCCAGTTATCAGCAATTTTTCCATGAGGTGTAGTCTATGTCGTGCCCGGTTATTGAGCTGACACAACAGCTTATTCGCCGCCCTTCCCTGAGTCCTGATGACGCAGGATGCCAGGCTTTGTTGATTGAACGTTTGCAGGCGATCGGTTTTACCGTTGAACGCATGGACTTTGCCGATACGCAGAATTTTTGGGCATGGCGTGGGCAGGGTGAAACGTTAGCCTTTGCCGGGCATACCGACGTGGTGCCGCCTGGCGACGCCGACCGTTGGATCAATCCGCCGTTTGAACCAACCATTCGTGACGGCATGTTATTCGGGCGCGGTGCGGCAGATATGAAAGGCTCGCTGGCGGCGATGGTGGTAGCGGCAGAACGCTTTGTCGCACAACATCCCAACCATACGGGGCGACTGGCATTTCTGATCACCTCTGATGAAGAAGCTAGTGCCCACAACGGTACGGTAAAAGTCGTCGAAGCGTTAATGGCGCGTAATGAGCGTCTCGATTACTGTCTGGTTGGCGAACCGTCGAGTATCGAAGTGGTTGGTGATGTGGTGAAAAATGGTCGTCGCGGATCGTTAACCTGCAACCTCACCATTCATGGCGTGCAGGGGCATGTTGCCTACCCACATCTGGCTGACAATCCGGTACATCGCGCAGCACCTTTCCTTAATGAATTAGTGGCTATTGAGTGGGATCAGGGCAATGAATTCTTCCCGGCGACCAGTATGCAGATTGCCAATATTCAGGCGGGAACGGGCAGTAACAACGTTATTCCGGGTGAACTGTTTGTGCAGTTTAACTTCCGCTTCAGCACCGAACTGACGGATGAGATGATCAAAGCGCAGGTACTTGCCCTGCTTGAAAAACATCAACTGCGCTATACGGTGGATTGGTGGCTTTCCGGGCAGCCATTTTTGACCGCGCGCGGTAAACTGGTGGATGCGGTCGTTAACGCGGTTGAGCACTATAATGAAATTAAACCGCAGCTACTGACCACAGGCGGAACGTCCGACGGGCGCTTTATTGCCCGCATGGGGGCGCAGGTGGTGGAACTCGGGCCGGTCAATGCCACTATTCATAAAATTAATGAATGTGTGAACGCTGCCGACCTGCAGCTACTTGCCCGTATGTATCAACGTATCATGGAACAGCTCGTCGCCTGATGAGTGGTTCTGCAAGAGGAAATAAGCATGGACTGGCTGGCTAAATATTGGTGGATTCTGGTGATTGTCTTTTTGGTAGGCGTCCTGCTGAACGTGATTAAAGATCTCAAGCGCGTCGACCATAAGAAATTTCTCGCCAACAAGCCGGAGCTTCCCCCGCATCGTGATTTCAACGATAAGTGGGACGATGACGACGACTGGCCGAAAAAGGATCAACCGAAGAAGTAAGCTAAGTGGCCGGATAAGGCGTTAACGCCGCATCCGGCCATGATGCCTGATACAGTCTTATCAGACCTACCCGGCTATTATTACATCATTTCAATCACATCATCATCGCCAGGCTTACCGCCGCTTAGCGCTTCGTCGAAATAATGTTTCGGAATGGTATAACGCAAGTGATCCAGAGCAAATTGCATACTGCGATTGTCGATCGCATGGCCTAAATCCTCCACGATATCCAGCGTCACGTCACCACCGGCACTGATTAACGCTTCCTGCGCCGCAACCGCATGCGCCAGATCGATAACCGGATCTTCACCGCCATGAATCAGGTGAATTGTCGTGGCTGTAGACGCAGTTTCCGGCAGGCTCGCATAGCGTCCGTTAAAGGCAATGACGCGTGAGGCAAGGCCCGGTTCGGCTTTAATGCTCTCCAGCGCCATAATCGCGCCTTGAGAGAAACCGATTAACGCCGTGGCGGTAGCCCCTACTCCGCTCTGTTTCTGCCAGTAGCGCACCGTCTCAATAAACGTCGGCATGATGGCATCCACACGCGCCTGGCGATTATCTTCCGTAATACCCTGCACCGAAAACCACTGACGCCCCGCCGGATTACCGCTCGGCTCCGCGCCTCCGACACTCACCACCAGCGCATCAGGAAATAGCGGCGCAAACCAGCTACCTATTTCCCCCATTGCCACCGGGTTATCCCCGACACCGTGGAAAAGCAGTAACAACTGTTGCGCAGGTTTATCCGGGCTTTGAACAACAAAATGGTCATGTTTCATGGCGAACTCCTTAACTGATGTCATTAATTTTACGCCGCTGACTCACAATGACCATGGGAGAAAATTGAAGGAGTCAGTGAAAAAATTGCCATTGCGTTATGCGATCGCGCAAACGCTCAGTGCGAACATCATCAAGTGCGTATAGCGCCTGCGCGGCCTCTTCCCGCTGACGGACCAGTAACAGCTTACGGCCTGAAAGTTTAAGTGTGGTACATAACTGCGCGTCGCTGGCGTTTTTCTGTAAACGCCCACGCAGCGCCGGTAATGCCATTTCGCTGGTTTGTAACAGACGCATTAAGCAACCTAACGACGTTAATAGCGGACGATGAGCGAAAGCAAAACCGGCCAGTTCAAGCCAGTCGTCGGCAGAAAGCACGATATCGTTTAGTGGATCAACAGGGAGCGTTTCGCCATTCCACTTTGCGAGAGCTTGCGCATCGCGACGTAAACGGTAATGCTCACGTTCAGCCAGCTGTTTACCCGCATCACTCATCGGTAACAGCGCCATCGCCGTATAGCAACCGCTGCTGGCTTCACGATGATTACCCATTCGCACCAGCACAAAACCGCAGCGTTGCCAGAAACGCCATAATTCCCCGGTGTAACCAAAACTCACCGAAAGATAGTCGAGGTCATGCGTATATTGCAAAGCACCAGCAATCAGTTGCTGACCTGTGCCTTCCCGCTGACGAGCCGGATGAACTGCTATCCGGCTAACCCGCCTTCCGCGCAATGTCGCCGCCAGTGGATTGCTGCCGTGCGCCGCCAGCGACTGGGCCACCAGATTACCCCGCGGGCGACGAAAACCTGCCCATACCGCCTGACTGAGTTCTTGAGATAATCCGCCCTCATCCACCAGCCACAGCGCCCCGGCAATCGCGTTTTCGCCAGCCGCCTGTAAAAAATGTTGCCCTGGTGCATCCATCATGCGGCGTAAATCCAGCGGCGAAGTCCGGTAGTGCGCACCAGACAATAATTGATAAACCTTTAACGGCGTTTGTGGCTCGCTTCGCCATAACGTCTGTTCAAATGCGGAAATGACGATATTGCCTTGTGGTGTGTGGGTGAAGTTTTCATCGTCAAAAACCAGTGCCTCACTAACCATTTTTTCCAGCGGGCATCCCTGTGCCCAGCGGATCGGCTGTTGCAGTTCAAAACGGTGTAAATGCGGAAAGCGAGCGCAAAATTTCAGCAAAAAACCACGTCCCGTGCCTTCGTAGCCCTGCACCGTAGTGGTTAACAACGTTCGAGGAAAACGCGATACCAGTTGATGCAACAACGGCGCAGGTATGGCTGCGGCTTCATCGACCACCAGCCAGTCGGCTTGCTCATCGCTGGCTAACAAGGCATCCGGCGCAATAAAGCGAAACTTCTCGCCCGCAAATTGTGCCAGTACATACGTTGCCGCTTTTGCGGGCGCGGTGACAATCGCACTGCCCGCAATACGAGAAATGAGTTGCCCTGCCAGCGCCGATTTACCGCGCCCACGCGCAGCCGTTACCACCGCCACGCCCAATGGCATGGTCAGTAGCTGCTGTAAGAGTTGCTGTTGTTCTGGCTGTGGTGCGCCGGTCGCGGGGTGCCAGTCAGTACGGGGAGTAAAATGCGCCAACGTGAACGGCTGGTTCTGCCGCCAGAGGATAGCGTCGTTATTCGCCGTAAGTACGCGTTTGAGATGCTGGACAAAATGCGGCGTCGCAATAGGGTCAGGGCAATCACTCCATCGCAGCGAGTCGGCATCAGGTTGGTTTTCCCACTCTTCCCATACAGGGAGTAACAAAACCAGCCAGCTTCCCGCTTTCAACGTTCCGCTAAGTGCCGCAAAGGCAGCGGCATCAAAGCCGTGGCGGGCGTCGAATACCGCATGCCGGAACTCGCGCCCAAGTAAAGTTTGTAGTGCCGAGGGAGAACAGTGGTTTTCAGCATCTGGCTGCGGCGAAATCCACAGCCAGTCGCCAGGTAAGGCATCACGCAACTTAAGCGCATGATCAAAACACCAACCCTCTTCCCCGCTCAACACCAGCAAGCGGCGGATCCCTTCACGTTTCATTTGCGCTGTTAATGTGTAAAGCGCAGTCAGTTCAGCCATCCCTGCCCCGGAAATTAAATGCTTTTACCAAAAGTATTGCATTGTGCCGGATCGCCGCTGTCGAAACCACGTTTAAACCAGCTGTAGCGTTGCTGAGAAGTGCCATGTGTGAAACTGTCTGGTACTACTCGCCCCTGACTTTGCTGTTGTAAACGGTCATCGCCGATGGCCTGCGCCGCGTTCAGCGCCTCTTCCAGATCGCCGGTTTCCAGAACACCTTGCTGCTGCATACTATGCCCCCAGACACCGGCAAAACAGTCGGCCTGGAGTTCCATACGCACAGATAAGCGGTTCACTTCCGCCTGCGTCGCGTTTTGTTGCAGTTGACGAACTTTCGGCTCGATGCCTAACAGTTTCTGCACATGATGACCGACTTCATGGGCGATAACGTACCCCTGGGCAAAATCGCCATCCGCGCCAAGTTTGTCTTTCATGTCATCATAGAAGGAGAGATCGATATAAACCGTGCCATCCGCCGGGCAATAGAACGGTCCCATAATGGATTGGCCCGCCCCGCAGCCGGTGCGCGTCATTCCACGGTACATGACCAGCTTCGGTTGCTGATAGGTTTTACCCATCTTCTCGAATTGCTGTCCCCAGGTGTCTTCCGTGGTTGCCAAAATCACCGAAGTGAATTTTGCGGCTTCGTCTTCATTAGGACTAATTGACCGTGTTGATTGCTGTTGGGAAACCGGCTGTCCGGTCATCAACCCGGTTAAATCAACGCCATAGTAGCCTGCAACCAGCACGACTATCAGTAAAATCAGCCCGCCTTTACCGCTTGGCAGGCGAAAACCTGGACCGCCCATTGACGGACCGCCGGAGCTATTGCGCCTGTCTTCAACATTGTCACTTTCACGTCGCCCTTGCCAACGCATAGATACCTCAACAATATATTCATTATAGAAATGATCGTAGGTGGTTCAGAGGAAGATTACCACAGGAAAGCGGGATGAAATGGCGGAGGAATGAGCGTTCAATACTCATCTTATGAGAGCGGTTGTCTTGCCGTGCCAGCTGCACGGCAAGATGATGAACAGAAAAATCAGTCCAGCTGTACACCCAGGCGGCGGGCGACGGCTTCATAGGCCTCGATCAGGCCACCGAGGCTCTGGCGGAAACGGTCTTTGTCCATTTTCTCCAGCGTTTCTTTGTCCCACAAGCGGCTGCCGTCCGGGGAGAACTCATCGCCCAGTACCACTTCACCTTTGTACAGACCAAACTCCAGCTTGAAGTCGACCAGAATGAGACCAGCATCATCGAACAGTTTTTTCAGCACGTCGTTCGCTTTGTAGGTCAGCTCTTTCATACGCGCCAGGTTCTCTTTGCTCACCCAGCCAAAGGTTTCGCAGTAAGATTCGTTGACCATCGGATCGTGCATGGCGTCGTTTTTCAGGAACAGATCGAACAGTGGCGGGTTCAGCTCAATACCTTCTTCGATTCCAAGACGTTTCACCAGAGAGCCAGCAGCACGGTTACGCACGACACACTCAACCGGCACCATATCCAGCTTTTTCACCAGACATTCGGTATCGGAGAGCAGACGCTCCATTTGAGTCGGGATACCCGCTTCAGCCAGTTTGCTCATAATGAAGTAGTTGAACTTGTTGTTCACCATACCTTTGCGATCAAACTGCTCAATGCGCGCGCCATCCCCTGCTGACGTATCATTGCGGAATTCGAGCACCAACAGGTCCGGGTTTTCCGTGCTGTATACGGTTTTCGCTTTACCACGATACAACTCAGCTTGCTTTTGCATCTTTATCACTCCTGGGTGTGAATTAACGTTTTAAAATCTATTGCTGTCTGGTGTGCCGGATGTTTTGTCGGATGCGGCGTGAACGCCTTATCCGACCTACGTCCGACAAACAAATTTCGTGCGAATTACCGCTAAAATCGCGTTTTTCTGCCGACGCACACGTTTGCGTATCATATCAGAAAAAAGGGCCGGATGACTCCAGCCCTGTATTTTTACTTGCTAAACGCAGCCTGGAAGACAGATACCAGCGCGTCATTCTGACTCTGAGTCAGAGTATGACCTTTCGGATCGATGAACTGTAGGCTGCTGCGGTTATCTAAATCGCCAACCTGCAGTTTATAGTCACCGGATGCCAGACCTGGATCGCTCGCGCCCAGTTCGTGCCATTCGCTGTCAGACAGCGGCTTGTAAGTTACGGCCATGTTGCCCTGCGAACGGGTGCTGTCGGTCACTTTCATGCCCACTTTTTCCAGCGCAGCTGGCAGACGTTGCCAAACCACATTGAACGGCCCGCGTACGACCAGCATTGGTAAACCGGTGTCATCAGCTGCACTTTGTACGTCCATAGTGGTGGAGGCACGATTTTGCGCAGCGTTCGCGGCGTCAGTGGCAGATTTATCCAGACCGGCGGAAATAACGTTCATCATCTCCGTGCTGTAACGCTGCATGGAAGCCGCGTCTGCAACCGGTTTGCCCGCCTGTTCCAGGTTCAGCAGTTTAACCGTAACCGCCTGCTGATAACCCTGCGGCTTAACAGAGATTTGATAACGACCACGATACTGCTCGTCTTCGTCCAGACGGTTCCATTGTACCCAATCGGTGGTCAGTGTCTGACCAGCATCATCACGTTGGGTGATGGTGTAGTTTTTCGCCTGCAGCACGCTAACCACCTGCGGCCACAGAGTATTGCCACGACCATTTTCCACCAGCAATGAAGCGGTATCGCCCGTGAACTGGGTACGCGCGCCAGAAACCAGTGCCAGCGGCTGGGCTGGTGGACGAATGTCCAGCGCCTTACCGACAGCACCACTACCGTTGGTCACCGGGATTGCATAATCACCGGAGGTCACCGGCAAAATCATTCCAGCCGGGGCATGAAGCTCCGCAAGCGGTGCCGCTTCCAGGTAGGCTTCATCACCACTGACCTGACGCTTATAGCGTGAGTCAGAACTACAGGCAGCGAGTAATAAAACAAGCGAAACACCCGCAACCTTTGCCAGGCGCGACTTTTGAACAGAGTAAGCCATCAAATCTCCCTAAACTTTACAGCAAACCGGCATGCTTAAGCGCCGCTCTGACCGTCTCACGACCACTGTCGGTGATAGGTGTCATTGGCAGGCGCAGCGTATCGGTCGCCACAAGACCCAGTTCCTTACATGCCCATTTCACCGGGATTGGATTGGGTTCGACAAATAGTTTGTTGTGTAATGGCATCAGACGCTGATTAATAACGCGTGCCTCGGCAAAATGCCCTTCTGCTGCCAGTTTGCACATCTGGGCCATATCACGCGCTGCGACGTTAGCCGTAACGGAAATAACCCCATGACCGCCTAATTGCATGAAGTCCAGCGCGCTCGCATCATCGCCGCTCAGCAGAACAAAATCATCTGAAACCAGCTCTTTGATCTGGTTTACACGCGTTAAGTTCCCTGTTGCCTCTTTGATTCCGATAATATTTTTTACTTTCGCCAGACGGCCCACCGTTTCCGGGAGCAGATCGCAGCCAGTACGGGACGGCACATTATACAGAATTTGCGGCAGGTCAGTATGTTCAGCGATGGCTTTGAAATGCTGATACAAACCTTCTTGCGACGGACGATTGTAGTAAGGGGTTACCGTCAGGCAGCCGACGATACCGCTGTCATTGAAGCGCTGCGTCAGGCTAATGGCTTCCGCAGTAGCGTTAGCACCGGTCCCGGCAATCACCGGAATGCGCCCGTCAGCCAGCTCCAGCGTCATCATCACCACATCAGCATGTTCGTCATGATTTAAGGTAGCGGACTCGCCAGTGGTGCCAACAGAAACGATCGCCGAAGTACCGCTGGCGACATGATAATCAATCAGTTTTTTCAAGCTAGCCCGACAGACATTACCTTTTTCATCCATCGGAGTAACAATCGCGACAATACTTCCCGTGAACATGGGCCATCCTCTGTGCAAACAAGTGTCTCAATGGTACGTTTGGTATGGCATTAAAAGCAAGCAGACAGAACCGTTCTGATTGTTGTATGCATGTTTTTTTTATGCTTTCCTTAAGAACAACTCACCCCTTGAAGGAATAACCAGTTTGACACTGTCATCGCAACATTATCTGGTGATCACTGCGTTGGGTGCCGATCGCCCTGGAATAGTGAACACCATCACCCGTCATGTCAGTAGTTGCGGCTGTAATATTGAAGACAGTCGCCTGGCGATGCTGGGAGAAGAGTTCACGTTTATCATGCTGCTTTCCGGTTCATGGAATGCCATTACTCTGATTGAATCAACGTTACCGTTGAAAGGTGCCGAACTGGATCTTTTAATCGTGATGAAGCGCACGACGGCGCGTCCGCGTCCGCCAATGCCAGCATCTGTCTGGGTTCAGGTCGATGTGGCAGACTCCCCGCATTTAATTGAACGCTTCACAGCACTTTTCGACGCGCATCATATGAACATTGCGGAGCTGGTGTCACGCACGCAACCTGCTGAAAATGAACGGGCTGCGCAGTTGCATATTCAGATAACCGCCCACAGCCCCGCATCTGCGGACGCAGCAAATATTGAGCAAGCGTTCAAAGCCCTATGTACAGAACTCAATGCACAAGGCAGTATTAACGTCGTCAATTATTCCCAACATGATGAACAGGATGGAGTTAAGTAATGAATCCACTGAAAGCCGGTGATATCGCACCGAAATTTAGCTTGCCGGATCAAGACGGAGAACAAGTTAATTTGACCGACTTCCAGGGACAGCGTGTTCTGGTTTATTTCTACCCGAAAGCCATGACCCCCGGCTGTACCGTACAGGCCTGCGGCTTACGCGATAACATGGATGAGTTGAAAAAAGCGGGCGTTGATGTGCTGGGTATCAGCACCGATAAACCCGAAAAACTCTCCCGTTTTGCGGAAAAAGAGCTGCTTAACTTTACGCTCCTGTCTGATGAGGACCACCAGGTGTGCGAACAATTCGGCGTCTGGGGTGAAAAGTCCTTCATGGGCAAAACCTACGATGGTATTCATCGCATCAGCTTCCTGATTGACGCTGATGGCAAAATCGAACATGTTTTTGACGATTTCAAAACCAGCAATCACCACGACGTTGTGCTGAACTGGCTGAAAGAACACGCCTGATTACTTTGCTCCATTCCGTGCTGGCTGCGCTTGCGGTCAGCACACCTCACTTCTCGTGATCAAGATCACATTCTCGCTTTCCCCTGCGACACGGGTGTCGAATCTATTTATTGCTGAACGTTAATGACCATCATTTTTGTACCGTTCAGAATCCAGTTAACACATAACTCATTGAATATATTAAATTAATCAGACTGGCATCCTTTATGCAATATGAAATGCAATGTTTCATATCATTTTCAAGGAGCCGACATGAACCGCTTTGTGGTGGCCGAACCACTGTGGTGTACAGGATGTAATACCTGTCTCGCTGCCTGTTCGGACGTGCATAAAACGCAAGGTTTACAGCAACACCCGCGCCTGGCCCTGGCGAAGACGTCAACACTCACTGCCCCTGTCGTGTGTCATCACTGTGAGGAAGCCCCTTGCCTGCAGGTCTGCCCGGTCAATGCCATCTCCCAGAGGGATGATGCGATCCAACTCAACGAAAGCCTTTGTATTGGTTGCAAGCTTTGCGCCGTGGTCTGCCCATTTGGCGCAATCAGCGCTTCAGGAAGCCGTCCGGTGAATGCCCCTGCGCAATATGTTTTTCAGGCTGAGGGCTCACTCAAAGACGGCGAAGAAAACGTGTCGACCCAACATGCTTTGCTGCGCTGGGAACCGGGTGTCCAGACCGTCGCGGTGAAATGCGACCTGTGTGATTTCTTGCCAGAAGGTCCGGCCTGCGTTCGCGCTTGTCCGAATCAGGCGTTACGGCTGATCACCGACGATAGCCTGCAACGTCAGATGAAAGAAAAACAGCGCCTTGCCGCAAGCTGGTTTGCCAATGGCGGGGAGAATCCCCTTTCCCTCACTCAGGAGCAACGCTAATGGATGCCCTGCAATTATTAACCTGGTCGCTGATCCCCTATCTGTTTGCCAGTCTGGCTTCGCTGTTTTTACTCGGTCTGGACAGACTGGCTATTAAGCTTTCCGGCATCACATCGCTGGTGGGCGGCGTGATTGGCATCATCAGCGGAATTACGCAATTACATGCAGGCGTAACTTTAGTCGCCCGTTTTGCCACACCTTTTGAATTTGCCGATTTAACCCTGCGAATGGATAGCCTCTCGGCATTTATGGTGCTGGTTATCTCCTTGCTGGTGGTGGTTTGTTCGCTCTATTCATTGACTTATATGCGCGAATACGAGGGTAAAGGCGCGGCGGCGATGGGCTTCTTTATGAATATTTTCATCGCATCGATGGTTGCCCTGCTGGTGATGGACAACGCTTTTTGGTTCATCGTGCTGTTTGAAATGATGTCGCTGTCTTCCTGGTTTCTGGTCATTGCCAAGCAGGATAAAACGTCGATCAACGCTGGCATGCTCTACTTTTTTATCGCCCACGCCGGATCGGTGCTGATTATGATCGCCTTCTTGCTGATGGGGCGCGAAAGCGGCAGCCTCGATTTTGCCAGTTTCCGCACGCTTTCACTTTCTCCGGGGCTGGCGTCGGCGGTGTTCCTGCTGGCCTTCTTCGGTTTTGGCGCGAAAGCCGGGATGATGCCGTTGCACAGCTGGTTGCCACGCGCTCACCCTGCCGCACCATCGCACGCTTCGGCGTTGATGTCTGGCGTAATGGTCAAAATCGGTATTTTCGGCATCCTGAAAGTAGCGATGGATCTGCTGGCGCAAACGGGTTTGCCGCTGTGGTGGGGCATTCTGGTGATGGCGTTCGGCGCAATCTCCGCGCTCCTGGGCGTGCTGTATGCGCTGGCGGAACAGGATATCAAACGGCTGCTGGCCTGGAGTACCGTCGAAAATGTCGGCATTATTTTGCTGGCGGTCGGTGTGGCGATGGTCGGTCTGTCACTGCACGACCCGCTGCTCACCGTTGTTGGACTGCTCGGCGCGCTGTTTCATCTGCTCAACCATGCGCTGTTCAAAGGGCTGCTGTTTCTCGGCGCGGGCGCAATTATTTCGCGTTTGCATACCCACGACATGGAAAAAATGGGGGCACTGGCGAAACGGATGCCGTGGACAGCCGCAGCATGCCTGATTGGTTGCCTCGCGATATCAGCCATTCCTCCGCTGAATGGTTTTATCAGCGAATGGTACACCTGGCAGTCGCTGTTCTCACTAAGTCGTGTGGAAGCCGTAGCGCTACAACTTGCGGGTCCTATTGCTATGGTGATGCTGGCAGTCACTGGTGGGCTGGCAGTAATGTGCTTCGTCAAAATGTACGGCATTACTTTCTGTGGTGCGCCGCGCAGTACACACGCTGAAGAGGCACAGGACGTGCCAAATACGATGATCGTCGCCATGCTACTGCTCGCGGCACTCTGCGTATTCATTGCGCTTAGTGCCAGTTGGCTGGCACCGAAGATAATGCACATTGCCCATGCGTTTACCAATACCCCTCCCGTCACTGTCGCCAGCGGAATAGCACTTGTACCCGGCACGTTTCATACACGGGTCACTCCCTCATTACTGTTGCTGTTACTACTGGCGATGCCTTTGCTGCCTGGCCTTTACTGGCTGTGGTGTCGTTCGCGCCGCGCAGCGTTTCGTCGCACAGGAGATGCCTGGGCATGCGGCTACGGCTGGGATAATGCGATGGCCCCGTCAGGCAATGGCGTGATGCAGCCGCTGCGTGTGGTCTTTTGTGCGCTATTTCGTCTACGACAACAGCTCGACCCTACGCTGAGGCTGAACAAAGGTCTTGCGCACGTCACCGCCAGGGCTCAGAGCACAGAACCCTTCTGGGATGAGCGGGTGATCCGCCCCATCGTGAGCGCCACCCAACGGCTGGCCAAAGAAATACAGCATCTGCAAAGCGGCGACTTTCGTCTCTATTGCCTGTATGTGGTCGCCGCACTGGTTGTGCTGCTAATCGCTATTGCCGTCTAAGGAAATCACCATGAGACAAACTCTTTGCGACGGATATCTGATCATTTTTGCGTTAGCACAGGCCGTGATTCTGCTGGCGCTAACCCCGCTTTTTACGGGGATTTCCCGGCAGATACGCGCGCGTATGCACTCCCGTCGCGGACCGGGGATCTGGCAGGATTATCGCGATATCCACAAACTGTTTAAACGCCAGGAAGTTGCGCCGACATCTTCAGGTCTGATGTTCCGCCTGATGCCGTGGGTATTAATCAGCAGCATGCTGGTGCTGGCGATGGCCCTACCACTATTTATTACTGTTTCCCCTTTTGCGGGCGGCGGCGATCTGATCACCCTTATCTATCTTCTTGCCCTATTTCGTTTTTTCTTTGCTCTTTCCGGGCTGGATACCGGAAGCCCCTTTGCGGGAATCGGTGCCAGTCGCGAGTTAACGCTCGGCATTCTGGTCGAACCCATGCTCATTCTCTCACTGCTGGTATTGGCGCTGATAGCGGATTCCACGCATATCGAGATGATCAGCAAGACGCTGGCGACGGGCTGGAACTCGCCGCTAACCACCGTACTGGCGTTACTGGCCTGTGGTTTTGCCTGCTTCATTGAGATGGGAAAAATTCCCTTTGATGTTGCTGAAGCAGAACAGGAATTACAGGAAGGCCCGCTGACCGAATATTCCGGTGCCGGGCTGGCGCTGGCGAAGTTGGGGCTGGGGCTGAAACAGGTCGTGATGGCATCACTGTTTGTGGCCCTGTTTCTGCCCTTTGGGCGCGCGCAAGAGCTTTCTCTCACCTGCCTGCTGACTTCACTTGTCGTTACGCTGCTCAAGGTTTTGCTGATTTTTGTTCTGGCCTCTATCGCAGAAAACACGCTGGCACGCGGGCGTTTTTTACTCATTCACCATGTGACCTGGCTTGGCTTCAGCCTTGCTGCGCTTGCCTGGGTCTTCTGGTTAACCGGTCTGTAAGGAGCACTGACGGAATATGGAAAATCTTGCTCTGACGACGTTATTGCTGCCTTTTATCGGCGCACTGGTCGTTTCGTTTTCGCCACAACGTCGGGCCGCCGAATGGGGGATTTTGTTCGCCGCGCTGACCACGCTGTGCATGTTGTCGCTGATCTCCGCGTTTTATCAGGCCGATAAAGTTGCCGTCACGTTGACGTTGGTCAACGTGGGGGATGTGGCGTTGTTTGGCCTGGTCATTGATCGCGTGAGTACGCTGATTCTGTTTGTGGTGGTGTTCCTCGGTTTGCTGGTCACGATCTACTCCACGGGTTATCTGACGGATAAAAATCGCGAACACCCGCATAACGGCACGAATCGTTATTACGCATTTTTACTGGTGTTTATCGGCGCGATGGCGGGACTGGTACTCTCCTCGACGCTGCTCGGTCAGTTGTTGTTTTTTGAAATTACGGGCGGCTGCTCCTGGGCGTTGATCAGTTATTACCAGAGCGATAAAGCGCAGCGTTCAGCACTAAAAGCGTTACTTATCACTCATATCGGTTCGCTGGGGTTGTATCTTGCCGCCGCCACGCTGTTTTTGCAGACCGGAACGTTTGCGCTTAGCGCGATGAGCGAGTTACACGGCGACGCACGTTATCTGGTTTATGGCGGCATCCTGTTTGCCGCGTGGGGAAAATCGGCCCAGCTACCGATGCAAGCGTGGCTACCGGATGCAATGGAAGCGCCAACACCGATCAGCGCCTATCTCCACGCCGCATCGATGGTGAAAGTGGGCGTTTACATTTTTGCCCGCGCCATTATCGACGGCGGCAATATCCCGCATGTGATTGGCGGCGTTGGCATGGTCATGGCACTGGTCACCATTCTTTACGGCTTCCTGATGTATTTGCCACAGCAGGATATGAAGCGGTTGCTGGCCTGGTCGACCATCACTCAACTTGGCTGGATGTTTTTCGGCTTGTCGCTCTCCATCTTCGGCTCGCGGCTGGCGCTGGAGGGCAGCATCGCCTACATCGTCAACAACGCGTTCGCTAAAAGCCTATTTTTCCTTGTAGCAGGTGCGCTGAGTTACAGCTGCGGCACGCGCTTGTTGCCGCGTCTGCGTGGCGTATTGCACACCCTGCCGTTGCCAGGCGTGGGTTTCTGCGTAGCCGCGCTGGCGATTACTGGCGTACCGCCGTTCAACGGCTTCTTCAGTAAATTCCCGCTGTTTGCCGCCGGTTTTTCGTTGTCAGTGGAGTACTGGATCCTGCTGCCCGCCATGATTCTGCTGATGTTTGAATCGGTCGCCAGTTTCGCCTGGTTTATTCGCTGGTTTGGTCGCGTCGTGCCTGGCAAACCGAGCGAGGCCGTCGCCGATGCCGCACCGCTGCCAGGATCAATGCGCCTGGTGTTGATTGTACTGATTGTGATGTCGCTGATTTCCAGCGTAATCGCCGCGACCTGGTTGCAGTAAGGAGATGATGAATGACCGGTTCTATGATCGTAAATAATCTGGCGGGACTGATGATGCTGACATCGCTGTTTGTGATTAGCGTCAAAAGCTATCGCCTGTCATGCGGATTTTACGCCTGCCAGTCGCTGGTGCTGGTGTCTATTTTCGCCACCCTCTCGTGCCTGTTCGTCGCAGAGCAACTGCTGATCTGGTCCGCCAGCGCCTTTATCACCAAAGTGCTGCTGGTACCGTTAATCATGATTTACGCTGCACGAAATATTCCCCAGAACATCCCGGAAAAAGCGTTATTCGGTCCGGCTATGATGGCATTGCTCGCGGCATTAATTGTCCTGCTTTGCGCATTTGTCGTTCAGCCCGTGAAGCTACCGATGGCTACCGGGCTGAAACCGGCGCTGGCGGTGGCGTTAGGTCATTTTCTGCTTGGCCTGCTGTGCATTGTCAGCCAGCGCAATATCCTGCGGCAAATTTTTGGTTACTGCCTGATGGAAAACGGCTCCCATCTGGTGCTGGCGCTTCTTGCCTGGCGTGCACCGGAACTGGTGGAAATTGGTATCGCTACCGACGCCATCTTCGCCGTCATTGTGATGGTGTTACTGGCAAGAAAAATATGGCGTACCCACGGCACGCTGGACGTGAACAACTTGACCGCGCTGAAGGGATAATGAGATGAGTTATTCTGTGATGTTCGCTTTACTCCTGCTCACGCCGCTGCTTTTTTCGCTGCTCTGTTTTGCCTGCCGGAAATGGGGACACTCTGCGACTCGCACGGTGACAGTACTACATAGCTTAGGGATCACACTGCTGCTGATTCTGACACTGTGGGTGGTCCAAACTGCCGCTGATGCGGGAGAAATATTCGCTGCGGGACTGTGGCTTCATATTGATGGTCTGGGCGGTTTGTTCCTCGCCATTCTTGGTGTGATTGGCTTTCTCACCGGTGTTTACTCGATTGGCTACATGCGTCATGAAGTGGCACACGGCGAGCTTTCACCCGTTACGCTGTGCGATTACTACGGTTTCTTCCATCTGTTTTTGTTCACCATGCTGCTGGTTGTTACCAGCAATAACCTGATTGTGATGTGGGCGGCGATCGAAGCCACCACCTTAAGCTCGGCGTTTCTGGTAGGCATTTACGGTCAGCGTTCATCGCTGGAAGCTGCATGGAAGTACATCATTATTTGTACTGTTGGTGTCGCTTTTGGTCTGTTCGGTACCGTGCTGGTATACGCCAACGCCGCCAGCGTTATGCCGCAGGCAGAAATGGCGATATTCTGGAGCGAGGTTCTTAAGCAATCGTCCTTGCTTGACCCAACATTAATGCTGTTGGCCTTTGTGTTTGTGCTAATTGGCTTTGGCACCAAAACCGGGCTATTTCCCATGCACGCCTGGCTGCCGGATGCTCACAGTGAAGCGCCGAGTCCGGTCAGCGCCCTGCTCTCCGCCGTATTGCTGAACTGCGCGCTGTTGGTGCTGATTCGCTATTACATCATTATTTGCCAGGCCATCGGCAGCGATTTCCCCAACCGGTTGTTGCTCATCTTCGGCATGTTGTCGGTTGCCGTGGCGGCATTTTTCATTCTGGTACAGCGGGACATTAAGCGTCTGCTGGCGTACTCCAGCGTGGAGAACATGGGACTGGTCGCGGTGGCGCTAGGCATTGGCGGGCCGCTGGGAATTTTTGCCGCGCTGCTGCACACCTTAAACCACAGTCTGGCAAAAACGCTGCTGTTCTGCGGTTCCGGCAATGTACTGCTCAAGTACGGCACGCGCGATCTCAACGTCGTCTGCGGAATGCTCAAAATCATGCCATTTACCGCCGTGCTGTTTGGCGGCGGTGCGCTGGCGCTGGCCGGGATGCCGCCCTTCAACATTTTTCTTAGCGAATTTATGACCGTTACCGCAGGGCTGGCGCGTAATCATCTGCTGCTTATCGTCCTGCTGTTATTGCTGTTAACGCTGGTGCTGGCGGGCCTGGTACGGATGGCTGCGCGGGTGTTAATGGCGAAACCGCCGCAGGCCGTTAACCGGGGTGAACTTGGCTGGTTGACCACCTCGCCAATGGTGATTCTGCTGGTCATGATGCTGGCGATGGGAACGCATATTCCACAACCTGTCATCAGGATCCTGGCAGGCGCTTCCACTATAGTCCTCTCAGGGACGCACGACCTGCCTGCACAACGTAGCACCTGGCATGATTTTTTGCCTTCAGGCACCGCATCTGTTTCGGAGAAACACAGTGAACGTTAATTCATCGTCAAATCGTGGCGAAGCGATTCTCGCCGCCCTGAAAACGCAGTTCCCCGGCGCGGTGCTGGATGAAGAGCGACAAACGCCTGAACAGGTCACCATTACGGTGAAAATCAATCTGCTGCCTGACGTTGTGCATTATCTTTATTATCAACATGATGGCTGGCTTCCAGTCCTGTTTGGCAACGACGAGCGGACACTTAACGGTCATTACGCGGTTTATTATGCCCTTTCTATGGAAGGGGCCGAAAAATGCTGGATCGTGGTGAAGGCACTGGTCGATGCCGACAGTCGGGAGTTTCCGTCAGTCACACCGCGCGTCCCTGCCGCGGTCTGGGGCGAGCGAGAAATTCGCGATATGTACGGGCTGATTCCGGTTGGCCTGCCGGATCAGCGTCGGCTGGTGTTGCCCGATGACTGGCCGGAAGATATGCATCCGCTGCGCAAAGACGCGATGGATTATCGACTGCGCCCAGAACCGACGACTGATACCGAAACGTATCCGTTTATCAACGAGGGCAACAGCGATGCGCGGGTGATCCCTGTCGGCCCGCTGCATATCACCTCCGATGAACCAGGTCACTTCCGCTTGTTTGTGGATGGCGAGCAAATTGTCGATGCTGATTACCGCCTGTTTTATGTCCATCGCGGCATGGAGAAACTGGCAGAAACGCGGATGGGCTACAACGAAGTGACCTTCTTGTCGGACCGCGTGTGTGGGATTTGCGGTTTTGCCCACAGTGTGGCCTATACCAACTCGGTTGAAAATGCACTGGGGATTGAGGTGCCGCAACGAGCGCATACTATTCGCTCGATTCTGCTGGAAGTCGAACGGCTGCATAGTCATTTGCTCAACCTTGGCCTCTCCTGCCATTTTGTTGGTTTTGATACCGGCTTTATGCAATTTTTCCGCGTGCGGGAAAAGTCGATGACGATGGCGGAATTGCTGACCGGGTCGCGTAAAACCTACGGTCTGAATCTGATTGGTGGTGTTCGCCGCGATATTCTCAAAGAGCAACGTCTGCAAACGCTGAAACTGGTGCGCGAGATGCGCGCCGACGTGTCGGAGCTGGTAGAGATGCTGCTTGCCACGCCGAATATGGAACAACGCACTCAGGGCATTGGCATTCTCGACCGACAAATCGCCCGTGATTATAGCCCCGTAGGGCCGCTGATCCGCGGCAGTGGCTTTGCCCGTGATTTGCGCTTTGATCACCCCTACGCCGACTACGGCAATATTCCCAAAACGCTGTTTACCTTTACCGGCGGCGATGTCTTCTCCCGCGTGATGGTCCGTGTCAAAGAGACGTTTGATTCGCTGGCAATGCTGGAATTTGCCCTCGACAACATGCCGGATACCCCACTGCTGACCGAAGGCTTTAGCTATAAACCTCACGCATTCGCGCTGGGCTTTGTTGAAGCGCCACGCGGTGAAGACGTGCACTGGAGCATGCTCGGTGATAACCAAAAATTGTTCCGCTGGCGCTGTCGTGCCGCCACCTACGCCAACTGGCCAGTGCTGCGTTACATGCTGCGCGGCAATACCGTTTCTGACGCACCGCTGATTATCGGTAGCCTTGATCCCTGTTACTCCTGTACCGACCGTGTGACGCTGGTTGATGTGCGCAAGCGCCAGTCAAAAACCGTGCCGTATAAAGAGATCGAACGCTACGGCATTGATCGTAACCGTTCGCCGCTGAAGTAAGGACAGAAAATGCTGAAGTTACTGAAAACTATTATGCGCGCCGGAACCGCGACGGTGAAATATCCCTTCGCGCCACTGGAGGTCAGCCCAGGCTTTCGCGGGAAACCGGACCTGATGCCCAGCCAATGTATTGCCTGCGGTGCCTGCGCCTGTGCTTGTCCGGCAAATGCGCTGACTATCCAGACCGACGACCAGCAAAATACGCGCACCTGGCAGCTCTATCTGGGGCGTTGTATTTACTGCGGACGTTGTGAAGAAGTGTGCCCGACCAGAGCCATTCAGCTTACCAATAACTTTGAACTGACCGTCACCAATAAAGCCGATCTCTATACCCGCGCGACGTTCCATCTACAACGTTGCAGCCGTTGCGAACGCCCGTTTGCCCCGCAAAAAACCGTCGCACTGGCTGCAGAACTGTTGGCACAGCAACAAAATGCACCACAAAACCGCGAAATGTTACGGGCGCAAGCGAGCGTCTGCCCGGAATGCAAACAACGCGCGACGCTGATCAACGACGACACAGATGAACCGCTGGTGGCTAAGGAGTAGCTATGAGTCCAGTGCTTACGCAACATGTCAGCCAGCCCATTACGCTGGACGAGCAAACGCAAAAGATGAAGCAGCATTTGCTACAGGATATCCGTCGCTCGGCCTACGTTTATCGCGTCGATTGCGGCGGCTGCAACGCCTGCGAAATCGAAATTTTTGCCGCCATCACACCAGTATTCGACGCAGAACGTTTTGGCATTAAGGTTGTTTCATCACCGCGTCACGCCGATATTTTGTTATTTACTGGCGCAGTCACCCGGGCGATGCGTATGCCTGCACTTCGGGCGTATGAATCTGCCCCCGATCATAAAATTTGTGTTTCCTACGGCGCGTGCGGTGTCGGCGGCGGTATTTTCCACGATCTTTACAGCGTCTGGGGCGGTAGCGACACCATTGTCCCCATTGATGTTTGGATCCCCGGCTGCCCGCCAACACCGGCCGCCACCATTCACGGTTTCGCCGTGGCGCTCGGTTTGCTGCAACAGAAGATTCACGCGGTGGATTATCGCGATCCCACCGGGGTGACCATGCAACCGCTGTGGCCGCAGATCCCGCCATCACAGCGTATCGCCATTGAGCGAGAAGCGAGGCGGTTGGCGGGCTATCGTCAAGGGCGAGAAATTTGCGATCGACTCCTGCGCCATTTAAGCGACGATCCTACAGGAAATCGGGTTAACACCTGGTTGCGCGAAGCCGACGATCCGCGTCTCAATAGTATCGTTCAGCAACTCTTTCGCGTTCTCCGGGGGTTACATGGCTGAGGAGTGCGGGGAAATTGTTTTCTGGACGCTGCGAAAAAAATTTATCGCCAGTAGCGACGAGATGCCGGAACACAGCTCCCAGGTAATGTATTACTCGTTGGCTATCGGTCATCACGTTGGCGTGATTGATTGTCTGAATGTCGCCTTCTGCTGCCCACAGACGGAATACGAAGATTGGCTTGCACAGGTCGAAGAGGAGCAAGCCCGACGTAAGATGCTGGGGGTGATGACCTTTGGTGAGATTGTTATTGACGCCAGCCACACCGCCCTGTTGACCCGGGCATTCGCGCCACTGGCAGATGACGCGACGTCGGCGTGGCAGGCGCGTAGCATTCAATTCATTCATCTGTTGGATGAAATTGTGCAGGAACCGGCCATCTATCTGATGGCCAGAAAAATTGCGTGAGAAGGATTTCTCATTAATAAGGACTGTTGATGGCTATGTCAGACGAGGCGATGTTTGCCCCGCCGCAAGGAATAACAATTGAAGCGGTAAACGGAATGCTCGCGGAGCGGTTAGCGCAGAAACACGGCAAGGCGTCTTTATTACGCGCCTTCATCCCGCTGCCGCCGCCGTTCAGCCCGGTACAACTTATTGAACTGCATGTTCTCAAAAGCAACTTCTATTACCGCTACCATGATGATGGCAGCGATGTGACGGCAACAACAGAGTATCAGAGTGAGATGGTCGATTATTCGCGCCACGCCGTCCTTCTCGGCAGTAGTGGAATGGCGGAGCTACGCTTTATTCGCACCCACGGCAGTCGTTTTACTCCCCAGGATTGCACACTGTTTAACTGGCTGGCACACATAATCACTCCGGTTCTGCAATCATGGCTCAATGATGAAGAACAGCAGGTGGCGCTGCGTTTGCTGGAGAAAGATCGCGATCATCATCGGGTACTGGTGGATATCACTAATGCAGTGTTGTCACATCTTGATCTCGACGATCTGATCGCTGACGTCGCTCGTGAGATCCATCATTTTTTCGGTCTGGCTTCAGTCAGTATGGTACTGGGCGATCATCGAAAGAACGAGAAGTTCAGCCTGTGGTGCAGCGATCTTTCTGCCTCACATTGTGCGTGTCTGCCACGCTGTATGCCTGGCGAAAGTGTATTGCTGACACAAACGCTACAAACCCGACAACCGACCTTGACGCACCGTGCAGACGATCTGTTTCTCTGGCAACGCGACCCGTTATTACACTTACTTGCATCTAACGGCTGCGAATCTGCGCTCCTTATACCGCTCACCTTTGGCAACCATACACCGGGTGCATTGTTGCTGGCGCATACCTCTTCCACTCTCTTTAGTGAGGAAAACTGCCAGCTACTACAACATATTGCCGATCGCATCGCTATTGCCGTTGGCAATGCCGATGCCTGGCGCAGCATGACCGATTTGCAGGAAAGCTTGCAGCAAGAAAACCACCAGCTTAGCGAGCAGCTCCTTTCGAATCTGGGCGTCGGTGACATTATCTATCAAAGCCAGGCAATGGAAGACCTGCTCCAGCAGGTAGATATTGTGGCGAAGAGCGACAGTACGGTGTTGATTTGTGGTGAAACCGGAACCGGCAAAGAGGTGATCGCCAGAGCGATCCATCAACTTAGCCCACGACGCGACAAGCCACTGGTCAAAATCAACTGCGCTGCCATCCCCGCCAGTCTTCTGGAAAGTGAGTTATTCGGTCATGACAAAGGGGCATTTACTGGTGCGATTAATACCCATCGTGGTCGTTTTGAAATTGCCGATGGCGGCACGTTGTTTCTCGATGAAATTGGCGATCTGCCGTTAGAACTTCAGCCTAAACTGCTGCGCGTATTGCAGGAACGGGAGATTGAGCGTCTCGGCGGGAGTAGAACGATCCCGGTAAATGTCAGAGTCATTGCCGCCACCAACCGTGATTTGTGGCAAATGGTTGAAGATCGCCAGTTTCGCAGCGATCTCTTTTATCGCCTGAATGTCTTCCCACTGGAACTGCCGCCACTGCGCGACCGTCCGGAAGATATCCCTCTTTTAGCAAAGCATTTCACGCAAAAAATGGCGCGCCATATGAATCGCGCAATTGACGCCATCCCGACCGAGGCGCTACGCCAGTTGATGTCGTGGGACTGGCCGGGCAACGTGCGCGAGCTGGAAAACGTGATTGAGCGAGCGGTACTACTGACTCGCGGTAACAGTCTGAATTTACATCTTAATGTCCGACAAAGCCGTTTACTGCCGACGCTAAATGAAGATTCAGCGCTTCGCAGTTCAATGGCGCAGTTGCTGCACCCGACGACGCCAGAGAATGACGAAGAAGAACGTCAGCGCATTGTTCAGGTATTGCGAGAAACCAATGGCATTGTTGCCGGGCCCCGTGGCGCGGCGACGCGATTAGGGATGAAGCGCACCACGCTGCTGTCACGAATGCAGCGGCTGGGGATCTCGGTTCGCGAGGTGTTGTAATCTGTTTTTGCAGGAGTATGCATGAGAAACAAACTCTCTTTCGACTTGCAGTTGAGCGCCAGAAAAGCGGCAATCGCTGAACGGATTGCCGCCCATAAAATTGCCCGCAGCAAAGTGTCGGTCTTTTTAATGGCGATGTCCGCAGGTGTGTTTATGGCGATCGGATTTACTTTTTACCTTACCGTTATCGCCGATGCCCCGTCTTCACAGGCATTAACCCATCTGGTGGGAGGCCTTTGCTTTACACTCGGCTTTATTTTGCTGGCGGTTTGCGGCACCAGCCTGTTCACCTCGTCGGTAATGACGGTGATGGCAAAAAGTCGGGGCGTTATTAGCTGGCGAACATGGCTGATTAATGCACTTCTGGTGGCCTGCGGTAATCTGGCAGGTATTGCCTGTTTCAGTTTGTTAATTTGGTTTTCCGGGCTGGTGATGAGTGAAAACGCGATGTGGGGAGTCGCGGTTTTACACTGCGCCGAGGGCAAAATGCATCATACATTTACTGAATCAGTCAGCCTCGGCATTATGTGCAATGTGATGGTTTGTCTGGCGCTGTGGATGAGTTATTGCGGACGTTCATTATGCGACAAAATCGTCGCCATGATTTTGCCCATCACCCTGTTTGTCGCCAGTGGTTTTGAGCACTGTATCGCCAATTTGTTTGTGATTCCGTTCGCCATTGCCATTCGCCATTTCGCCCCGACCTCCTTCTGGCAACTGGCGCACAGTAGCGCAGACCATTTCCCGGCACTGACGGTCAGCCATTTTATTACCGCCAATCTGCTCCCGGTGATGCTGGGTAATATTATCGGCGGTGCAGTGCTGGTGAGTATTTGTTATCGGGCTATTTATTTACGTCAGGAACCCTAAAAATCAGCCCGGCGAAACAGTTCGTCGGGCTGAAGATTATTCTTGCGCGATTTGCCCATCGGGCCAGGCGTGAATCACGGCTTTGATCAGCGTCGCCAACGGAATGGCGAAGAATACGCCCCAGAATCCCCACAAACCACCGAAGATCACTACTGATAAAATAATGACCAGCGGATGCAGGTTAACCGCTTCGGAGAACAACACAGGTACTAACAGGTTGCCGTCCAGCGCCTGAATGATCAGATACACCGCGAAGCAGCTCCAGAATTCCGTGCCAGCACCAAACTGGAATAGCGCCACGCCAACCACCGGAATGGTCACCACAAATGCGCCAATGTATGGAATAAGTACCGAGAAGCCGACCAGCACCGCCAGCAGCAGCGAATAGTTCAGCCCGAAGAGTAAGAACCCCAGCCAGGTGGCGATCCCCACCACGATCATCTCCAGCACTTTGCCGCGGATATAGTTGGTGATTTGTTGATTCATCTCCTTCCACACCTGTCCTGCCAGCCCACGGTTACGCGGCAGCACCCGACGAACGGCGTTCAGCATCTGCTCTTTGTCTTTCAGCAGGAAGAAGACCATCAATGGTACCAGCACCAGATAGACGGCTATGGTCAGCAAACCGACCAGCGAGGCGAGGGAAATTTTCACCACCGAATCGCCCATGGTCAGCATCCGACTGCGCATATTTTCGGCCATTGCATCAATAATGCCCGCGTCCATTAACGCCGGATAGCGGCGCGGCAACGTGGCGGCAAAGTCAGAAAGCTTATTGAGCATCCCCGGCATATCGCGGATTAAGTAGATGCCCTGTTGCCAGGCGATAGGCAGTACCACGAACGCCATCAGTAGCAATATACCGACGAAAACCACCAATACAATCGACGTCGCCCAGCGGCGGGAGCAGCCAATAGATTGCAGGCGCACAGTTGGCCATTCCAGCAAATAGGCCAGCACAATAGCCACCAGCAACGGAGCAAGCAGGCCACTAAAGAAAAAGATAATGCCAAATCCGGCAACTAAAATAACCAGCAAGGCAATCGCTTCCGGGTCGCTAAAACGGCGGCGATACCATTGCATCAACATTTCGAGCATAAAGACCTTCCCTGAACCTCAAGAGCGGGATTGCGATCCGCAATTGTATCGAAATGTCACAAAAAAGACTTCGCTTTTTATGACGGATTCAGGAAACTGAAAAGTCATTTGAGTGGGCTAATCTTCGCCGTTACACTCAAAGGCGGCGCGGTGGGAACGATATTTCACAGTATCGGTCAAATGACTATCTTCAGAAATACAGGATAGAGGTTATGTTCAGGCAGTTGAAAAAAAACCTGGTTGCAACCCTCATTGCTGCTATGACCATTGGTCAGGTAGCCCCGGCGTTTGCCAACAGCGCAGACACCTTGCCGGATATGGGAACCTCCGCAGGAAGCACGCTTTCCATTGGCCAGGAAATGCAGATGGGCGACTATTATGTCCGCCAGCTACGCGGCAGCGCGCCGTTAATTAATGACCCGCTGTTAACGCAATATATTAATTCGCTGGGGATGCGTCTGGTTTCGCATGCCAATTCGGTTAAGACACCGTTTCATTTCTTTCTGATCAACAACGACGAAATTAACGCCTTTGCTTTCTTTGGCGGCAACGTGGTGCTGCACTCTGCCCTGTTCCGTTATTCCGATAACGAAAGTCAACTGGCTTCAGTTATGGCGCACGAAATCTCCCACGTCACCCAACGTCACCTGGCGCGAGCGATGGAAGATCAGCAGCGCAGCGCGCCGCTGACCTGGGTCGGCGCGTTAGGTTCTATTTTACTGGCGATGGCCAGTCCGCAGGCGGGGATGGCGGCGCTGACCGGTACACTGGCGGGAACGCGCCAGGGGATGATCAGTTTCACCCAGCAAAATGAACAGGAAGCGGACCGCATTGGTATTCAGGTGCTGCAACGCTCGGGATTCGATCCGCAGGCGATGCCGACCTTCCTCGAAAAATTACTCGATCAGGCGCGTTACTCCTCGCGCCCACCAGAAATTCTGCTCACTCACCCACTACCGGAAAGCCGTCTGGCTGATGCCCGTAACCGTGCCAATCAGATGCGCCCGATGGTGGTGCAATCGTCAGAAGATTTCTATCTGGCAAAAGTGCGCACACTGGGGATGTATAATTCCGGACGTAACCAGCTCACCAGTGATTTGCTGGATGAATGGGCGAAAGGAAACGTTCGTCAGCAACGAGCGGCGCAATATGGTCGTGCTCTACAGGCGATGGAAGCCAATAAATACGATGAGGCGCGTAAAACGCTGCAACCGTTACTGGCGGCAGAACCTGGTAACGCATGGTATCTCGATCTGGCTACCGATATCGATCTTGGGCAAAACAAAGCCAATGAGGCAATCAATCGCCTGAAAAATGCCCGTGATTTGCGCACCAATCCGGTGTTGCAGCTCAACCTGGCGAACGCTTATCTGCAAGGCGGTCAACCACAAGAAGCGGCCAATATTCTGAATCGCTACACTTTTAATAATAAAGATGACAGCAACGGCTGGGATTTACTGGCACAGGCGGAAGCCGCGCTAAATAACCGCGATCAGGAACTGGCTGCGCGAGCAGAAGGTTATGCGCTCGCCGGGCGACTCGATCAGGCCATTTCCTTGTTGAGTAGCGCCAGTTCGCAGGTGAAATTAGGCAGCCTGCAACAAGCGCGTTACGATGCGCGCATCGACCAGTTGCGCCAGCTGCAGGAACGCTTTAAGCCTTATACCAAGATGTAATTCGCATTAAAGGAAGAACAATGACCAAACAGGTAAAAATCTACCATAACCCACGCTGTTCAAAGAGCCGGGAAACGCTGAACCTGCTGAAAGAAAACGGCGTGGAGCCAGAAGTGGTGCTCTACCTTCAGACACCCGCCGATGCGGCAACGCTGCGTGATTTGCTGAAAATGCTGGGAATGAATAGCGCTCGTGAATTGATGCGCCAGAAAGAGGATCTTTATAAAGAACTGAACCTGGCTGACAGTTCGCTTAGCGAAGGGGCGCTGATTCAGGTAATGGTGGATAATCCAAAGCTAATGGAGCGCCCGATTGTGGTCGCGAATGGCAAAGCGCGGATTGGTCGTCCACCGGAGCAGGTACTGGAAATCGTGGGTTAAGAAGTGCTCCATCGCTAGTTGAAGCACATTGCCGGATGCGACGCTTGCCGCGTCTTATCCGGCCGACGAATACTATGGGTGCATTTCCGACAATAAACGTCTTGTCTACAACTTCAGAATTTCTTTCACAAACGGAATGGTCAGCTTACGTTGCGCGGTAATCGACGCACGATCCAACTGATCCAGCGTCATAAATAACGTGCGCATTTCTCTGTCGAGCCGCTTCAGCAAGAAACGCCCCACATCTTCCGGCAGTTCAAAACCACGCAAACGCGCGCGTAACTGTAGCGCCTGCAACTTATCTTCATCAGAAAGTGGCTGCAATTTGTAGATCTGCCCCCAGTCGAGACGCGACGCGAGATCCGGTAATCCCAGATTCAACTGCCGCGGCGGACGATCGCCGGTGATCAACAATCGTGTTTTGCCCGATTCCAGAATTCGATTGTAGAGATCGAAAATCGCCATCTCCCACAACTCATCGCCTGCAATACACTCAATGTTGTCGATACAGACCAGCGACAAATGCTCCATACCGTCGAGCACTTCCGGAACAAACCAGGTGCGTTTATCCAGCGGGACATAGCCCACCGCATCGCCACGCTGCGACAATTCCGCGCAAGCCGCGTGCAGCAGATGGCTGCGCCCCGCGCCTTCGCGTGCCCAGAGATAGATGTAACCGCTATGTTCCTGACGCAGCACGTTTTGCAGCGCGGCCAGTAAAGAGGAGTTATCCCCCGGCCAGAAACTTGCAAAGGTTTCGTCGTCAGGAAGATAAAGTGGCAAAGAGAGCTGTGCCGGTGTGTTCAGAGATACCTCAACCAGGATTTCACAAAATCGCGAGAAGTTTACCACAGAATCCCATGATGTTTGAACCGGGCAGCAACACTGCCCGGTCGGTACATTATTTGTCTGTTATATCCGCGTCTTCTGCGTCCAGCACCACTTCTTCAGGGCGCAGCATACTAATCAGTTTGAAGATCAAACTTAAGCCGATACCGACGATGGTCGCCAGCGCCATACCTTTCAGCTCCGCCGCGCCGATGTTTACCTTCGCGCCACTGACACCGATGATCAAAATCACGGAAGTCAGGATCAGGTTCTGTGCTTTGTTGTAATCCACTTTCGATTCGATCAAAACACGAATACCGGAAGCACCGATGACACCATAAAGCAGCAGCGAAACGCCGCCCATCACCGGCAATGGGATCATCTGGATAGCAGCAGCCAGTTTACCGACGCAGGAAAGCAGGATAGCGAAAATCGCCGCCCCGCCGATAACCCAGGTACTGTAAACACGGGTGATCGCCATCACGCCAATGTTTTCCCCGTAGGTAGTATTTGGCGTGGAGCCAAAGAAGCCGGAGATCACGGTCGACAAGCCGTTAGCAAACATCGAACGGTGCAGACCTGGATCGCGCAGCAGATCTTTTTTGACGATATTAGCCGTTACGACCAGGTGCCCTACGTGTTCGGCAATAACCACTAACGCCGCTGGCAGAATAGTCAGAATGGCAAACCACTCGAAGCGCGGCGTATAGAGAGTTGGCAGCGCAAACCAGTGAGCATTAATAATCGGCGTGGTATCGACAATTCCCATTGCGAAAGAGAGCGCGTAGCCCACCAGCACGCCAATTAAAATCGGGATAATTGCCAGAAAACCACGAAACAGCACGGAACCTAAAACCGTGACCGCCAGGGTGGTAATGGAGATGATGATGGTTTTGGAGTCTGGCGTTTGCCCTTCAGCCGGGAGTAAACCTGCCATACCGGCAGCTACGCCCGCCAGCTCCAGACCGATGACGGCAACGATTGCGCCCATTGCCGCAGGTGGAAACAGCACGTCCAGCCAGCCGGTCCCCGCTTTCTTCACGATAAAAGAAACCAGGCAGAACAGCACGCCGCACATAATAAAGCCGCCCAGCGCGACTTCATACCCTAACGGCAACAGTAACAATACCGGTGAAATAAAGGCAAAGCTGGAACCAAGATAAGCCGGGATTTTCCCTTTACAGATGAAGAGATACAGCAGCGTTCCTATACCGTTAAATAACAGTACAGTCGCCGGGTTAATATGAAATAAGACGGGCACCAGGACGGTTGCACCAAACATGGCGAACAAATGTTGCAAACTAAGCGGGATTGTCTGTAAAAGTGGCGGTCTTTCACTCACCCCGATAGCACGGCGCGTCATAGTATTATCCTCTGTATTATGTGTTATAGGCGCTTTACTCAAAAAAAAGCCGACTCTTAAAGTCGGCTTTAATTATTTTTATTCTTTATTTCGTACCAAAGATTTTGTCACCGGCATCGCCGAGGCCCGGAATAATGTATCCGTGCTCGTTCAGTCCCTGGTCAATCGATGCAGTATACAGTTCGACGTCCGGGTGCGCTTTTTCCAGCGCAGCGATACCTTCTGGCGCAGCTACCAGCACCAGAACTTTGATGCTGCTGCAGCCCGCTTTTTTCAGCAGGTCGATGGTCGCGATAACGGAACCACCGGTTGCCAGCATTGGGTCAACGATCAGCGCCATACGCTCATCGATGTTAGAAACCAGTTTCTGGAAGTACGGTACCGGCTCCAGCGTTTCTTCATTACGGTACATACCGACGACGCTGATGCGCGCGCTCGGAACGTTTTCCAGCACACCGTCCATCATCCCCAGACCCGCACGCAGAATTGGCACAACGGTAATTTTCTTACCTTTGATCTGGTCGATTTCTACCGGGCCGTTCCAGCCTTCGATAGTGACTTTTTCCGTTTCGAGGTCGGCGGTCGCTTCGTAAGTCAGCAGGCTACCCACTTCGGAAGCGAGTTCGCGAAAGCGCTTGGTGCTGATATCTTGCTCACGCATCAGTCCCAGCTTGTGTTTGACGAGTGGGTGTTTGACTTCCACGATCTTCATACTCTTTCTCCTTTGAGGGGCAGCCACAAAAAAAATCGACGGATTATACCTCCTTTCTTCAAGGCGGCAATATTATTTTCGTTGACTTTAGTCAAAATGATAACGGTTTGAGATAAAGTTATTTTGTATTCAAATGGTTATGGAAGAAGATTATTCCATCCGAAAACGATCCTTTGCCCTGGTACAAGTATTCTTTCGCCGCGCGCCTGGGGAAAAGACGTGCAAAAAGGTTGTGTAAAGCAGTCTCGCAAACGTTTGCTTTCCCTGTTAGAATTGCGCCGAATTTTATTTTTCTACCGCAAGTAACGCGTGGGGACCCAAGCAGTGACCGATAAAACCTCTCTTAGCTACAAAGATGCCGGTGTTGATATTGACGCGGGTAATGCTCTGGTTGGAAGAATCAAAGGCGTAGTGAAGAAAACGCGTCGTCCGGAAGTGATGGGCGGTCTGGGCGGCTTCGGTGCGCTGTGTGCATTGCCGCAAAAATATCGTGAACCTGTGCTGGTTTCCGGCACTGACGGCGTAGGTACCAAGCTGCGTCTGGCGATGGACTTAAAACGTCACGACACCATTGGTATTGATCTGGTCGCCATGTGCGTTAATGACCTGGTGGTGCAAGGTGCGGAACCGCTGTTTTTCCTCGACTATTACGCAACCGGAAAACTGGATGTTGATACCGCTTCAGCGGTGATCAGCGGCATCGCGGAAGGTTGTCTGCAATCGGGCTGTTCACTGGTGGGTGGCGAAACGGCAGAAATGCCGGGGATGTATCACGGTGAAGATTACGATGTCGCTGGTTTCTGCGTTGGCGTGGTAGAAAAATCAGAAATCATTGACGGATCTAAAGTCAGCGACGGCGATGTGCTGATTGCACTCGGCTCCAGCGGTCCGCACTCGAACGGCTATTCGCTGGTGCGCAAAATTCTTGAAGTCAGCGGTTGTGATCCGCAAACCACCGAACTTGATGGTAAGCCATTAGCCGATCATCTGCTGGCACCGACCCGCATTTACGTGAAGTCAGTGCTGGAGTTGATTGAAAAGGTCGATGTGCATGCCATTGCGCACCTGACCGGCGGCGGCTTCTGGGAAAACATTCCGCGCGTATTGCCAGATAATACCCAGGCAGTGATTGATGAATCTTCCTGGCAGTGGCCGGAAGTGTTCAACTGGCTGCAAACGGCAGGTAACGTTGAGCGCCATGAAATGTATCGCACCTTCAACTGCGGCGTCGGGATGATTATTGCCCTTCCTGCTCCGGAAGTGGACAAAGCCCTCGCCCTGCTCAATGCCAACGGTGAAAACGCGTGGAAAATCGGTATCATCAAAGCCTCTGATTCCGAACAACGCGTGGTTATCGAATAATGAATATTGTGGTGCTTATTTCCGGCAGCGGAAGTAATTTGCAGGCAATTATTGACGCCTGCAAAACCAACAAAATTAAAGGCACCGTACGGGCAGTTTTCAGCAATAAGGCCGACGCGTTCGGCCTTGAACGCGCCCGCCAGGCGGGTATTGCAACACATACGCTCATCACCAGCGCGTTTGACAGTCGTGAAGCCTATGACCGGGAGTTGATTCATGAAATCGACATGTACGCACCCGATGTGGTCGTGCTGGCTGGTTTTATGCGCATTCTCAGCCCGGCGTTTGTCTCCCATTATGCCGGGCGTTTGCTGAACATTCACCCTTCTCTGCTGCCGAAATATCCCGGATTACACACCCATCGTCAGGCGCTGGAAAATGGCGATGAGGAGCACGGTACATCGGTGCATTTCGTCACCGATGAACTGGACGGTGGCCCGGTTATTTTACAGGCGAAAGTCCCGGTATTTGCTGGTGATACGGAAGATGACATCACCGCCCGCGTGCAAACCCAGGAACACGCTATTTATCCACTGGTGATTAGCTGGTTTGCCGATGGTCGTCTGAAAATGCACGAAAACGCCGCGTGGCTGGATGGTCAACGTCTGCCGCCGCAGGGTTACGCTGCCGACGAGTAATGCCCCCGTAGTTAAAGCGCCAGCTCTGCCGCTGGCGTTTTTCAATTCACCTGTAAATCGCAAGCTCCAGCAGTTTTTTTCCCCCTTTTCTGGCATAGTTGGACATCTGCCAATATTGCTCGCCATAATATCCAGGCAGTGTCCCGTGAATAAAACGGAGTAAAAGTGGTAATGGGTCAGGAAAAGCTATACATCGAAAAAGAGCTCAGTTGGTTATCGTTCAATGAACGCGTGCTTCAGGAAGCGGCGGACAAATCTAACCCGCTGATTGAAAGGATGCGTTTCCTGGGGATCTATTCCAATAACCTTGATGAGTTCTATAAAGTCCGCTTCGCTGAACTGAAGCGACGCATCATTATTAGCGAAGAACAAGGCTCCAACTCTCATTCCCGCCATTTACTGGGCAAAATTCAGTCCCGGGTACTGAAAGCCGATCAGGAATTCGACGGCCTCTACAACGAGTTGTTGCTGGAGATGGCGCGCAACCAGATCTTCCTGATTAATGAACGCCAGCTCTCCGTCAATCAACAAAACTGGCTGCGTCATTATTTTAAGCAGTATCTGCGTCAGCACATTACGCCGATTTTAATCAATCCTGACACTGATTTAGTGCAGTTCCTGAAAGATGATTACACCTATCTGGCGGTGGAAATTATCCGTGGCGATACCATCCGTTACGCGCTGCTGGAGATCCCATCAGATAAAGTGCCGCGCTTTGTGAATTTACCGCCAGAAGCGCCGCGTCGACGCAAGCCGATGATTCTTCTGGATAACATTCTGCGTTACTGCCTTGATGATATTTTCAAAGGCTTCTTTGATTATGACGCGCTGAATGCCTATTCAATGAAGATGACCCGCGATGCCGAATACGATTTAGTGCATGAGATGGAAGCCAGCCTGATGGAGTTGATGTCTTCCAGTCTCAAGCAGCGTTTAACTGCTGAGCCGGTGCGTTTTGTTTATCAGCGCGATATGCCCAATGCGCTAGTTGAAGTGTTACGCGAAAAACTGACTATTTCCCGCTACGACTCCATCGTCCCCGGCGGTCGTTATCATAATTTTAAAGACTTTATTAATTTCCCCAATGTCGGCAAAGCCAATCTGGTGAACAAACCACTGCCGCGTTTACGCCACATTTGGTTTGATAAAGCCCAGTTCCGCAATGGTTTTGATGCCATTCGCGAACGCGATGTGTTGCTCTATTATCCTTATCATACCTTTGAGCATGTGCTGGAACTGCTGCGTCAGGCTTCGTTCGACCCGAGCGTACTGGCGATTAAAATTAACATTTACCGCGTGGCGAAAGATTCACGCATCATCGACTCGATGATCCACGCCGCACACAACGGTAAGAAAGTCACCGTGGTGGTTGAGTTACAGGCGCGTTTCGACGAAGAAGCCAACATTCACTGGGCGAAGCGCCTGACCGAAGCAGGCGTGCACGTTATCTTCTCTGCGCCGGGGCTGAAAATTCACGCCAAACTGTTCCTGATTTCACGTAAAGAAAATGGTGAAGTGGTGCGTTACGCACACATCGGGACCGGAAATTTTAACGAAAAAACCGCGCGTCTTTATACTGACTATTCGTTGCTGACCGCCGATGCGCGCATCACCAACGAAGTACGGCGGGTGTTCAACTTTATTGAAAACCCATACCGTCCGGTGACATTTGATTATTTAATGGTGTCGCCGCAAAACTCCCGCCGCCTGTTGTATGAAATGGTGGACCGCGAAATCGCCAACGCGCAGCAAGGGCTGCCCAGCGGTATCACCCTGAAGCTAAATAACCTTGTCGATAAAGGCCTGGTTGATCGTCTGTATGCGGCCTCCAGCTCCGGCGTACCGGTTAATCTGCTGGTTCGCGGCATGTGTTCGCTGATCCCCAATCTGGAAGGCATTAGCGACAACATTCGTGCCATCAGTATTGTTGACCGTTACCTTGAACATGACCGGGTTTATATTTTTGAAAATGGCGGCGATAAAAAGGTCTACCTTTCTTCCGCCGACTGGATGACGCGCAATATTGATTATCGTATTGAAGTGGCGACACCGCTGCTCGATCCGCGCCTGAAGCAGCGGGTGCTGGACATCATCGACATATTATTCAGCGATACAGTCAAAGCACGTTATATCGATAAAGAACTCAGTAATCGCTACGTTCCCCGCGGCAATCGCCGCAAAGTACGGGCGCAGTTGGCGATTTACGACTACATCAAATCACTCGAACAACCTGAATAACCCTATGCCAATACACGATAAATCCCCTCGTCCGCAGGAGTTTGCTGCGGTCGATCTTGGTTCAAACAGTTTTCACATGGTCATAGCCCGTGTGGTAGATGGTGCCATGCAGATTATTGGCCGCCTGAAACAGCGGGTGCATCTGGCGGACGGCCTGGGGCCAGATAATATGTTGAGTGAAGAAGCAATGACGCGCGGTTTAAACTGTCTGTCGCTGTTTGCCGAACGGCTACAAGGGTTTTCTCCTGCCAGCGTCTGTATAGTTGGCACCCATACACTGCGTCAGGCGCTGAACGCCACTGACTTTCTGAAACGCGCGGAAAAGGTCATTCCCTACCCGATTGAAATTATTTCCGGTAATGAAGAAGCCCGTCTGATTTTTATGGGCGTGGAACATACCCAACCGGAGAAAGGTCGCAAACTGGTTATTGATATTGGCGGCGGATCTACGGAACTGGTGATTGGTGAAAATTTCGAACCTATTCTCGTTGAAAGCCGCCGGATGGGTTGTGTCAGCTTTGCCCAGCTTTATTTCCCTGGCGGGGTCATCAATAAAGAGAATTTCCAGCGCGCTCGTATGGCGGCAGCACAAAAACTGGAAACGTTAACCTGGCAATTCCGTATTCAGGGCTGGAACGTGGCAATGGGCGCTTCCGGTACCATAAAAGCAGCCCATGAAGTGTTAATGGAAATGGGCGAGAAAGACGGGATAATTACCCCGGAACGTCTGGAAAAACTGGTAAAAGAAGTTTTACGTCACCGTAATTTCGCATCGCTGAGTTTACCGGGTCTTTCCGAAGAGCGGAAAACAGTCTTCGTTCCTGGACTGGCGATTTTATGCGGTGTGTTTGATGCTTTAGCCATCCGTGAACTGCGCCTTTCTGACGGGGCGTTACGCGAAGGCGTACTGTATGAAATGGAAGGACGTTTCCGTCATCAGGATGTGCGTAGTCGCACCGCCAGCAGCCTCGCCAACCAGTATCACATCGACAGCGAACAGGCCCGACGGGTGCTGGATACCACTATGCAAATGTACGAACAGTGGCGGGAACAGCAACCGAAGCTGGCGCATCCGCAACTGGAGGCGCTACTGCGATGGGCCGCCATGCTGCATGAGGTCGGGTTGAATATCAACCACAGCGGTTTGCATCGCCACTCCGCTTATATTCTGCAAAACAGCGACTTGCCGGGTTTTAATCAGGAACAGCAGTTGATGATGGCGACGCTGGTGCGCTATCACCGTAAAGCGATTAAGCTCGACGATCTGCCGCGCTTTACCTTGTTTAAGAAGAAACAGTTTCTGCCACTGATTCAGCTATTGCGCCTTGGCGTATTACTCAATAATCAACGTCAGGCAACCACCACACCGCCAACATTGACGCTGATTACCGATGACAGTCACTGGACACTGCGTTTCCCGCATGACTGGTTTAGTCAGAATGCGCTGGTACTGCTTGATCTGGAAAAGGAGCAAGAATACTGGGAAGGCGTGGCTGGCTGGCGGTTGAAAATTGAAGAAGAAAGTACCCCAGAAATCGCCGCTTAATGCTTTGCGGGCCGACGAGAAATGTCGGCCCGCATTATTCAGGCACTTTCGCGAATGGGTTCGATTTCATTCAGCGTATCAATTAACGGTTGCGGCTTACCAATAAGATAACCCTGCATATAATCGATCCCCAAAGAGAACACCGCCTCGCGGATCTCTTCGTTTTCAACGTACTCTGCCACTACCCGCATTTTCTTCATTCGCGCCAGGTGGCAAATCGACGCCACTATCTGATAATCCAGACTATTTGACACAATATTGCGGATAAAACTGCCGTCAATTTTAAGCAAATCGGCATTCACATTTTTAAGCCGCGCATAGCTGGCATAGCCGGTGCCGAAATCATCAATCGCAATCTGGCAGCCTAATTCCTGAAGATGCTGCAAGGTGATTTGCGCCTGCTTAACATTTGTCAGAGCATTACTTTCGGTGACTTCAAAAATAAGTTGCCACGCTTCAATCTGATATTTAGCCAGCAGTTGACTGACTTCAACAGGAAAACGCGCCTGACATACCGAGGTTGGCGACAGATTAATCGCAAAACGGTGAGCGGGCATCTTCGCTCTGTTTTCAGCCATAAATTGCAGCGTATGCTCAATGACCCACATGTCGATACTCGACGATAAACCAAATTCGTGCGCGACCGGCAAGAAGCTGTCGGGGCTGATCAGTTCATCATTATCACCTTTCATGCGCAGAAGAATTTCATGGTAGACATCACCACGCATACCGGTAATCGGCTGGGCCATCAGGAAAAAATGGTTGTGTTCCAGCGCCTGCTGTAGCCGATTCATCATCGCGACTTTATCTTTCAATTCGCGTTGCAAATACATTGCTCCGCGACGCTGCATATTTTCCGGGGCGTTGGTCACGATGGAAAGTTCGGCGACCGTATTTAGCTCTCCCAGCAGCAGGTAGATATGATTCACTGGCGAGCGCACATAGCAGTAACTGACGCCAATCTGCGGTTGCATCGGCATTCCATCCCAAAAGAAACGAAATTGCTTGAGATGGCTATCCAGTGCGGTAATGCGCTCCTGGTGCGATTCTGTATTCAGTCGCAGCGCGAGATCGTTACCCGAAAGCTGATAAACATCTTCACCCGGTTCCAGCAAGGGTGACAGCCAGTGAGAAAGTTTTTGCTTGTATTGAATCCGTAGCATGATGCCATAGTTCTTAACCAGCATTTCCATGCCAGGGATGCGTAAATAACAAAGCGCAGACCAGGGGGCATCACGCAACGCGCGATTCAGGGCGCGAACATTTGGCAGATGAACCACCGGGTCCACATACGCAAGCCGCTGAATGCGTCTGACTACCGCTCTCTGACGGGTTGCCAGTACAGCCATATAATTGACAATAAAAGAGAATACCAGATAACTGGAGGAGGTTATGGTCAGCTGCGTGGTATAGCCAGGATAAATGGGAATGTAATTTTGATAGCTGTGGATGCTGATCATCAACACGACCGCCCAGAGCAGCGAAATCAGCTTATAACCATAGCGCATCGCTCCCCACATCATCAGGGGCAGCAATAATGACAAGGTATAGTTGGTGCTAAAAATTGTGCTTTTTTCATTTAACGGCATGCATAACAGCAGCAGTAAAGCACCTAATGCCAGTAGCCAGAGTGCGAACTCTTTTTTGGTGACTTTGACATCAACCTGCTGTTTTAATTGCGAATAATAACTGCGTAAATAAAACGGATTTCGCACTACACGAATGATGAAGTAGCACAGCGGGACACCAATCAGATTGCCCACCAGTAAGGCCTGATAATTGATTAAGGTCCCGAGGTTAAAAGGCATGACGCCGACCAGATTTTCTCTGCTCGCCAGTAATCCTACAAACGCAGCAAACTGGAAAAGTATCAGAAACAGCGTTGCAGGAAACACAATCTGCCAGAATATACGCTGGGAAATTAAACGGGTATCACCATGTGAAACGTTGTTACGCCGGGGAGTAAAGACCCTGTAACCGCCCCAACAGAGAATGATAATGATAATAAAATTAGCCGTTAATGAGAGCGTTTCGTAGAAACCCAGCTCTGCATATTTGCGGACAAAAATCCCTAAGGCGATCCCTGGCAATGCCGCCCAGCTGAAAAACATCATCATGCTGATCATCAGTGCCAGAGGCAGATAAAAGAGAAAAACCTCACCGGAAGAAATATGCGCGAAAGTATTGATGTGGCCGAAAATGGGCAAGATTAAAGAAGGCAGGAACAGCGGAAGCCCCCACCATTTATCACGTATTTTTATATAAGTTGCATTCAGTTTCATAGATGCTCAGCAGAATCCCCCACATCCTGAAGGAGGTGTATTCAGACAGGCATCCCACCTGACTTCGAATGATGATTATTCATCACTATAGAGAGCATTGATTCTAAGTGTCATATGAAAGTTCCAATTGATATATATCAAACAAAATAACCCTGATTAATGAATTATTACGTTTATCATGTTAATTCATCATTATTACATCATCATTGTAAATAATTAAATTAACTTCCATAACATTAAAATATGTATCCACTGACGCTTTTTTACATAACGAAGAATTGACCATTTTGTCCTGTTGTGCCTTAATGTAAGTACCGTCCACAGCGTGGGACATACTTCAAGGAACCTTTTGTGAGTCAGGCAACCAGTATGCGAAAACGACACCGATTTAACAGTCGCATGACCCGTATCGTACTGCTCATCAGCTTTATCTTCTTCTTTGGCCGTTTTATCTACTCGTCCGTCGGTGCATGGCAGCACCATCAGAGCAAAAAAGAAGCTCAGCAATCCACACTCTCCGTCGAATCACCGGTACAACGTTAGCGGTTACCTTCTCCACTTTCACAGGACATAACGGCACCTCGCTGTCGGATGCTTTTGCTCTTTGGGATTATCAAAGCGGCAGATATTCTTTCATCTTAAATTTTACGTCTTTGTCCTGACTGATGTTTATCCTGTTTGGCTGCGAAATAAATATAAAATTAATACATATGTTTTAATGATGTATTTTTATAAATTATTTTCCACATGAATTTTAATAAATTTAATCTATTCCTTTATACGCAATACATTTACTTTCCTCTTTTGATGATCTTAAATGTCTTATTTTTCGTAATGTGTATAACAAGGAATAGTGATGAAATTTAAAAAATGTCTTCTGCCTGTGGCAATGTTAGCGTCATTCACTCTGGCAGGATGCCAGTCAAATGCTGATGATCATGCCGCCGATGTTTATCAAACCGATCAACTGAATACCAAACAAGAAACTAAAACCGTTAATATTATTTCCATTCTTCCCGCAAAAGTTGCCGTAGACAACTCCCAAAATAAACGAAACGCACAAGCCTTCGGCGCGCTTATTGGTGCAGTCGCTGGCGGTGTAATCGGCCACAACGTGGGGTCTGGCAGCAATTCCGGAACGACGGCAGGTGCAGTTGGCGGCGGAGCTGTTGGCGCGGCAGCGGGTTCTATGGTGAATGATAAAACCTTAGTGGAAGGTGTTTCTCTAACGTATAAGGAAGGCACCAAAGTGTATACCTCCACCCAGGTGGGTAAAGAGTGCCAGTTTACGACAGGTTTAGCCGTTGTTATTACCACGACGTATAACGAAACGCGTATTCAGCCAAATACCAAATGTCCTGAAAAGAGCTAATGATCAGGAGGAGTCATGAAGAAAGTTTTTCTTTGCGCCATCTTAGCCTCCTTAAGCTATCCGGCTATCGCCTCATCATTGCAGGATCAACTCTCTGCTGTCGCAGAAGCGGAACAGCAAGGTAAAAATGAAGAGCAAAGGCAGCATGACGAATGGGTCGCGGAGCGCAACAGGGAAATCCAGCAAGAGAAGCAACGTCGCGCAAACGCCCAGGCCGCCGCTAACAAAAGAGCGGCAACGGCAGCGGCAAATAAGAAAGCTCGTCAGGATAAACTGGACGCCGAAGCCTCTGCGGACAAAAAACGCGATCAAAGTTATGAAGATGAGCTACGCAGCTTAGAGATTCAGAAACAAAAACTGGCGCTGGCGAAAGAAGAAGCCCGCGTTAAGCGAGAAAACGAATTTATCGATCAGGAACTGAAGCACAAAGCTGCGCAAACCGATGTGGTGCAATCTGAAGCTGACGCAAACAGAAATATGACTGAAGGCGGTCGCGATCTGATGAAAAGCGTGGGCAAAGCAGAAGAGAACAAATCGGACAGCTGGTTTAATTAATCGATGTAAGTAACTTCAAGCCTATAATTCTTGAAGATAAAAAACCCTCTGTAGTAACAGAGGGTTTTGTTCATTCATAGTGCAGGGTCAAATCATTCCCACTCAATGGTAGCTGGCGGCTTGCCGCTGATGTCATACACCACGCGGGAAATACCGTTCACTTCATTGATAATGCGGTTGGAAACGCGACCGAGGAAATCGTACGGCAGATGCGCCCAGTGTGCGGTCATAAAGTCGATGGTTTCGACAGCACGCAGAGAGACAACCCAGTCATACTTACGACCATCGCCCATTACGCCAACGGAACGTACTGGCAGGAAGACGGTGAACGCCTGGCTGACTTTGTCGTACAGGTCCGCTTTACGCAGTTCTTCAATAAAGATGGCGTCAGCACGGCGCAGCAGGTCACAGTACTCTTTCTTTACTTCACCCAGAACACGAACGCCAAGGCCTGGTCCCGGGAACGGGTGACGGTACAGCATGTCGTACGGCAGGCCCAGCTCCAGACCAATCTTACGCACTTCGTCTTTGAACAGCTCTTTCAGCGGTTCAACCAGGCCCATCTTCATCTCTTTCGGCAGGCCGCCCACGTTGTGGTGAGATTTGATGACATGTGCTTTACCGGTTGCAGAAGCAGCAGATTCGATAACGTCAGGGTAGATAGTGCCCTGCGCCAGCCACTTCACGTCTTCCAGTTTCAGTGCTTCTTCATCGAATACTTCAACGAAAACGCGACCGATGATTTTACGTTTTGCTTCCGGATCGTTTTCGCCAGCCAGCGCTGACAGGAAGCGATCTTCTGCCGGTACGTGAACAATGTTCAGACCAAAGTGATCGCCAAACATATCCAGAACCTGCTCTGCTTCGTTGAGACGCAGCAGGCCGTTGTCGACGAATACGCAAGTCAGGTTTTTACCGATAGCGCGGTGCAACAGCATTGCGGTTACGGAGGAATCCACGCCACCAGAGAGGCCGAGGATGACTTTATCGTCGCCTACCTGCTCGCGGATACGGGCTACAGCATCGTCGATAATTTTCGCCGGCGTCCACAGGGCTTCGCACTGACAGATATCACGCACAAAACGCTCCAGCATGCGCATACCCTGGCGAGTGTGAGTCACTTCCGGGTGGAACTGTACGCCATAGAAGCGTTTTTCTTCGTTAGCCATGATGGCGAACGGGCAGCTTTCGGTGCTGGCTACGGTGATGAAGTCGGACGGGATAGCGGTAACTTTATCGCCGTGGCTCATCCAGACATCGAGCAGAGGTTTACCGTCTGCTGTCAGAGCATCTTCGATACCGCGAACCAGTGCGCTGTCGTTTACGACTTCAACCTGCGCATAGCCAAATTCACGTTCGTTAGAGGCTTCAACATGACCACCCAACTGCATTGCCATGGTCTGCATACCATAGCAAACGCCGAATACCGGTACGCCTGCTTCAAAGACATACTGCGGCGCACGCGGGCTGTTTTCTTCGGTGGTGCTTTCCGGGCCGCCGGAAAGAATAATGCCGCTTGGATTGAAGTCACGAATTTGTGCTTCTGTCACATCCCACGCCCACAGTTCGCAGTAAACACCCAGTTCACGCACGCGGCGCGCAACCAGTTGGGTGTACTGAGAACCGAAGTCCAGAATGAGGATGCGATGCTTATGAATGTTTTCCGTCATTGACGCTTATTCCGAGGCAAGTGAAACAGATAATATAAATCGCCCGACATGAAGTCGGGCGAAGAGAATCAGGAGCCCAGACGGTAGTTCGGGGACTCTTTAGTAATGGTCACGTCGTGAACGTGGCTTTCCTGAATGCCCGCACCGCTGATACGTACAAACTCCGCTTTAGTACGCAGTTCGTCGATAGTACCACAGCCGGTCAGGCCCATACAGGAGCGCAGGCCGCCCATCTGCTGGTGAATGATCTCTTTCAGGCGACCTTTATAGGCCACGCGACCTTCGATACCTTCCGGCACCAGTTTGTCGGCAGCGTTGTCGCTCTGGAAGTAACGGTCAGAAGAACCTTTGGACATCGCGCCCAGAGAGCCCATCCCACGGTAAGACTTGTAAGAACGGCCCTGGTAGAGCTCGATTTCACCTGGGGATTCTTCAGTACCCGCCAGCATGGAACCTACCATCACCGCGCTTGCACCAGCAGCGATAGCTTTGGCGATATCGCCAGAGAAACGAATACCACCGTCAGCGATAACCGGAATACCGGTGCCTTCCAGGGCTTCTACTGCATCAGCAACGGCGGTGATCTGCGGAACACCTACGCCAGTCACGATACGCGTCGTACAGATAGAGCCAGGGCCGATACCGACTTTAACCGCGCTGCAACCAGCTTCTGCCAGAGCGCGTGCCCCCGCAGCTGTTGCCACGTTGCCGCCGATGATTTGCAGATCCGGATATTTAGCACGAGTTTCACGGATACGCTGCAGAACGCCTTCAGAGTGACCGTGAGAGGAGTCGATCAGCAGAACGTCAACGCCTGCAGCAACCAGCGCGTCGACACGCTCTTCGTTACCAGCGCCAGCACCAACCGCTGCACCAACACGCAGACGGCCTTGCTCGTCTTTACAGGCGTTCGGTTTACGTTCCGCTTTCTGGAAGTCTTTCACGGTGATCATGCCGATCAGGTGGAATTCGTCATCAACCACCAGCGCCTTTTCAACGCGTTTTTCGTGCATTTTTGCCAGCACCACTTCACGGGCTTCGCCTTCACGCACGGTTACCAGACGCTCTTTCGGCGTCATGTAAACGCTAACCGGTTGATTCAGATCGGTCACAAAACGCACGTCACGACCGGTGATGATGCCGACCAGTTCGTTTTCTTCGGTAACCACCGGGTAGCCCGCAAAGCCGTTACGCTCGGTCAGTTCTTTCACTTCACGCAGGGTGGTTGTCGGCAGCACGGTCTGCGGATCAGTTACCACGCCAGATTCGTGTTTTTTCACACGGCGAACTTCTTCTGCCTGGCGTTCAATGGACATGTTTTTGTGGATAAAGCCGATACCGCCTTCCTGAGCCAGAGCAATAGCCAGGCGCGCTTCCGTTACGGTATCCATTGCTGCGGAAAGCATAGGGATATTCAGACGAATAGTTTTCGTCAGCTGGGTGCTGAGGTCAGCAGTATTCGGCAGAACGGTAGAATGAGCAGGAACGAGGAGAACGTCGTCAAACGTCAGAGCTTCTTTAGCGATACGTAGCATGGGCAATATCTCGACCAGAGTGGTTAATAAATATTGCCGCGGCATTATACAGAGCGTAACCGATTGCATCTACCCCTTTTTGCAAAAAATGCTTGCTATCCCCGGAGGGCGGGTTACTATCGACTGAATAACCTGCTGATTTAGAATTTGATCTCGCTCACATGTTACCTTCTCAATCCCCTGCAATTTTTACCGTTAGTCGCCTGAATCAAACGGTTCGTCTGCTGCTTGAGCATGAGATGGGACAGGTGTGGATCAGCGGCGAAATCTCTAATTTCACACAACCAGCTTCCGGTCACTGGTATTTTACGCTCAAAGACGACACCGCCCAGGTGCGCTGTGCGATGTTCCGCAACAGCAACCGTCGGGTGACCTTTCGCCCGCAGCACGGACAACAAGTTTTAGTGCGCGCCAATATTACACTCTATGAACCGCGCGGCGATTATCAGATTATCGTCGAGAGTATGCAGCCTGCCGGTGAAGGGTTGCTGCAACAAAAATACGAACAGCTTAAAGCGAAATTGCAGGCTGAAGGTTTGTTCGATCAGCAGTTAAAGAAACCGCTTCCCTCCCCCGCGCACTGCGTCGGTGTGATCACCTCAAAAACCGGTGCTGCGCTACATGATATTTTGCATGTGTTAAAACGTCGCGATCCGTCTTTGCCGGTGATCATCTACCCCACCGCCGTTCAGGGTGATGACGCGCCAGGGCAAATTGTTCGCGCCATTGAACTGGCGAATCAGCGTAACGAATGTGATGTGCTGATCGTCGGGCGCGGCGGCGGTTCGCTGGAAGATTTGTGGAGTTTTAACGACGAACGTGTAGCGCGGGCGATCTTTGCCAGTCGCATTCCGGTGGTCAGCGCCGTCGGGCATGAGACGGATGTGACGATTGCCGACTTTGTTGCTGATCTGCGTGCGCCAACGCCGTCTGCCGCCGCTGAAGTAGTGAGCCGCAATCAGCAAGAATTACTGCGCCAGGTGCAATCGGCCCGTCAACGGCTGGAGATGGCGATGGATTATTATCTCGCCAACCGCACGCGTCGTTTTACGCAGATCCATCATCGCTTGCAGCAGCAGCATCCACAGCTCCGGCTGGCACGCCAACAAACCATGCTTGAACGCCTGCAAAAACGGATGAGCTTTGCGCTGGAAAATCAGCTTAAGCGTGCCGGGCAACAGCAGCAGCGATTAACACAGCGGCTGAATCAGCAAAATCCACAGCCGAAGATTCATCGCGCGCAAACGCGCATTCAGCAACTGGAATATCGTTTAGCAGAAACCCTGCGCGCACAGCTTAGCGCCACGCGTGAACGTTTCGGTAATGCAGTAACGCATCTCGAAGCGGTGAGTCCACTGTCCACACTCGCTCGCGGTTATAGCGTTACCAGCGCCGCTGATGGCACGGTGTTAAAACAGGTTAAGCAGGTGAAAGTGGGTGAGACACTGACCACTCGACTGGGCGATGGCGTAGTGATCAGTGAAGTGAGTGCTGTGACGAAAAGCCGCAAGCCACGTAAAAAAGCCTGATAGCGCGTTGCGTATCAGGCTTTCAGAACCTCATATTGACAAGGTGGACAAAGTTACTGGAAGCAGGTTGCAAACCCCGGCGTTTTCGCAGGCTGAATGCCACAGTTGAGACTGCCAGAGCCTTCATCAACACCACAATAGAACGACCCAGCCTTATCAGTAGATAAATACGGGAAGCTTATCGAGGACGGCCATCCCAATGTGCTAAAGCCGGAGTGTAATGTTTGTAATTCGGCACTGCTCGGCACGTTATTCATACTGCCACACTGCTGCGCGACATCCCATTTAGAGGAATCCATAACATGCGCCAGCGCCCAGGTTTCATTATTCACATCAGGCGAGGCTGCTGCGGTAGCGCCTGACGGCAACTCCGATTTTAATAGCGGGCGATGCAACGTCTTGCCGCTTACCGTGGCGGTATCCGCCATATGACCCCAGAAATACGCCGTAGCGACATTCGGGCTGGTCGGCACGGTGAAAATCGTGTCCAGCGTCGCCGTTATGGTGGCGTTATCCGTCAGCGTCACCGTCAACGGCGTTTTATATCCTGGCGTATTATCCTGACGAACGGTAAAGCTTGCCGTACCGTCCGCTCCCGTGACTCCGTCGATGGTATTTCCACTGTCAGCCAACGTGACTGCCGCACCGGATGAAGGTTGCACAGTCAAATCGTCCATCGCATCCACATCGCCATACAGCGTCGCCCCGCTGTTACGCGGCACGGCCTCACCGCGTTTTAGGATAAAAGCGATATTCGGCACCGGCTTCCCGGCGCTGTCTTTTACGGTAACGACAATGGGCGCGGCGTCGCCTTTTTTCACCGTCGCCGCCTGTGTGGCGTCATCCAGCGCCGTTGATGTCAGCGTGACGTTGGAAACGCTCGCACGCGGGTTAACCAGGCAGGCCTGATGAGCGGGATTATATTGGCCTCTCGAACCATTTACCAGGCTGACGGCCTGCGGATTACTGCCCCCTTCCCAGTTATCCACCGCCCACCATGCATACTGCGTAGGCCAGCCAATTTGCGCGGTAATCGTGTTTCCTGGATAACGTGTATAGAGCGCTTCTAAATCATCGCTCAATGGTCGACGCGCCGCTTCACAAGGGCTGAGATTGCTGTCAGCCCTCTGCGTTGCGTTAAACACTGGCCAGGCTTCATTGCTATTCGTTATCTGACTTACCCCGGATGTCGACGGCAGCTCTTTCCACAGTTTAGGGCGCTCAAAGACAGCACCGTTTTCCGCCGTGACGGTATCCGGCATATGGCCCCAGTAAGTTGCTAATGCGGCATCCGGGCTGGTGAGGACGGTAAAAATCAGATCCAGAGTAGATACCTTTGCCGTGTCACGGGCCAGGATGGCGTTAAAGGGGATTGCCAGGCCGACAGTATCAGGCTGTTCAACATTGAATGTCGCCGTACCATCGCTACCGGTGAAACCAAGCCATTGTGTGCCATTTGAAACCAGCGGGAATGTCGCCGACACGGGCGTCAGTTCCGTCAACTTTATTTCATTCGCTGGCGTCCCCACGATTGTTCCTGAACGGCTCAACGCTGAATCACGTTTGAGCGTCACCGCTTCGCCCGCCAACGGGTTGCCATCACGATCTCTTACCGTTACCACAATCGGTATTGAGTTACCTTTTTTCGCTGACGCGCTGGGACGGCCGCCATTGCTGGTGGTTCTGGCGTCATCCTGTGCGGATGACGTCAACGTTACGCTGACGCCGGCCGGATGCGGCTGTGCCAGGCAAAGCATCAACGCACTGGTTGTCCCCTTCTGCGTAATGGTTCCGTCTTTCAGGCTGATGAGTTGATAAGTCCACGACGTTCCACTCAGCATGACCATATCATAGGCCCACCAGTTACCTGCATATACGGGTAACCCCAGGTCGGTCATTAGCGTGCCGTTCGGGTGATCGCTATACAAATCCAACAGCTCATTACTACGCGGTTGATTTTCGAGCGGGCAATCTGTCGATGTTAAATTTTGCGCGTTGCTCATATATGACCAAACTTCGCCGTTAGAGCTAATCGATGAGCCTGAGCTGGTTTCTGCTTTCAGCAGCGGTCGTTTGAAGGTGACGCCCGTCGAGCTGGTAAAGGTGTCCGGCATATGCCCCCAGAATTTCGCACTCGGCGAATCCGGGCTGGTGATCACCGTATAGATAACATCCAGCGTGGCGGCTTTCGTCGTATCACGCGCCAGCGTCACGGTTAACGGCGTCGCCAGCCCGGTCGTCGCATTCTGACTCACCTCAAAGGTCGCTTTGCCATCGCTGCCCGTCGTGCCGATCAGTTTTGCTCCACTTGCTGCCAACACACTATTTGTATTCGCGGGTACCAATGCCGTTACGGTAAGGTCGTCCGCACTCGTGTTAACGGTTGCTTTCGAGCGATCCAGCGTCGTTTCACGCGTGAGGGTAAACTCAGCATATGGCATCGGGTTCCCGGCGCTATCACGCACGGTCACCGTCAACGGAATCGTCTCGCCTTTCTTCGCTACGGCGCTCGGTCGTCCACCATTACTGGCCGATTTTGCTGCGTCCTGCGCCGTTGAAGTAAGCTCTATTGTGGCTGCTTCCGTATGTGGTTCTACCAGACACATCACGATCGCCGTATAGCTGGACGATGCCTGCATCAACTGACCATTAACAGGTGAAAATGCCTGATTAGTCCAGTTGCCAGAAACCATCATCATGTCGTAGGCCCACCAATACCCGGCAGACGTCGGCAAGCCGAGCACCGATCCTAACTGGCCGTTAGGGTAATCCGCATACAACCCCTGCATGTCATTCACCAGCGGTTGATACGCCACATCACACCCGGCCTTGCTGGCATCCGCTTTCTCAGTCGCTGTCAGGCGCGACCAGACTTCATTATTGACCGTTATGGCCGTACCGCCAGAGAGTTCGGCTTTGAGGAAAGGCCGCTTGAAGGTAATGCCTTCGCTGCTGGTAAAGGTTTCCGCCATATGGCCCCAGTTGGCCGCCAGCGGTGTATCCGGGCTGGTGATGACGGTAAAGATCACCGGCAAGGTGTCCGACGACACGCCGGTATCGTTCAACAGGGCATAAAAGTCGGTTCTTAACCCGGTGGACGCATCCTGTCGGAGCGTCATCGTGGTGGTTCCGTCTGGCCCGGTTACGCCATACAGGGTGGTCGTTGCACTGGTATCCACCGTCGTACCCGCCTCCGTCGTGACCGACACTTTCTGCGATGACGACACATTTTGACGATTGATCGAGTTCGCGTGTTTCAGGGCAAACGGCGTATTGCCGACGAAATTTCCCTGCGCATCTTTAGTCGAAATGCGGATCGGCACGCTATCGCCTTTCTGCACTTTGACAGCGCTAAGCGTGCTGTCAATGCTGACAAATTGCGCAGGCTCCGCGGCCTCCAGCGTAATCTGGCTGGCAGCCGTCAACGGCGTTGTGCGGCAGGTTTGCAGTACACCCGTGTTCGTCGTGATTTGCGAGGCTGCGCCAGAATCCAGTTGCACCACATTGTAGTAACGGCTCCCCGTTTGCGTGTCACTTGGGGTATTGGTGAGATAGGTCGCTTTTACCGGCCATCCCTGTACCGTACTCATTGCATTACCACTATTAGCGTCATACAACGCTTGCAGGCCTGCCAACGTTGGCATATACGCAACGCCGCAGCCGCTTACAGAAGGATCTGTCGACTGATTTCAGGTGAATCGTACCCAGCTTTCCCCGTTCTCTGAACTGATTTGTCGCCCGCCAGTGTTGGCCAGCTCTGCCAGCAACAGTGGGCGTTTATAGACTGAACCATCGGAGGCCGCCACCGTTTCGGCCATATGTCCCCAAAAATTCGCTTTTGGCGAATCCGGGCTGGTCACGACGGTAAAGACCACCGGTAGCGTTGCCTTGACGCTGCTGGACGTATCCAGTTTTGCCGTGAGATCGGTTCTTAACCCGGTACTGTTATCCTGTTTCAGGGTCAATGTCGTTGCCCCATCAGCACCGGTCACGCCGTAAATGGTTTCACTTGTCGACTGGAAATTATTTCGCGTATTGCCCCAGGCATCCGTCACCGTCAACGAGCCCACGCTCATCGTCGCTGATGCATTAGCCCGACTCACGCTGTTGGCACGCGTCAGGATAAATGCCGTATTGCCCACCAGGTTGCCTTGTGCATCTTTGGTGGTGACGCGCACCACGGATTCTTCGCCTTTTTTCGCTTTTACCACGTTATAGGTGGTATCCAGCGTCGCCGGATCTGCCGCTTCCAGCAGGATCTGGCTCACCGTGGTTACCGGTGTAGTCTGACAGGTCAGCAGTTGCAGCGCCGTTGATGACACTGCCGCACTCGTGCCATTGCTGAGATCGACCGCCTTGTAGTTACGCTGCTCCATGCTGCCATTGTCGGACGTGTTGGACAAATAGCGCGTTGCCACCGGCCAGCCCTGCACGGTTTTCATGGTGTTGCCCGCATTATTAGCAAACAGTGACGTCAGACCAGCCTGAGTCGGAATATAGTTGGTTCCACAGCCACTATACGTCGTGGAAGAGCTCGCATAATTAATGTTAAACAACGCCCAGTTTTCGTTGTCTTCAAGCGTTGATGTTCGCCCAGTCTGACTGCTCAGTTCCTTCAGTAACCGCGGGCGTTTAAAGACCGTACCGTCCTCAGCCGTCACCGTTTCCGGCATATGCCCCCACATTTTCGCCTGGCTGCTATCCGGGCTGGTGACCACCGTAAAGATCGTGTCGATGCTGGATTTTTTCGTCGCATCAGAGTAAAGCGTTGCCATCAGCGCCGTTTTGGTGCCGTGGGTATCCGGACGGGTAATATTAAGGATTTTGCTGCCGTCACTGCCGGTCATGGCGGTATACACCGTTGCGGTGTCATTCAACGTTGTTTCATCGGCCAGCCCGCCATTGACCACCACCGGCGCCACCAGCGCATCGCCGCTACCGGCAATATGTTTTTCGCCGCTACGGGTATAGCCATCACCGCGACTGAGGGTAAATGGCATATCCGCTAACGCGTTGCCCTGTGCATCTTTTACCGTCACCTTAACCTGTAGCGTTTCGCCTTTTTTCAGCGTTGCCGCGTTATTCCCGGCATTCCATTGCGCTTTATCAACCACCTCCAGCGTAATGCTGCTGGCAGGTTTGTTCGCCGTCGTCAGGCAACTGACGTAAACCGGCGTATCGCCGCCGATAGCTTGTGCGCCATCGTTCAGCGCTATCGTGAAAAAGTGCGGCGTCACATCCGCCGGAGAGCTGCTCCAGTAGGGCTGACGCTGCGTTGGCCAGCCGTGCGTCGTTTGCACTGCATTACCACTGTTGGCGCTATACAACGCGCTTAGCTGGGAGCGACGCGGCAGCATATTGGTGCCGCAGCCGCCTTTGCTGGTACTGGACGTATTGGCCTGGCTCACGCGCGCCCAGATTTCGTTATTTTCAGTCAGGGTTCCGTCCGGGCTGGCGATTTCCGCCGCCAGCCTAGGCCGGGTAAAGGTTGATGAATCAACGGTAATCGTTTCATCCATATGGCCCCACATCTGCGCGCCGGAAACGTCCGGGCTGGTTGGGGTAGTAAAAATAACGCTGTAGTTAACGGTATTCGGCAGGTAGGAATTTACCGGTGTTACGCTCAGCACCGTTTTTAGCCCGACGCCCTGCGGTTGCTCGATCTCGACCGTCGCCACGCCCTGGGCATCGGTCGTTCCCGCATAAACCATCGACGGTTGTGATGTGCCATATTGTGTGCCATTCATCGTGATTGCGCCGCTGCTCGGGTCATCAAACCCGCTCACCTGCCCCAACCGGTTATACCCTATGCCTTTGGTAATGGTGAATGCGGTAAAGGGTACCGGGGTATTATTGAGCGCGTTAATCGTACGCACGGTCATTACGATGGTGTCACCCACTTTGGCCTGTGCCTTGCTGCCCACGGTGACATCATGATCGGTGCTGACTTCGACATTCGCCACCATCTCATTGCCCGAGCAGGAGAGGTAATTCTGCTTAAAGCCGGAGTAGCTGTCGACGCTCCCGTTCGCCAGATTCACCGATGAATGCGTGGCTTGCTCCACCGCGCTTAAATAGCCCTGTTGTGCAGTGGGCCAGCCATATTCAGTACCAATCGCGTTACCGGGATGGGCTGAAAACAGGCTTTCCAGTGAGCTCTGGCGCGGTATATGACCGACGCCGCATTCCGCCTGCATACTGGTGTTTTGATCGTACAGCGCCCAGTCTTCGTTATTTTCCCGCACTGTTCCCAGTTCATGCTCGGTTTCATCCGCCAGCAACGGGCGTTTATACAAACTGCCGGACTCAATAATGCCGCGCATATGGCCCCACATCCGCGCTTTGTCACTGTCCGGGCTGGTGATCACGGTAAAAATCACATCTTTGGCATCTGTGGCCATAAAATCGCTGCGCATTTTCGCCGTAATGTGAGTTTTAACGCCCGCACCGCCGGGCTGGCTCAGGGTTAGCGAAGCCTGACCATTGACATCAGTCATGCCTTCATAGGTGTGAGCATCAACCTGTTGTAAATTCGAGCCACCAGCAATCTGTACCGGATGGGTTTCCCAGGCAGGATCGGTTTGATTTTTGCGGTTAACGCCGTCATCCAGATGCAGCGAGAAGTAGTAATACGCCAGCGGTTGATCGTTGTTTTTATTGTCGGTGATCGTCAGACGCATCGTGGCATCCTCACCCACCTTCGCTTTCATCGCCTGTGCCGTATCATCATAGTTTTCTGGCGTAAGGACGATTTTCGGTTCGACGTCAGGCGCGGGTTTGTCCACGCAGCTTACAAGAAACGTGGTGCTATCCGGCTTTTGCGCTTCAGCACGGTTAGAGACATCCGCTGCATGGTGCTGCCCGGTAGTGCCCGCCAGCGATGTCCAGTAATAATCATCCTGCATCGGCCAGCCAAGGACAGTCTGTACCGTGGAGGGAATCACCGTCGCCAGTGCGCCGAAATGGCGCATGCCCGGCAGCACGGTGCAATGGCTGTCTGCCCCGCTCCAGGTGAAAGTGGACCAGGTTTCGTTGTGATCGACGACCGTGGCATTTTCATTGCTGACTTCCGCCGCCAGTTTTGGCCTGCTGAACGTGTAGCCATGAGCCTCGACCGTTTCCGCCATATGGCCCCACATCGTGGCCTGCGCCACATCCGGGCTGGTAAGTACGGTAAAAATCACCGCCGTTTCGCTGGTTTGCGCAATGCCGGAGATGCTGACCACCAGCGGCGTTTTGACGCCGGGCCCATTAGGTTGGGTCACTGTGATGGTTGCCATACCGTTGGCATCCGATGTGCCACGATACTCGGTTACCGTCGTCGTTAACTCGGTGCTATCCAGCACCACCGGCGCGGTATTATTCACCGCGCCCTGACGGTTTTGGGCATCTTTACGTTTGATAATAAACGGAATATTACCCGCGACGTTGCCCTGACAATCTTTGGTGGTGACGGTCAGCGTGATAGTGCCACCAGCGGTGGTTTTTGCCGCCGCGATCGTTTCGTTATAACCACTGGCGCTCACCGAAATTAAATCGCCCTGTGCGGGCGCGATGTTCAGCGTCACTTTCTGGTCAGCCAGCGCCACCGTCCCCTCATAGGGATAACCGGTCGAGGTCAGCAGGTAAAGCAGTGGAATGGTTTGTTGTGTATCTATCTGCGGCCAGGCCACCAGCGAACGCCCGGCCAGACCTTGCGCGCAAAAGCTGCGGTTGGCGATGGGCTGCGGGTTGAGCGGCGTATCCGGCGTGGCGGCATCCGCCCACACCAGACTGACGGTCGGCGGCGTCTGGTTTTCCCAGCGCAGCGCAGGTGGTGTGGAAAACTGGTCGCCTTCACTGTCCTGAGGATTAGCGACTATCAGGTTAGCAGCGTCATCGTCAACGCTAAATTCATTCGGTTTAGCAGAAAACGCCACATCATGAGATGCAGCAGGATCAAGCTGAACGCTTCCCTGATAGACGGGTACGCTGGCGCTATCGGCAATAGGAACTGTACCGTTAAACTCGCCTGTAGAACCAGGATATGTCTGCCATTCCACTCCTGCCCGTGCAAAGTCAGACAGCATAAAGGCTGCCAACATGCCCAGAAGCACAATGATTTTTCCTGGTTTCAGACATACCGACATGTAGAAAACTCCAGCATGATAAACAAAACGTCAACCCGTTTTGCTTAACGCGTCGCTAAGCAAAACAGGCGGAAAACAGCATTCCCATACGGGAATGCTGTTGTGCGCATTAGTGGTGTTTGTAAATGATAGACAGCGTATAGCCCTGAACGCCGTCGCCGTTTGCCGGGATTGCAAGACCGGTCTTACCATTACGGTCACTACCGTTAAGGCTGGCTCTTGCTTGTTCGTTAGTTTGCGGAATAACAATGTCATTGTTATCGAAGCTGGCGTTGGCAATACCGCCCACCGCAGCAAGTTGTTTACTGTTACCGTTAAAGACCCATGCAAAGTCATAGTTAGCGGTAACGTCCACATCCGTACCCGCGTCGTATTTACCGTTCTGGTTTTCATCCGAGTACAGTTTGGCCACATACGTTTTGTTAAGCGCAATGGCTGTATTACCACCGATAAGGTTGGTACTGGTGTCTTTCTCGAAGATGGCAACTTTCAGGTTCTGGTTTACAACTGGACCAGGATCGACATTATCCGTATCGCTGCCGCCACCGCTGGCCGTTGAAATATCCAGCAGAGTCAGCGACGTTCCCTGGAAGGGATTACCGGTCTGAGTGATAGGCTGGATTTCAACACCGATATAGCGCCCACGTTCGTTATCAGTGAGTTTATAACTCGTCTTACCCGCCGCTGCGGTCAGCTCCGTTTTACCGCCACCCGCATTATCGCTGTAACTGTACCATTTGATAGTGGCTGTCGTTTTCGCATCAATACCGTCTGGACCATCGTCGATATCCCCTTCGGTATCGCCGATATCCCACCCCAACGTGATGGTATCTCCTGAGTAAAGGCGTTTATCCGTCTCGCTACCTGAAGGACGAGTACCTTTACCATCAGACGTTACTTTGATGTGATCCGCATCATCCGAGTTAATCGTGGCATTCCCACCCTCGCGATAAAGCCAGGGTATGGTCCCTTCGAATTCAGCGGTCGTCCCACTGGCTACCCAGGCGGCATCTTCCGCCATAGCGGCTGGCACGGCACAGTATCCAGCCAGCATCAGTGCCAGCGCGACTCTTGTCAGGCCACGTTTCATATGAGGTTTCATAAACACTCTCCTTGGTTAACATTCAGCGGTGGCCCGATCAGCCATGGCGCTGATCCTATTTCTTGCTGTAATTGACCTGCAAACCGTATCCCTGCACGCCATCGGTTACCTGGGCACTAAACTTCGTTGCCGCGTCCTTGTTCGTTGCCGGGATCTCTATATCGGCGTTAGTGGTATTGGCTTGCGCACCGGTATTGCCATTCACGCTATGTCCCGTGAATTCCCACTGATAGTCATACTGTTTCATCTCCTCTTCAGTGAGTTTCTCTGATAGCTGGAACACGCCGTCTTTGTTAGCGTCACGCCACAACACAAAGCGATAGCTGCTATTGAGAGGCAACGGCTCTTTATTGCCGATAAGATTCACGGGCTTAGCCGCACCAACACGATAGATAAAGGCATTCAGCCCGCCGATGTCAGAACCCAGGAACGTTACGTCAACATAGTTACTGTCATCATAGGGAGCGGCTTTCGCCTTCCAACGGAAGGTGCCAGGCAATGTACTGGAGAGCGTAACGGTCCCCTTTTCTTTATCTTGTTTGGCGATAAAGACACAGGGAGTCTCGGTAGTGCAGGGTTTATTCGTCAGCGTCACTTTTTTATCGTTGGCGTCAAACAACTGCGGGTTGAGATTATCCTGCGGCAAGACATTACCGTTGCGGTCAGTGTTGTCGCCAAAGCTATCAGTAATATCGAGATCCATCACCACACCATCTACACCATCGGCCTGTGCGCTGGCTTCATGACTGTGATTGTTCTCATCTGGTACATCGGCGATGTTGTTAACGATGAGCTCAATTTTGCGATCCTGCTGAACGGTGATTTCCACCACGCCGGAATTCTGTCGATTACCTTTTTCATCTTCCAGCGCCAGACGAACCCGCCAGGTATTGAGTTTTTCTTGTTCGGCTTTATCAGAACTGTACTGCCAGGCAGGCAGCACCAGATTCCAGTGGTTGTTGTTACCTTCGGTAAGCGTGTTTTCTTTGATAACCGGCATCACCAGCGTACGTGCAGCATTGTTTTTCGCCTGCCAGGAGGCAGCGACGATTTTGTAGTGATGGTTAATGAGCGCGTTAATGGTCCATTTACATTTTTCCAGCCCGATAGCTTCTTCAGGCGTATCTTTAATCACGCACTCGGGATGTTCATTCGTGGCGTCGGCTTTCAGCCACAAAGTGACGTCGAGGGGATCTTTTTCTTTGTATTCCAGAACAATAAAGTTGTTACGTTCAACAAAGTCATGACGGCTGCCCATAAGCGAGTGAGCCGCGCTCACTTTGTCAGGATCAAGCTGGTCTTTGAGCGGGACGCCAAACTGATAATTAAGCGTTGCGTTAACAGAAAGATCGGTATTATCGCCAGTGCCAGCTTTGAAATCTGTACCGACAGCAATGAGCGGAACGGGCTGGTATTTCACACCCAGCGTGACAGCGAAGGGATCTTTCTCCAGATTATCAGTGCCAAAAAGCGCGACTTCATTACCGTAATACTGTTCGAAAACAATTTTACCACCAAGCTGCGGATAAGCGGGAAGCCAGGCTTCGGCGCGAATATCCCAGCCGCGCGCAGGACGCTCCTCATAAAAATCGAAATCTTCGGAGTCTTTCCAGTCAGAAAGCGGGTGATAATAGTTGCCAGAGAATTTTAAATAATCAGTCCACACTTCGGCACCTAAACCTAAACGGCGATGCCCACGGGTAAAATCATAATCATAAAATATATTTCCACCCAACAACCATTTATCAAAATTATGTCTTACACCAAGCCCAATATTCCCGATCGTACGATCTTCTTTTCGTTGTGCAGAAAATTGGCTGAAATAAACAGTAGTTTGATTATCATACCAGGGAACAAAATAGTCGATGGAACTGCCATCCAGATCGCCGCCCTGGCCAAGAGAAAGATTCGTTCGAACCTTACCGTAGGGGGAGAGTGTATCCTCAATATAAGATTGTGTCGTAGAGGTAATTTGACTTTGCAGATAGCTTCTGGCCTGGGACTCCAGCGCCTCGGGTGTCAGGTTTTCAAACCCTTGCGTAGCGGAGTTAATGACGTAATCGGCACCACGCTCTTTTAGCGATTTCCCCTTGTTGGTTTGTTCTTCTTGTTGTGCGGCCTGACTACCTAAATCAGGTAATGATTCTTTATGCTCAACATTTATCTCTGGAGCCGCAAAAGCAGCCCCAGAGATAAATGTTAGCATAATACAGCGTGTCCATCGCAGCATGCACTTTTCCTGTGACAATGATAAAGTCAAAAATAAGCTTTAATATTGTATCCCTGATTATTCAGAAAGGCATGCCATAAAGAATAAATATATTCTTAATTATTTAAATTAGTGATCTCACTCAATTGCATTAGTTATTCCACTAATAACAAATTGTTTTACCATTCATGCATTAAATATAAATGATAAAACAATACATTCACATGATATTAAGCAATAATAAATTCAACGCGTTTTTTAGATATTAAACCGTGCCCATGTTGGCAGAAATAATCCACAGCACCACAAGCTTTTAACACTTGTAACGCCTGATGACACTCAGGGCAAAGTGCCTGGACGGTAAAGTCTTTGTCGCAAGTTGCACAGTGAGCAGTCTCGCCATTGCGTTCGAGAGGGGTTTTGCAGGTTGGACAGTTGAGTGCCATAAATACTCCTCGCGTGTTATTCGGTTTCCCTCTCCGTGTGGAAAGGGAAACCAGATAAGTGATTACTTACTTTTCTTGATGTGCTTCATCAGACGCTTACGCTTGCGCATCTGAGTCGGCGTCAGGGTATTACGCTTGTTCGCATACGGGTTTTCCCCTTCTTTGAACTGAATACGAATCGGCGATCCCATTACGTCCAGCGATTTGCGGAAGTAGTTCATCAGGTAACGCTTGTAGGAATCAGGCAGGTCTTTCACCTGATTACCGTGAATCACCACAATCGGCGGGTTATAACCCCCGGCGTGGGCATATTTCAGCTTCACTCGACGACCGCGTACCAGCGGCGGTTGGTGATCTTCAACCGCCATCGTCATGATGCGCGTCAGCATAGAGGTCCCCACACGACGGGTGGAGCTGTCATACGCTTCACGTACTGATTCAAACAAGTTACCAACACCACTGCCGTGCAAGGCAGAGATAAAGTGCACACGAGCAAAATCGATAAAGCCCAGACGGAAGTCCAGCGTCTCTTTCACCTGCTCTTTCACTTCCTGGCTCAGGCCGTCCCACTTGTTCACTACAATCACAAGTGAGCGCCCACTATTGAGAATAAAGCCCAGCAAGGAGAGATCCTGATCGGAAATACCTTCACGCGCATCAATCACCAACATCACCACGTTGGCATCTTCAATGGCCTGCAACGTTTTGATTACCGAGAACTTCTCTACCGCATCGGTGATTTTGCCGCGTTTACGTACGCCAGCGGTGTCAATGAGCACATACTCACGTCCGTCGCGTTCCATTGGAATGTAGATACTGTCACGCGTCGTGCCAGGCATGTCGTAAACAACAACGCGTTCTTCACCGAGAATACGGTTAGTGAGCGTAGACTTACCGACGTTCGGACGACCCACAATCGCCAGTTTGATCGGCAGACTTTGCGGGTCGAAGTCGTCTTCCTCTTCTTCTTCGCCGTTCTCTTCCGCTTCAAATTGCGCCCAGTATTCGGCGTCTTCGTCGACTTCTTCTTGCGGTGCGAGATCTTCCATCCACGGCAGCAGCACGTGCTCCAGCAGACTTAATACGCCACGACCGTGAGACGCGGCGATCGGGTAGATTTCACCTAAACCAAGCGAGTAGAAATCAACCACTGCCTGATCGGGATCCAGACCGTCAGTTTTGTTTGCCACCAGGAAGGTCGGTTTTTCACGGGAGCGCAGATGTTTAGCAATCGCTTCATCCGCCGGCATCAGGCCCGCGCGCGCATCCACCATAAACAGTACGACGTCCGCTTCTTCAATCGCCAGCAGCGACTGTTCCGCCATGCGGGTTTCTACACCGTCTTCTGTGCCATCAATCCCGCCGGTATCAATGCAGATAAACTCACGGCCTTCAATTTCCGCACGACCGTACTTACGGTCACGAGTCAGACCCGGGAAATCCGCAACCAGCGCATCTCGGGTGCGAGTTAGACGGTTAAATAACGTGGATTTTCCTACGTTAGGGCGCCCGACAAGCGCGACCACAGGTACCATGTTTAAAGCCTCATTTTTATAAATCATCAGACAACGCACGCTATATTCGTGTCGTTGTTAAAAACAGGAAAACGGCCCCTGTCCAGGAGCCGTTTTCAAAGTGAACGACAGAGACGATTAACGTGTAATAGAGTACACGGTTCCGTCTTTTGCCTGGATCAGCAGTTTGCCGTCAGCGGCAACCGGTTCAGTCTGGAAACCGGAACTATCAACTTTTTGCTGGGCAACGAAACGACCATCTTCGACGTTAATCCAGTGCAGATAACCTTCACTGTCACCTACCACCAGGTTGCCATTATACAGCACCGGAGAAGTCAGCAGGCGATGCAGCAGATCGCTTTGTGTCCACAGCGTAACGCCGCCATCAATGGTCAACGCCATCACCCGGTCATTTTGATCGACCAGATAGATGCGATTGCCGTCGACGATGAAATCATTCACCGAACCCAGTTCGCGTTTCCACATAATCTGACCACTGCGCAGATCAAGCGCCGTCAGGTTACCATTATAGGCCAGCGCGAAAACAACGCCGTTAACAACGACGGGTGTCGTGTCAACATCGCTCAGACGGTCAATTTCGGTAGAACCGGTCGCCTGGGAAATACGCTGCTGCCAAATCATCTGGCCCTGTTCCATCAGCACTGCGCTGACGCGACCATTATCGCCACCCACGACGGCCGCACCAAAAGCCGTTGCCGGCGCAGACTCGCCACGCAAAGAGAGCGAAGGCATATCGAGGTTAACTGTCCATTTGACAGCGCCGTCAGCTTCGTTCAGCGCTTGTAACTGACCGTTACTGGTGTGGATTAACACCAGACCGTCGCTGACCACCGGACGCGAAAGTGCTTCACCCGCGACTTTAGTTTGCCATGCCACAGTACCATCGCTGGTATTCAGCGCGTAAACCTGCGCCTTTTCGCTGCCAATGTAGACATGCCCACCAGACACGGTCACACCGCCAGAAAGTAATGCAGGCTCTTTAGAGAACCAGCCATCTTTCTCGGCCAGGCTGACAGACCAGATTTCTTTGCCATCATCCGCATTCAGCGCTTTTACTAAACCAGCGCGGTCCGCTGCATAGACAACGTTGTCCGTCAGTGCCGGATGAAGATTGGAATAGAAGTTGCCAATGCCGCTACCAACGGAAGTGCTCCACGCAGTAGTCGGCGTAAACTGGTTTTCAACGGTTGGCAATGGGGACATCTTTACCACATCTTCTTCGCTGTTAAACAGCGAACAGCCGCTTAAAAGGGTAACGGAAAGCAGTCCTGGCAGCAGTAATTTACGCAATTGCATCGGGTCCCTCTCAGATGGACAAATTATTAATTTTCATCTGCATCATTTCGCTCAGTGCCGGGGTAACATCGCTTTTCACGCCTGCTTCCCATGCACTACGCGCACCTTGCTTATCACCTTTGCTCAGCAATGCTTCACCACGCAGGTCGGCAACAATGGCAGCCCACCCTTCACCTTTGATGGTATCAAGGGTTTTCAGCGCGGCATCAGCCTGCTTGAGCTGAACCTGAACGCGGGCAAGACGCAGATTTATCACGGCTTTGAGATTTTCATCGCTCGTGTCCGCCAATCCCTGTTGTAACTGGGTGGCAGCTTTCTCTAGTTCATTTTTGTCAACAAATTGCTGCGCAAGTTCCAAAGAAGCCAGCGCACCATAGGTATTTTTATTTTCAGCAGCAAATTTTTCCGCCGCCGGGATGCTATCCGGTTTGCCTTCGCTCACTGCGGTAACCGCATTTTGATAGGCAAGAGAAGCGGAGCGTGCAGAATCAACCTGATGGCTATTCCAGTAGCGCCAGCCAATCAGTGCGCCAACGCCCAAAATCACCCCAACAGCCAGTGCTTTGCCATTTTCAGCAAAAAAGCGTTTAACCGCTTCAACCTGGTCGTTTTCGTTCTCGTAAATTTCCACGCTGTCCTTCTCCTTCCTTAACCCAGTAACGTGCGCAAATGCGCGGCTACGCTATCCTGCGCAACTGCAGTTTGCTCACCAGAGCGCAAATCCTTCACTACTGCTGTGCCGTTAGCCACTTCAGACTCACCCAGCACCACAGCAACGCGGGCACCCCATTTATCAGCACGGGCAAACTGTTTCTTAAAGTTGCCGCCGCCGTGGTTGGTCATCAGTTTCACGCCCGGTAATTCATCACGCAGACGCTCTGCTAATGCCATAGCCGCAGATTGTGTGTCAGCACCTGAAGCCACCAGGTATATATCGACAACAGGATCGGCTTTAAATTCCGGATTAACGGCCTGAACTAACAATACAAGACGTTCGAGGCCCATCGCAAAACCGACAGCCGGTGTTGCACGACCGCCCAGTTGTTCCACCAGACCGTCATAACGACCGCCTGCACACACGGTGCCCTGTGAGCCGAGGCTGTTAGTCACCCACTCGAAAACGGTACGGTTATAGTAATCCAGACCACGCACCAGACGCTGGTTTACGGTGTAAGCGATCCCCGCGCTCTCAAGCAGTTTGCACAGACCGGCAAAATGCTCACGAGATTCCTCGTCCAGATAATCGCCTAATGCCGGAGCGTCGTTGAGAAGCGCCTGCACTTCCGGATTTTTTGAATCCAGCACGCGCAGCGGGTTAGTGTACATGCGGCGTTTGCAGTCTTCGTCCAGCTTTTCTTTATGCTGCTCAAGGAATGCCACCAGCGCATCGCGGTAATTGGCGCGTGCTTCCAGCGAACCGATAGAGTTCAGCTCAAGAGTTACGTGCTCGGAGATACCCAGCGCGCGCCACCAGCGGGCGGTGAGCATAATCAATTCAGCGTCGATATCCGGACCTTGCAGACCGAAAACTTCGCAGCCCAACTGATGGAACTGACGATAACGTCCTTTCTGCGGACGCTCGTGACGGAACATCGGCCCGATATACCACAGACGCTGTTCCTGATTGTACAGAAGACCATGCTCGATGCCGGCGCGTACACAGCCCGCCGTCCCTTCAGGGCGCAGAGTCAGGCTGTCGCCATTGCGATCCTCAAAGGTGTACATCTCTTTTTCAACCACGTCGGTGACTTCACCAATCGCACGTTTGAATAGCGGGGTCTGCTCTACAATCGGCAAGCGGATTTCACTGTAACCGTAGCTGCCGAGCACGTTTTTCAGTGTGCCTTCAATGCGCTGCCAGATGGCCGTTTCGCCAGGCAGGTAATCGTTCATGCCGCGAATGGCTTGAATGTTTTTTGCCACGTTTATTCTCTTTCTGAATATAAAAATGAACCCTCAACGCTTCCCTCAATGTTTCGGGAGCCATGCGGGTTCAATCATACACGGGAAGCGAGGCGCTTCCCATCACGTTATTATTTTTCAACCTGCTGAACGTCAATTCGACGCGCTTCGTCCAGCTGACTGGCTTTCGCACGAATGCGCGCTTCCAGCTGATCGATCATATCGTTGTTGTCCAGACGGTCTTTGCGCACGCCATCTTCATAGAGGCCGCTTTTCTTGTTGCCGCCGGTGACGCCGAGTGTAGAAACCAGCGCCTCACCTGGGCCATTCACCACGCAGCCGATAATCGAAACGTCCATCGGAGTGATGATATCTTCCAGGCGTTGCTCCAGCGCGTTAACCGTACCGATAACATCAAATTCCTGACGCGAACAGGTCGGGCAGGCGATGAAGTTGATCCCGCGCGAACGGATGCGCAGCGATTTCAAAATATCGAAACCGACTTTGATCTCTTCGACCGGATCGGCCGCCAGCGATACGCGCAGCGTGTCGCCGATGCCTTCAGACAGCAGCAGACCTAAACCAATAGCGGATTTTACTGCCCCGCTACGCGCACCACCGGCTTCGGTGATCCCCAGATGCAGCGGCTGATCGATTTGTTTTGCCAGCAAACGATAAGACTCAACAGCGAGGAAGACGTCTGACGCTTTCACGCTGACTTTGAACTGATCGAAGTTCAGGCGATCGAGATGATCAACATGACGCATGGCGGATTCCAGCAACGCCTGCGGCGTCGGTTCGCCATACTTTTCTTGCAGATCTTTTTCCAGCGATCCGGCGTTAACGCCAATACGGATCGGAATGTTTTTATCGCGCGCACAGTCAACCACCATGCGAATACGCTCTTCATTACCGATATTGCCAGGGTTAATACGCAGACAATCGACGCCGTATTCCGCTACTTTCAGCGCAATGCGATAGTCGAAGTGGATGTCAGCCACCAGCGGCACGTTAACCTGCTGTTTGATGAGTTTGAACGCTTCTGCCGCGTCCATCGTCGGTACGGAGACACGGACGATATCAGCGCCAACACGTTCCAGCGCCTTGATTTGATTGACCGTTGCTTCGACGTCTGTCGTACGCGTATTGGTCATGGACTGTACGGCGATGGGAGCACCATCGCCAATCGGCACATTCCCAACGTAAATACGTGTTGATTTTCTACGTTGAATTGGAGCCTGGTTATGCATGAAAAATCTCCCGCGTTACCCGTCTGTTACTGCGCCGGTGATTGTTCGGCATTGAGGGTCAGACGCGCAACCTGGTTAGTTCTGATAAAACGACTCAGATCGACAGGTTTCCCTTGATACTGGATCTGTACTGCGGCTGGCGCACCAATTTTCAGTTTGTACGGTGCCTGGCCGGTTAAGTTCAAATTACCGTCTTTACGCTGCATACCGCTAAACAGTTTTTTACCGGTAGCATCGGTGACTTCCAGCCAGCAATCGGCAGTAAAGTTCATCACCAGCGCATTCGGGTCAACCGCCGGCGTGGTCACGCCAGCCTGATCGGTTGGCAACGGCGCAGCGCCATCTGGTGTTGTTGTTGCCGCTGGTGCCGGAGTCGCAGCGGTATCAACATTTGCCTGCGAAGGTGGAACAACCGCATTCTGTTGTGAATCGACGGTTGGCGATGGAGCCGTCGTCGCGGCAGGTGTTTGCGTGTTAGTTGCGGTGGTATCCACAGGTGATGTCGGCGTGGTCGCCATAGCCTGATCTGTGGTTGTCGACGTATCTAACGGAACACTCTGCCCCTGCTCGCTATTACTGCTCAGTTCTGCTGAAGATTGATCGGCCATCGTGGTGATCTCTTCCTGCTGAGCTTTGTGGTCTTGCCACCACCAGGCACCGCTCAGGCCGATAACCACAAACAACACCAGCCAGGTGAAGGTCATCAGCCAGCCGTCGCGTTTTTTGCGGCGTTTACCGAGGGAAAAACTCTGCATCGGCGCAACTTTTGCAGCTCGTAGTGGAGCCTGTTTTTCCAGCCCTGGCAGCAGTTCTTCTTCTGGAATATGTACCAGACGCGCATAAGAGCGGATATATCCGCGCAGGAATGTTGAAGCAAGATCGGCAGGTGCCTTATCTTCTTCAATGTCGCGTACCGTGGAAACCTTCAGGCAAAGTCGCTCAGCAACGGCCTGCTGACTAAGTCCTAGTTGTTCGCGAGCATTACGCAGGCGAGCGCCGGTAGTAAGTGCTTCATTTTGGTCGTGCGTGGCTTCAGTATTCATTCGCTGCAGGTACGTTTAAATGAGAATTGAGATGCCGGTGAACCATCATGCTCACCCACACCGCGAAACATCCGTTAAGTTAACCGTTATCATACAGTATAAGACCGTCTGTGTGCTCGTGACAAAGCCCACATTCACTAAGGCTAACTTACTGTTGCATCGTTACATACTGCCTTAAAGTCAGCAAAAACGCACCGTTAATATTGACCAGACAATTGCAACTTAATACTTCATTCATAAAAGATTACGCCACGGTACATAAAGTAACCGTGGCGTAATGGCTATCAGACCGCTTTAATATCGATGGCTTCACCCTGCATCCGTTTACGCAGGGTACGTTTCGTACGGTCGATAACATCGCCCGCCAACTGACCACAGGCAGCATCGATATCATCACCACGAGTTTTACGCACAATAGTGGTGAAACCGTAGCTCATCAGCACTTTTGAGAAACGGTCGATACGGCTGTTCGAACTGCGTCCATACGGCGCGCCAGGGAACGGGTTCCACGGGATCAGGTTGATCTTACACGGCGTATCTTTCAGTAGCTCCGCCAGTTGGTGCGCGTGTTCAGTGCCGTCGTTAACGTGGTCAAGCATCACGTATTCAATAGTGACTCGGCCCTGATTGGCGTTGGATTTCTCCAGATAACGGCGCACCGCAGCAAGGAACGTTTCGATATTGTACTTTTTGTTGATCGGCACAATTTCGTCACGAATTTCGTCGTTCGGCGCGTGCAGGGAAATTGCCAGTGCAACGTCGATCATATCGCCCAGTTTATCCAGCGCCGGAACTACACCGGAAGTGGAAAGCGTCACGCGACGTTTAGACAGGCCAAAACCGAAATCATCAAGCATGATTTCCATCGCCGGAACGACGTTGTTCAGGTTGAGCAGCGGCTCGCCCATACCCATCATCACGACGTTAGTGATTGGGCGCTGACCGGTGACTTTTGCTGCGCCGACAATTTTCGCCGCACGCCACACCTGGCCGATAATTTCCGATACCCGCAGGTTGCGGTTAAAGCCCTGCTGGGCGGTGGAACAGAATTTACACTCCAGCGCACACCCCACCTGCGAAGAGACGCAGAGCGTGGCACGGTCGTCTTCCGGGATATACACCGTTTCAACGCGCTGATCGCCAACGGCAATTGCCCATTTAATGGTGCCGTCAGATGAACGCTGTTCTTCAACCACTTCCGGTGCACGGATTTCCGCCACCTCTTTCAGTTTGCCGCGCAACACTTTATTGATGTCGGTCATCTCATCAAAGTTGTCGCAGCAATAGTGATACATCCACTTCATCACCTGATCGGCGCGGAAGGGTTTTTCACCTAAATCTTTAAAAAACTCCCGCATCTGCTGACGGTTGAGATCCAGCAGGTTGATTTTTCCATCTTTAGTGGTGACGTTTTCAGGTGTGACTAATTGTTCAGACATATGCTATTCCGGCCTCGTTATTACACGTTATGGCCCCTGGAGGGTTGAAAAAAGAAACGCCCCGGTGAGCGGCTGCTCGTCCGGGGGCGCTGCATTGTACAAATTCTGGCGCACGGATGCCACGTTTGCACGTAGCATTTACGAAATTATTAACGGGTGCGCGGGCACACTTCGCCTTCGCCGAAGAAATAAGCGATTTCGCGAGCGGCAGATTCGACGGAATCAGAACCGTGGGTACCATTTTCGGTCAGGCTGTCAGCGTAATCAGCACGCAGAGTACCGGCCAGTGCGTTTGCCGGATTGGTCGCGCCCAGCAGATCGCGGTGACGCTGAACAGCATTTTCACCTTCCAGCACGGAAACAACGATCGGGCCAGAAGTCATGAATTCAACCAGACCATCAAAGAACGGTTTTCCATCGTGTTCAGCATAAAAGCCACGAGCCTGTTCAACGGTCAGGTGCAGCATTTTGGTGCCGACAATTTTGAACCCTGCAGCTTCAAAGCGCGCAAAGATACTACCAATCACGTTTTTTGCTACCGCGTTCGGTTTGATGATGGAAAAAGTACGTTCAATAGCCATTTTTACCTCTGTAAATTGTTCTGTTGTTGTCTGTACCAGCGTACGAGATGGCGCGGATTATAATGAGCAACAGAGCCGTTGACTATTGATGAATGTAACATTTTTTTAAAATAAACCCAGTTTAAGCAACAATCAGGGGCAAAACAGACTATTGCATGACAAATTTCACTGTCGCTATTTGCCCCACCTCATCCATCACCAGCAATTGATAATCGCCTTTATCCATCAAATGCAGGGTCACGTTGTGCCCGCGTTCAGTTAACGGTTCGCCATTCAGAAACCACCAGCGTTCACCTGCCCCTCCACTTGATTGCAACGGCAAAGTCGCTTCCGCTGCGCCCGGTAAACGTTTAATAATCGCGCCATCGCGAACACCTGTCAGCTGCAGTGGGAGTTGTGCATCGTGACCGTATGGCGGGCAAATTGTCGAGGCCGGTGGTAAGCGCACAGCGCGGCGTTCTGATGCGGGCAACCAGGGTTCCAGCGGTAGCGGCCAGACATTTATCATTTCTTGTCGCGCCTGAGGGCAATCAGCGGCAACACGTTTGCCGTTTTCATCCAGCCAGATGGGGAAACGAATGCCATTAATGCCTTCCTGCTCCGGCAGTAATAGAGTTGGCGGCTGACTCCCGTCCAGCAGCCAGGTTGCCAGGCGGCGGCGACAGTTACCGTCACCTTCCGGCAAAGACTGTCCGCCCGGCCAGCAGATAACGCCACGACTTACAGAGTCAGGACGTGGGTCTTCCGGCAGATTCGCACTGCGCGACAGTAAGATATTATTGACCTGATTCAACAATGGTACGGCGCTGGCAAAGCCAAACTGACCAACAACGGGCGTGCCGTCCGGTCTGCCAGTCCAGATCCCAATGACATAGCGAGCGTTAACCCCAATCGCCCAGGCATCACGATAGCCATAGCTGGTGCCCGTTTTCCATGCCAGTGGGGCGACGCGCGGCAAGGCACCATCCGGCAAGGGTTGCGCTTCATCAGCCATAATCCGGCGAATGATCCACGCAGCCCCCGACGACATTAAAGGCCGTTCAAGCAGCGGATCGTCAGGCTGTAAGCGCAATTTGCCTGCCTTGCCGTGGCGAGCAAACGCGGTATACGCTGCCACCATATCTTCCAGTTTTGCGCCAGCGCCGCCGAGAATGAGCGAAAGATTCGGTGCAGCACCGTTGGGCAAATATAACGGCAATCCAACATTGCGTAACTTTGCCGCAAACCGTTTCGGTCCATAGGCTTCCAGCACCTGCACAGCAGGTAAGTTCAGCGATCGCACCAGCGCCTCACTCATGCTGATCGGGCCATGAAAACCGCTGTCAAAGTTGCCAGGTCGGTAGTCACCGGTACGCCGGGGGACGTCTTGCAGCAGTGATGCCGGGTGGATCAATCCTTCATCCAGCGCCAGACCGTAAACAAACGGTTTGAGCACCGATCCTGGCGATCGGATCGCATTGACCATATCAACATGACCAAAGCGTGAATCATCGTTGAGATCAACCGAACCCACCCAGCCGCGAACACGCATATCGGTATGATCAACCACGATCATCGCCAGTGAGCTGCGCGGTGGTAATCGTCCTTTCCAGTTTTGCGCCAGTTCTTCCAGACGTCGTTGAAGACCGGCATCCAGCGTAGTAACGATTTTGTCGCTTTTGCTTTTACCGAGCATCATGCGCGAAAACAGCGGTGCCAGTTGCGGCATTTGTCGGGGTGCCAGCCAGATGGGTTCTTCCCTTGATTCTTTTACCTGCTCACGGGACCACACACCTTGCGCAGCCATCCGTTCGAGCACTTTATTACGCGCGGCTTCGGCACGCTCCGGCCAACGATCCGGGCGAAGACGGCTGGGTGCTTGTGGCAACACCGCCAGCATCGCCGCCTCGGAATAGCTTAAATTCGCAGGCGATTTCCCGAGGTAAGCCCAACTTGCCGCACCAATCCCCTGCAACGTACCGCCAAACGGAGCGCGATTAAGATACAAGGTCAGAATGTCACGTTTAGACAAGTGCCATTCCAGTTGCAACGCGCGCCAGAGCTGGCGAATTTTGCCGCCAAAAGTTTTGGGGTGAGGATCAAGCAGACGAGCAACCTGCATGGTGAGTGTGCTGCCGCCGGAAATAACCCGTCCCGAAGTGAGATCTTGCCATGCTGCGCGCGCCACCGAGAATGGATTCACCCCCGGATGCTTCCAGAACCAGCGATCTTCATAATTGATCAGCGCTTCAAGGTAACGTGGAGAAACATCTTCGATTGTTACCGGATAACGCCAGATGCCTTCCGCATCGGCAAAGCGCCAGAGCGGCGTCCCATCCTGCGCCACAACCACTCGTGCGGGATTGACTTCATGCAGCGGTAGAGGCCAGAGTTTATCTGCTCCCCACGCTGCAAGAAAAAGGAGAAATGGCGCAGCTGCCAGCGTTATCCAGCAGCCGCGTTTGGTTAACAAGCGAGGCATTTACGGTCTGACAATCAGCAAATCTTCAGCCGCGCCGGTCGCCCGCCATTGGGGAACATACATTGATTCCACCATCGGTTGCGGTACCTGATACGTTCCCGGCGTCACCGCCCGCGCCAGATACACCAGCGTTACCGGTTGGTATTCATCAACGGCAACCGCCGCCACAAAGCGATCGTCACGGAACTCAATGTGCTTAATGCTCGCCTGCTGCATCTGGTTCAGTAAGTTTTGCACTTCGCCACCACTTTGCTCCAGGCTGGCGCTACCGTTCGCCAGATTCTGGTTTTCCAGTTCCAGACCCGCAGGCAGCAGATCCACGACTAACGCATCCGGCACGCTGTTACTGGCTTTTACCTGCAACCAGACCAGCACCAGATCGCCGCTACGTAACGAGTCCAGCGATTTGCTCTTACCATCAGTACCAAGAATATGACGCTCGATTTGCAGCACATTGTTCGCCGGTAAAGGTGCGGATTGCGGATAACCGCTGGCATCCACACGCAGCCATAACGGCTGATCGCCACTGTTGGTCACCTGCAAGGTGGCAAGTTGATCACTATTCAGATTGCTGTTTAGCGTTTTCTCGCCTGTCAGCGGCTCAGCTGAGAAAGAGGTTTGCGCCTGCCATTTACCCGGTAAATCCTGAACCGTACGGGCAGCCAGGAACAACGCGTTACTTTCCTGCGTCGATAGCCAGCGTTCACCAAACGCCTGCTGCGAAAGCGTATTCAGCAAAGTGTTCTGCTCATCGGGTAGCAGTTTATTTTCTTCCAGCAAGGAGAGCATTAACGCGTTGTCGCGCAGTGGGCTACCGTAATCACCCAGCCATTTCCGCTCATCATTACGCGGCGTTTTCAGCGCCAGCGCAATTGCTTCTTCACCACGCGTCGCATCACCCATGGTTTTCAGCGCAACGCCAAGTTGCAGCAGCGGTAAACCAGAAGCGGCATCTGCACGATGCTCCCAGATTTCACGCAGCGCACCCAGTGGAGCTTTTTGCTGACGGGCCAGCACCAGCGCAGCGTAAGACTGTACGGCGAATTTACTGGCTTTGAGATTATCCGCATACGGAATCGACATCATGCCCGGATCTTGTAAATAGCGCAGTAGACGCTCATTCCCCCGGTTAATGGCGTCTGTCGGCACGCTGTAACCCTGCTCACCTGCGCGGACCAGGAAATCCATCACGTAAGCCGTCAGCCAGTACTCTTCATCACCGTTTTTATCCCACAGCGCAAAGCCGCCGTTATCACGTTGCATTTGCAGCAAACGGGAAATGCCGATATCGACCGATGCACGGAGTTTCTCATCACTGTCGCCTTTGATGCCCAACGCCTGCAGTTGGGCTGCGTTGGTATAAAGTGACGGGAACAGGCCGCTGGCGGTTTGCTCAAGACAGCCGTACGGATACGCTTTTAACTCTTTGATATAACGTGCGATGTTCAGCGGTGGTTTGCCGCTCAACAACAATTGCCCTTCCAGCGTAACAGGCGAGAAGTTTTGCAATCCATCCGCCGGAATCGCCCATGTCTCACCAGGCTGTAACGCCGTACCGTAATTAACCGTTTGTGCCGGGAACGCCGGACGGACGCCGATTTTCCACTGCTTATGCTGATCGGCAACGGTTTCACCCGGTAATGCTAACCCGCTAATGGTGGCCTGAATTTCTCCATCGCCATAACCCGGCAATGCTCGCACCGGGATAAACAGCGTAGTACGCACACCTGGCGCTAATTCAACGGCTGCGGGTGAATCGCTGACCAGTTCAAGCAAACCACTGGCGGTCAGGGCAACGTTCAGTTTTTGCGGTTTATCGGTAAGATTAGTGATATCCAGCGTCAGACGCGAGGTATCGCCACTCGCCATAAAGCGCGGCATGTTCAGTTCAGCAATCACCGGTGCGGCAACTATCACTTTGCTTTCGTTGCTTCCGAAGTCATCTGCCGTCCAGGCTTGCGCCATGACGCGCAATTCACCGTTAAAATCGCCAATCGGCAGTGTAACCGAGCCTTCGCCCTGTTCGTTGAGCGTTACCGGCAGCGCCTGCTGCGCGACAATATTGACGTGATTGACCGGCGGTTTACCACCACGTTTCAGCTCATCACCATCGCCACCGAAACGCAGGGCTGCCAGACGCCCCTGACCTTCAATAACCTGACCGTAAATATCGTAAATGTCTGCGCCATAGCGTTTCTGACCAAAGAACGCCTGCCACGGATCTGGCGTAACGTAGTCAGTAATATTCAGCACACCGCTATCAACGGCAGACACCAGCACATTCACCTGTTTTGGCATCTCACCATTTTTAGTGCTGGCTTTAATTTTCACGGTTAATGGCTGATTGGGGCGCATTTTGGTGGGGGTTTCCAGCGCCAGATCGAGGCGACGGTTTTCATCACCAAGCGGCAGATGCAACACACCAACCGCGCGTTTTGGCGTCGCAGAGCGAGATTTATCGCCAGGACGCACCACCAGCGTACTCAAATAAAGATCATGACGATTCCAGGTTTTATTGACCGGAATCGTCAGATCCAGCCCTTGAGCCGGAACATCAATCTCTTGCCACCACAGCGGCCCTTCACTGGACTCGACCATCGCATAACCTTTACCCGCCGTTGGCGCGGCAATATGCAACTTAATGGTATCGCCAGGGCGATAACTGGCTTTATCCAGTTTCAGCGTGACACGGTCGGGACGCACTGCACCACCCCCGTCGCTGTTATCCTGCCAGCTATAACCAGCCCAGAAACGCACACTACTGACCGCTTCATTCGGCGCTTTAACTTCCAGACGATAAGCGCCCCACTCTACCGGGAAACTGACCTTACCGGTTTCGTCCGCTTTCAGATCCAGAGTTTGTTCATTTTCGATCAGATCTTTTTGATCAAACTGTGACTGCCAGCCTTCATATTCCGACCAGTTCCAGTAGTAATCGCGGCGTTCGCGAATCAAGCGCACCTGCAAGCCCGACACGGCTTTTTTCACGCCTTGCGCATCGCTATAAACGATGTCAAAAGCGGCGTTACTACCTTCATCAACAATGGGCTGTTTCACCGTGCTGTCGGTGCGATAATCGTAAACCGATTTCGAGGCGAATTGCGGACGGATCCCCGGCAATGCATCAGCAGGCCAGATAGCCTGCTCAGCACGGCGCGTCACCGGGCGACCGCCCGATTCCAGCAAACTACCCTGGAAAATAACCTGTAATGGGGAATGTATTTCCTTCCACTGGCTTTCTGTAGAAACTTCACCGCGCCCTTTATCATCCAGCGTCAACTGAACTTCATCCAGCGTGCGGGAAAGATTTTCGGCAGCTATATCGCCGAATTCAAAACCAGGTAAGGCTGACACAGCTTCACGCAGTGGGCGCAGGAAAAGTTGCCCTTGCAAAGTATTACCATTAGCGGGCGCACCGTACAGGTAGTACCCCACCACGGAGAATTTCACTTCATCTTTCGGCGTTAGCGGGGTTTTCTCACCGGTCAGATTCAGCGCCATACGCTCTGGCATAAAATCTTCGACGTGGAAATCCCACATCCGATACTGGTTATCGCCCGTGTTAGCGCGAATATGCCACATACCGGTTGCCGCATTGCTATCGAGTGGCCAGGTAAAGTGGTAGAGGCCATTCTCCGGCTGACTAACGACGCTCCTGAGTACCTGCCCGTCGGGTTTAATCACGTCTAACTTGATGGGTTGATCGGGCAATGCTTTACCGTCTGCATCACGCAGCAAACCATTGAGGATGACCGTTTCACCCGGGCGATAAAGATCGCGCGGGCCAAACATGAAAAACTGTTTGCTATAGCCCGGCGCGCCAGCAATGTTAAATTCCGCTAAGTCCAGCGCCGGGAGTTTTAAATCGAGCAGCGTTGTCTGACCGTTTTTACGCGCCAGCAGTAATGCCGCGTTTTTATCATTTTCCAGCTGCACATGCCCCTGAGCGTCACTGGTTGCCTGAGTCAGAGTCTGCCCTTTCTCATTTAATAAAGAGACTTCAATTCCTTGCTGGGCCGCGCCGTTTTCCAGACTTTGGGTAAAGATATCCAGACGATTGTGATAACGGTGAGCTGAAACGCCGATATCACTTAACGTAAACAGCGTCGCGGGATTACTGTAATCGTAACGTCCAGCCTGATTCATCACAGCCAGATACACGCCTGCCTGCTGAAGCGGTTTGATATCGCCCAGCGGCAGCAATAATTTTTCACGGATGTTACGCGCAGGATTGAGATCAAACCGTCCAGTGTAGACCAGATCCGCCATCTGCAGCAGTTTGTCTGACTGCCAGTTCGCCAGCGAATTGCGGTATTCCCATTGGCTAATGAAAGCGGGCAGTGATTCTGGTTTCACACGGAAGAAGTTAACATCGACATTGTTAACGTTGAGCGCCATTACCGGCAGCCCTTCAATAACTTTACCAGGTAACAACGAACCACGGCTGGCAAAACCGACGCTGGGTTGGATATCACGGGTAGTTATAGTTTTTTCGTAATCTTTACTGAAGGTTGCGTTGTTGAGTGCTTTGACCTCCTTGCCAATAGTGACGATCAAATCACGTTTCGGTTCGAGGTGGCGTAAACGCAACTCTTTAAGATTATCTGACAGCTCCCAGGCACCATCCACTTTGCCGCTTTTCTTATCGACGACATGGATAACGCGTGAGAAATCCTGATCCGGGTCGAGAGGAATGGAGAACGTCAGCACCAGCGTGGCTGCGCCATCAAGTTGAACTTCAGAGAGATCCAGCAATGTCAGCGCCTTACCGGCACTCTGTTGGGCCAGTTTTTGTCGCTCCGGCGCGGAAAGTTTTGCTGAACTCGCGTTTTCTGAAGAGGCCGCTTTAGTAACTTCAGAAGGCGCATCTTTTTTCACCGCTGTTGGCGCGTTATCGTTGTTGTCGCACCCTGCCAGCGCCAGCATTAGCATGCAGGCGGCTACGCGTAACTTTTTCATTTTTCATCCCTGCCACAATGGCCCGTTAGCAACGTCGAATAATTATTATGCGTGAGAATTTACGTTATGTAATTCAGTATCACGCCCATACAATCCGAATTTTAGTGAGAATTGTGGCTCAGACAGCCAAATCAGCCTCTTTTGCTTGTCGCTTTTCACTAAACATCCGACAATTTAGCCTAACCCCGGCAAAAATGGAGATGCCTATGTCCACGACATGGTTTGTAGGAGCCGACTGGCTCGCCGAACATATTGATGACCCGGAAATTCAGATTATCGATGCCCGCATGGCGTCGCCTGGACAGGAAGATCGTAACGTTGCTCAGGAGTATCTGAATGGACATATTCCCGGCGCAGTGTTTTTTGATATCGAAGCGCTTTCTGATCACACTTCCCCGCTTCCGCACATGCTGCCGCGCCCGGAAACGTTCGCCGTGGCGATGCGTGAATTAGGCGTTAACCAGGATAAGCACCTGATTATCTATGACGAAGGTAATCTTTTCTCAGCCCCACGAGCATGGTGGATGCTGCGCACCTTTGGTGTAGAGAAAGTGTCGATTCTGGGGGGTGGACTTGCAGGCTGGCAGCGCGATGATCTGCTGTTAGAAGAAGGTGCAGTAGAGCTGCCGGAAGGAGAGTTTAACGCCACGTTTAATCCTGAAGCCGTGGTGAAAGTCACCGATGTGTTATTGGCAAGCCATGAAAATACGGCGCAAATTATTGATGCCCGCCCGGCTGCACGTTTTAACGCAGAAGTTGATGAACCTCGCCCAGGTTTACGTCGCGGACATATTCCCGGTGCATTGAACGTTCCGTGGACGGAACTGGTGCGCGAAGGCGAACTAAAAACGACCGATGAACTGGATGCGATATTTTTTGGTCGCGGCGTCAGCTATGACAAACCGATTATCGTCAGCTGCGGCTCTGGTGTAACGGCAGCCGTGGTTTTGTTGGCACTCGCGACACTTGATGTGCCAAACGTGAAACTGTACGACGGCGCATGGAGTGAATGGGGCGCACGAGCAGATTTACCGGTTGAGCCCGTAAAATAAGCTTTTTACAGGCAATAAAAAACCGCCGAATTTGGCGGTTTTTTATTGCTGGTCTGGTTCGCGGCCTTTCCAGCAGGTTGGCTTGTGTTGCATGAGCAACGCAGGTGCTTCACAGCAAAGCAATACTCGCCAGTAACTCTCTTTTTGTCAAGCGAAAGAGAGTAATCATTGTTTATTTAGCGTATTATCGACACCGGCCCTTTCCGCCGTCTCGCAAACGGGCGCTGGCTTAAGGAAAGGATGTTCCATGGCCGTAAATGCAGGTGTTTCACAGCGCTTGCTATCGCGGCAATATCGCCAGTGGTGCTGTCGTGATGCGGTCTTCGCATGGACCGCACAATGAAGATACGGTGCTTTTGTATCGTACTTATTGTTTCTGGTGCGCTGTTAACCGAGGTAAATAATAACCGGAGTCTCTCCGGTAACAATTTATTGGTGGTTAACAACCTTCAGAACAGCAGGTAAGCCCGAATGCCGCCCTTTGGGGCGGCATATTTTAGATTATCCGGTTCTGTTTAAAGTCACGCAAAAAACCACCCCAGCGACGTTCATAGAATGGCACAATATGTTCGGTAATAAAGTGGCTAATTCCTTTTTCCCCTTTTTTCACCCGACAAATATCGATGGGTTCATCGCCAGGTATTGTATCGGTCGCTACACTTCCCGCCGCCTGAATAATTTCTTCGATATCACCATCGGCTTCAATGCCAATAAGTAAATTAGGCTGTGCCTCTTCGTTCTCTTTAATTGAACAAATAAAAGCACGCTTCACCGGCTTAATAGTTTTAAATAAGGTGGTGAGTGAATCAATCATTTGTGCTGGTGGCTCTGCGACTTCCGATAATATCAGCGATTCACCGCCCTCCAGTACTTCCTGGCTGCTCAGCGGATTTCCTTCTTCACCAATCAACAAACTGATTTCACGCGGCATAAATTCTTTACCGGTTGGCAGTTTGGCATTAAGGAAGAGCGTTTCGCCAAGGGTCATCTCAAACAATGTGCGAACGGGCATTACGACAAATGCCTGTTCGTCTTCAACCACCTGTTGAAGTGCTTCTAACGAGGTGAAAAAAGGAATGACGCTGGTGCCGTCTTCTTTTTCCCAGTGCTGTAAATCAAGTGCGCTATCTTCAACCACAGCCTCGCCCTGCGCCGCCGTACCAGGCACCCAGACGGTGGATTCCAGTAGAGTACGGAAAAAGGCCGGGCGGTGCGCCGGTTCGGTTGCTGCTTTTTCCAGCAGGTCTTCAAGTTCGTTTTTTGTTTCTGACATAAGAACCACAATTCATTCAACGTTCGGGGCACAAGTGCCTGATGCGCCACGCTTATCAGGCCTACAAGGGAGTCGCAATCTATTGGATTTTCGCAATTTGTAGTCCGGATAAGGCGTTTACGCCGCATCCGGCATATTAGTTTACGCCGTTAACAGATTAGCAATCGTGCGCACACCAAGTCCCGTAGCACCCGCAGACCACTGTTCAACCGGCGCTTTACGGTAAGTCGCCGAGCAGTCGATATGCAGCCAGCCTTGCTGATAGTTCTCAACAAAGTGCGACAGGAAGCCCGCCGCCGTGCTTGCACCTGCCGGATACGCCGCGCTTCCGGTATTGTTCAGTTCGGCAAAGTTAGACGGCAGCTGGCTGCGGTGGAACTCCGCCAGCGGCAGACGCCAGAACGGTTCATTCTCTTGTGAGGCACTCGCCAGCAAGCGAGCGGCAAGCGCATCGTCAAAACTGAACAGCGCGTGATAATCATTACCCAGCGCGGTTTTCGCCGCCCCGGTGAGGGTCGCCGCATCAATGATCAGTTCCGGTTTCTGCGCACTGGCATCAATCAGGCCATCGGCCAGCACCAGACGCCCTTCCGCATCGGTGTTCATCACTTCAACTTTTTTACCGTTGCGATAGGTAATGATATCGCCCAGCTTGAACGCATTGCCGCTGATCAGGTTATCCGCACAGCAGAGGAACAGCTTCACGCGCTTGTTCAGTCCGCGCGTAATGGCAAACGCCAGCGCTCCGGTAACCGTTGCCGCGCCGCCCATGTCCGACTTCATCGAGTCCATAAACGCAGTCTGTTTGATGCTGTAGCCGCCGGAGTCAAAAGTGATACCTTTACCTACCAGGCACGCGTACACTGGCGCTTCTTTATCGCCAGTTGGGTTGTAATCCAGCGCCAGCAATACCGGGGAACGTTCTGAACCGCGCCCGACCGTGTGCAGCCCCATATAACCTTGATCACGCAGATCTTCACCTTTGGTGATCCGATAAGTCACACGATCGCCTGCGACGTTGCTGATCAGATCAACAGCACGCTGTGCCAGTTGCGATGGCCCCAGCTCTTCCGCCGGTGCGTTAATGGTGTCACGCACCCAGTCGATGATCATCAGGCGGTTATCCAGTTCCTGACGCTGGGCATCGTCCAGATCCGGCCACTCCACTTTACGTGTGCCTTTCGGAGCTTTGTAACCTTGCCAGAATGCCCAGCAACGATCCGCATCCCAGCCTTCACCGCTTAGCTGAACATGTTTGATGCCCAGACCATCAATCTTGCGCGCCGCACGCTGGATAAGCCCCAGATCGTCTGCCCCGTTCAAATGCAGGGTAATGCCATCATTATTAATGCTGTAAGTTGCTTTTTCTCCCCAGCGCGCATCGGCAGGTTGGGTAGAGAGGGTAATTTTCATCGCTTCTGTCATTTTAGTTATCCTTATTCGTTTAACAGCAAAACGGGCTACCCCCAGGCAGCCCGTTCATTTACTCGGCTTCGTCCAGCCAGACTAACAAAATCGCTTCGAGGATTTTCTCGTTGGATGCCTGCGGGTCGTCGTCGAAATCTTCCAGATCGCAAATCCACTGATGCATATCGGTGAATCGAACCGTTTTCGGATCAAGATCGGGATACGCATCGTACAGTGCTTCGCCAATTTCGCGGCTATCGGTCCACTTAAGTCCCATACTAACCTCTGTTAATGCTCACGCGCATGGTTGATAGTGTAACGCGGGATTTCGACCACTAAATCTTCGTCGGTAACGCGCGCCTGGCAGCTTAAACGGCTTTCCGGCTCCAGTCCCCAGGCTTTGTCCAGCATGTCGTCTTCCTGCTCTGAGCTTTCCGGCAGCGAGTCAAAACCTTCGCGAACGATGCAGTGGCAGGTGGTGCAAGCACAGGATTTTTCACAGGCGTGTTCAATCTCGATACCGTTACGCAGCGCAACGTCGAGAATGGTTTCACCACTATTCGCTTCCAGAACAGCGCCATCAGGGCAGAGATCCTGATGAGGCAAAATAACAATCTTTGGCATATTAAACCTCGTCCACGGAATGGCCTTTCAGCGCACGACGAACCGACTGGTCCATGCGGCGAGCGGCGAAATCCTGGGTTTGTTTGTCTACATTTTTAATCGCTTGTTCGATGGCGTCAACATCATCGCCCTGCGCCACTTCACTCAGGTGAGCGGCAGCATCGTCGATATCCTGACGTTCTGCGGCGCTTAACAGCGCGGCATCAGCAGCCAGCGCACCGTGCAGACTTTCCAGCACACGCGCCGCTTCTACTTTTTGTTCTGCCAGCATACGGGCTTTTACGTCCTGCTCGGCATAGCTCATTGAGTCTTTAATCATCGAGGCGATTTCGCTGTCGGTCAGGCCGTAAGACGGTTTGACCTGGATAGACGCCTCAACGCCGGTGGATTTCTCCATCGCCGTCACGCTCAAAAGACCGTCGGCATCGACCTGGAACGTCACGCGAATATGCGCGCCGCCAGCCGGTAGCGCCGGAATACCTCGCAGCGCAAAACGCGCCAGCGAGCGGCAGTCCTGCACCAGTTCGCGCTCACCCTGCATTACATGGATAGACATCGCCGTCTGACCATCTTTAAAGGTGGTGAAATCCTGGGCGCGGGCCACCGGAATCGTGGTATTACGCGGGATCACTTTCTCCACCAGGCCTCCCATCGTTTCGAGGCCCAGCGACAGCGGGATCACATCCAGCAACAGCATTTCGCTGTCCGGCTTGTTACCCACCAGAATATCCGCCTGAATCGCCGCGCCAATAGCGACGACTTTATCCGGGTCGATAGAAGTCAGCGGTGGACGACCGAAAAATTCGCCCACCCGTTCACGCACCAGCGGCACGCGGGTAGAACCGCCAACCATCACCACTTCCAGCACTTCATCAGCTTCTACACCCGCGTCTTTCAGCGCGCGACGACAAGCCAGTAAGGTTCGTTTTACCAGTGGCGCGATCAGTTCATTGAATTGTTCACGGCTGATTTCGCCCTGCCAGCCCGCAACGTTAACGGTCACGGAGTCCGCATCGCTCAGCGCGATTTTGGCCGCAATGGCAGCATCCAGCAGTTCACGCTGAACGCGGTTATCGCTACGATCAGGAATGCCCGCCTGCTCGCGAATGTAATCCGCCAGCAGATGGTCGAAATCATCGCCGCCGAGCGCGGAATCACCGCCGGTTGCCAGCACTTCAAACACGCCGCGACTTAAGCGCAGAATGGAAATATCAAACGTACCGCCGCCGAGGTCATAAACGGCGATCACGCCTTCCTGACCGGAATCCAGCCCGTAGGCGATAGCCGCAGCGGTCGGTTCGTTAAGTAAGCGCAGGACGTGAAGGCCCGCCAGACGCGCCGCGTCTTTGGTACCCTGACGCTGGGCATCGTCAAAGTACGCCGGAACGGTGATAACTACACCATCCAGCTCGCCTGCCAGGGCTTCAGTTGCCCGCGCCGCCAGTGCTTTGAGGATGTCCGCAGAAACGCGCACCGGGTTCAGCAGCCCCGCCGCCGTTTCAATCATCGGCAGGCCGTTTTCGCTGGCCTGGAATTGATAAGGCAGATGCGGATAGCGTTGCTGGATATCAGCCAGCGAGCGTCCCATCAGGCGTTTAACAGAACTAATTGTGTTGGCGGTATCGAGCGCTGCATTAGTACGCGCGTCATAACCCACCGAATGCCCTTGCTGTTGATAGTGAACAACAGATGGCAGCAGGTGACGGCCTTCATGGTCGGCTAACGTTTCGGCCTGACCGCTGCGCACTGTCGCCACCAGCGAGTTGGTTGTGCCCAGGTCAATACCGGCCGCCAGACGACGCTGATGCGGCGCAGCACTCAAACCAGGTTCACTAATTTGTAATAAGGCCATGTTTAGCTTCCAGAAATTAAAAATCGAGCAGTTTTTCTTCGAGTTGTTCGGCACTGCTCCGCAGTTTATCGAGAAAACGCAGCTTACGCACGGTATCCGCCGCCGCGTCCCACGTCTCGTTGTCTAACTGTTCAACCATCAACTGATGGCGGGTATCAAACATCTTTTTCACACGTTTGATAAAGCTTTCCAGCCGCGCTTCATCTTTCGCCTGTTCAATCTCGTCCAGCTCTTCGCGCAGCTCCAACTGTTCCATCAGGAACGCGGTGTCGCGCACAGTATGCTGCTCGCTGGCGAGATCAAAGCCGTGCAAAGAAAGCAAATATTCCGCGCGCATTAACGGATGACGCAGCGTTTGCCAGGCCTGGTTAATGGTTGCAGATTGCTGTACGGCGGCGAGTTGTTCCGCCTGGCTTCCGCTGGCGAATTTATCAGGATGATACTGACGTTGTAGATCCTGAAAACGCAGGCTCAGCGCCTGGGTATCGAGTTGATAACGGGCAGGCAAGCCAAAGAGGGTGAAGTAATCCATAACATTCTCAGGGCTGCGATCCGCCGCGATAACGGCGAATCAGATAAAACAAACCCCACGCGCAGGCGACCACGGTGGGGTTATCGGTATGCGCATCAAACGTAGAAGCTTTCGCCGCAACCACACTCATCTTTGACGTTCGGGTTAGTGAATTTAAACCCTTCGTTCAGGCCTTCTTTTACGAAGTCCAGCTGCGTACCGTCCAGAAATTGCAGGCTTTTGCCATCGACCACGACTTTCACGCCTTTGTCTTCAAACACGATGTCTTCCGGCGTCGGTTCGTCAACAAATTCCAGTACATAAGCCATACCTGAACATCCGGAGGTTCTCACGCCCAGACGCAGGCCAAACCCTTTGCCGCGGTTAGCCAGAAAGGTATTTACTCGCGCTGCTGCACTGTCGCTCAGTGTAATCGACATAACCAAACCTCAACTCTTATTTTGCTTCACGTTTGCTTTTATAGTCCGCAATGGCGGCTTTGATCGCGTCTTCTGCCAGAATAGAACAGTGAATTTTCACCGGCGGCAGTTCAAGTTCTTCAGCAATATCGGTGTTTTTGATAGCCTGCGCTTCGTCGAGAGACTTCCCTTTCACCCATTCGGTGACCAGGGAGCTGGAAGCGATAGCAGAACCGCAGCCGTAAGTTTTAAAACGCGCGTCTTCAATGATACCTTCATCGTTGACTTTAATCTGCAACTTCATCACGTCGCCACAGGCCGGTGCACCCACCATGCCGCTGCCGACGTTCTCGTCGTTGTTGTCAAAGGAACCCACGTTACGCGGATTCTCGTAATGGTCGATAACTTTTTCGCTGTAAGCCATTATAAATTCTCCTGATTCCGATACCGATTAATGATGAGCCCATTCGATGCTGTTCAGATCCACGCCCTGCTTGTACATTTCCCACAGCGGAGAAAGGTCACGCAGACGACCGATGGATTTACGAACTAACTCGATGGTGTAGTCGATCTCTTCTTCAGTAGTAAAACGACCTAAAGAGAAACGGATAGAGCTATGTGCCAGCTCGTCGTTCAGCCCCAGCGCGCGCAGCACGTAGGACGGTTCGAGGCTTGCTGACGTACAGGCGGAACCTGAAGAAACCGCGAGGTCTTTCAGCGCCATAATCAGCGACTCACCTTCAACGTAGTTGAAGCTGACGTTGAGAATGTTCGGCGCACCGTGTTCCAGGTCACCGTTCAGGTAAACTTCTTCGATATCTTTGATGCCGTTCCACAGACGGTTACGCAGGCCGCGCAGACGTTCCATCTCGGTCGCCATCTCTTCTTTTGCGATGCGATAGGCTTCGCCCATACCAACGATCTGGTGAACAGGCAGAGTGCCGGAACGCATACCGCGCTCGTGACCGCCGCCGTGCATTTGCGCTTCGATGCGTACGCGCGGTTTACGACGCACATACAGCGCACCGATACCTTTCGGGCCATAGATTTTGTGACCGGAGAATGACATCAGGTCAACTTTCAACTGGCTCAGGTCGATAGGCAGTTTGCCCACGCTCTGGGTTGCATCAACGTGATAGATAATGCCACGAGCACGGCACATTTCGCCGATAGCCGCGATATCCTGCACCACGCCGATTTCGTTATTCACGTGCATGATAGAAACGAGGATGGTGTCGTCACGCATCGCTGCTTCCAGTTCTTTCAGGTCGATAATGCCGTTACGCTGCGGTGCCAGGTAGGTGACTTCGAAACCTTCGCGCTCCAGCTGACGGCAGGTATCCAGTACCGCTTTGTGTTCGGTTTTACTGGTGATGATGTGCTTGCCTTTTTTCTGATAAAAGTTGGCTGCACCTTTGATCGCCAGGTTGTCAGATTCGGTTGCACCAGAGGTAAAGACGATTTCACGCGGGTCAGCGCCGACCAGATCGGCAATCTGATTACGGGCGATATCAACCGCTTCTTCAGCCTGCCAGCCGAAACGGTGAGAACGGGAGGCCGGGTTACCAAAGGTTCCGTCCATCGTCATAAACTGCATCATTTTCTCGGCAACACGCGGGTCCACCGGCGTGGTTGCGGAGTAGTCGAGATAAATCGGTAATTTCATTGCTCTATAAACTCCGTACATCACTCAATGCAAGGAACCAGGCTACCGGCTGGATGTACGACCGTGTTTACGGAGTGTTTAGCACTCCGGCCTGATTCTGAATTCTTTTTATTAAGCGCGTAACTTAACGTCGATCGCGTCTTGTGTGCGGGTGCGTGGCGCGTCGTGAGTATGCTGACGACCAGACACATCCAGCACTTCCTGGTTATTAACCAGTTCGCCTAAAGTAATGTTATTGAGAAAACCGGTAAGACGGTCGCTCAAATCACGCCACAGCGCGTGGGTCAGGCATTTATCGCCGCCCTGGCAGCCGCCTTTACCCTGACAACGGGTGGCATCTACAGATTCGTCAACGGCGCTAATCACTTCGCCAACGGCGATGCTGCTGGCATCTTTGCCTAACAGATAACCACCGCCTGGTCCACGTACGCTGGAAACCAGACCATTTTTACGCAGACGGGAAAACAGTTGTTCCAGATAAGAAAGGGAAATTCCCTGACGTTCGGAAATATCAGCCAACGGTACCGGGCCCGCTTCAGAGTTGAGCGCAACGTCAAGCATTGCGGTCACGGCATAGCGCCCTTTAGATGTCAGTCTCATGTCTTACTTCACCTCAAACTCGCCCCTGCCCGGGGTTTTTTATTGTAAAAGTGGGGGTATTGCATAGCAGGGTCAAGTCTGACATTCCCGAGTAAATTGGTCAACTATTTACTTGACTGATTTAGTCGGGTATTTAACCTTCAGTGCCATTTTTTTATCGTGGCGTTTGTACCTGTTGTCGGATGCGGTGTGAACACCTTATCCGACCTGGGATTCCGTGCACTTACAAGCCTGATAAGACGCGTTAAGCATCGCATCAGGCAACCACTGTTATTCGGCCTTGTTACCTTTATTCTGCTGCTCAATAGAAGCCAGAATCCCGCGCAGGATATTCAATTCCTGGCTTTCCGGGCGTGCACGGGTAAACAGACGGCGCAATTTATTCATCACCTGCCCCGGATGGTTTTCACGGATAAAACCGGTTGCCAGCAGCGTTTGCTCCAGATGACCATAAAAACGCTCCAGATCATCGACCAGCGGATACGGCGTCTCTTCATGCTCGACTTGTTCGCCATTTTCCTGAGTTGCCAGCCAGGCCATGCGCACTTCATAGGCAATAACCTGAACCGCCATCGCCAGGTTCAGCGAACTGTATTCCGGGTTCGCAGCAATCGCGACATGATAATGGCATTTCTGCAACTCTTCATTGGTCAAGCCTACGCGCTCGCGACCAAAAACCAGCGCCACCGGGGTATTTGCCGCTTCAGCGACACTTTTCAGACCGCATTCGCGCGGGTCGAGCATCGGCCACGGCAGCGTGCGGGAGCGTGCGCTGGTGCCCACCACCAGGCTACAACCGGCTAACGCTTCGTCGAGCGTATCGACGATGTGAGCATTACCAATCACATCGCTGGCCCCTGCTGCCAGGGCAATCGCCTGGGAGTCAGGTTTCACCAGTGGATTAACCAGCCACAGATTGGTTAATCCCATTGTTTTCATGGCACGGGCAACAGAACCCATATTGCCGGTGTGTGACGTCTCCACCAGCACAATTCGAATATTTTGCAGCATTGTCTTTCTTCGTCTAAAGATTATTCGCGCATCTTATCATAAAACGAAGACAGATGCCGATCTCGCTGCTATACTCTGCGCCGTTTTCCCGTTCTTTAACATCCAGTGAGAGAGACCGATGCATCCGATGCTGAACATCGCCGTGCGCGCAGCGCGCAAGGCGGGTAATTTAATTGCCAAAAACTATGAAACCCCGGACGCTGTAGAAGCGAGCCAGAAAGGCAGTAACGATTTCGTGACCAACGTAGATAAAGCTGCCGAAGCGGTGATTATCGACACGATTCGTAAATCTTACCCACAGCACACCATCATCACCGAAGAAAGCGGTGAACTTGAAGGTACCGATCAGGATGTTCAATGGGTTATCGATCCACTGGATGGCACTACCAACTTTATCAAACGTCTGCCGCACTTCGCGGTATCTATTGCCGTTAGTATCAAAGGCCGCACCGAAGTTGCTGTGGTATACGATCCTATGCGTAACGAACTGTTCACCGCCACTCGCGGTCAGGGCGCACAGCTGAACGGCTACCGTCTGCGCGGCAGCACCGCTCGCGATCTCGACGGTACTATTCTGGCGACCGGCTTCCCGTTCAAAGCAAAACAGTACGCCACTACCTACATCAACATCGTCGGCAAACTGTTCAACGAATGTGCAGACTTCCGTCGTACCGGTTCTGCGGCGCTGGATCTGGCTTACGTCGCTGCGGGTCGTGTTGACGGTTTCTTTGAAATCGGTCTGCGTCCGTGGGATTTCGCCGCAGGCGAGCTGCTGGTTCGTGAAGCGGGCGGCATCGTCAGCGACTTCACCGGTGGTCATAACTACATGCTGACCGGTAACATCGTTGCTGGTAACCCGCGCGTTGTTAAAGCCATGCTGGCGAACATGCGTGACGAGTTAAGCGACGCTCTGAAGCGTTAATGACTCAGGCGGGTGATGTCACTCACCCGCCCTCGCCTTTCAGGCGCTATTCCGAAATACTTCCTCACCGCTTTACTTTCTTTCGTCACTCTCCCACCATCTTTCCCCGATTAATGGATGATAAAGAAGTCGCAAGGAAAGGTTATGGCGCTGCCAGTGAACAAACGCGTTCTCAAAATTCTGTTTATTCTCTTTGTTGTTGCCTTCTGCATTTATTTAATACCGCGCATCGCCATCAATTTTTTCTATTACCCTGACGACAAAATCTACGGTCCCGAACCCTGGTCGGCGGAATCCGTCGAATTTACGGCTAAGGACGGTACTCATCTGCAAGGCTGGTTTATCCCTTCTTCGACGGGCCCTGCTGATAACGCCATTGCTACCATTATTCATGCTCACGGCAATGCCGGAAATATGTCCGCCCACTGGCCGCTGGTCAGTTGGTTACCCGAGCGTAATTTCAACGTTTTTATGTTTGATTATCGCGGGTTTGGTAAATCAAAAGGTACGCCGTCCCAGGCCGGATTGCTGGACGATACGCAAAGTGCCATCAATGTGGTGCGCCATCGCAGTGATGTAAACCCACAACGGCTGGTGCTGTTCGGGCAGAGTATTGGCGGGGCGAATATTCTTGATGTTATTGGTCAGGGTGATCGTGAAGGCATACGTGCGGTGATCCTCGACTCCACATTTGCCTCTTATGCGACCATCGCTAACCAGATGATCCCCGGCAGTGGCTACTTACTTGATGAGAGTTACAGCGGCGAAAATTACATCGCCAGCGTCAGCCCGATCCCGCTTTTACTCATTCACGGTAAAGCTGATCACGTTATCCCATGGCAGCACAGCGAAAAGTTGTATAGCCTGGCAAAAGAGCCAAAACGGTTGATCCTAATCCCGGATGGCGAACACATTGATGCTTTTTCCGATCGTCACGGCGATGTTTATCGCGAACAGATGGTGGATTTTATCCTTAGCGCGTTGAATCCGCAGAACTAATCCATGATCGCTAGCACGATAATCATTCACAAAACCACCTTAAGACATGCTAATCCACTGGTCAGAACAGTTTAAGATGAGAAAAATTCTGTGACGCTTGCCAACATTTCTGATGATTAGCATTCCCTTCGCCATTTCCCTGAGCAAACTTTAGCTATTCTTATCAATTATGCTTATGGGAGATCTACAGATGATGCCTACGCTTGCTCCACCATCTGTCCTTTCGGCTCCCCAGCGCCGCTGCCAGATCTTGCTGACACTCTTTCAGCCGGGGTTGACCGCCACCACGGCAACTTTCAGCGAGCTTAATGGTGTGGATGATGATATTGCCAGTCTTGATATCAGCGAAACAGGACGGGAGATCCTGCGCTATCATCAACTCACACTGACTACTGGTTATGACGGTAGCTACCGGGTTGAAGGTACAGTGCTTAACCAACGTTTGTGTTTATTTCACTGGCTACGACGTGGTTTCCGTCTGTGTCCGTCATTTATTACCAGCCATTTCACCCCCGCCCTGAAGAGTGAACTGAAGCGGCGCGGAATTGCGCGTAACTTTTACGACGATACCAATCTACAAGCGTTAGTGAATCTCTGCTCCCGACGGCTGCAAAAACGCTTTGAAACGCGCGATATTCATTTCCTGTGTCTGTATCTGCAATATTGTTTGCTGCAACACCACGCTGGAATTACGCCTCAGTTTAATCCGCTCCAACGTCGCTGGGCGGAATCCTGCCTTGAATTTCAGGTAGCGCAGGAAATTGGACGCCACTGGCAGCGTCGGGCGCTCCAGCCTGTACCGCCTGATGAGCCACTGTTCATGGCATTACTTTTTTCCATGTTGCGGGTTCCCGATCCACTGCGGGATGCGCATCAGCGGGACAGACAACTGCGTCAGTCTATCAAACGTCTGGTAAACCATTTTCGTGAGCTGGGAAATGTTCGTTTTTATGATGAACAGGGGTTGTGCGATCAGCTTTATACCCACCTCGCCCAGGCGTTAAATCGCAGTTTGTTTGCCATCGGTATTGATAACACCCTGCCGGAAGAGTTCGCCCGCCTGTATCCACGCCTGGTGCGCACCACCCGCGCGGCGCTGGCCGGATTTGAAAGTGAATACGGCGTCCATCTTTCTGATGAGGAAAGCGGTCTGGTCGCGGTGATTTTCGGTGCCTGGCTAATGCAGGAAAACGACCTGCATGAGAAACAGATTATTCTACTGACCGGGAATGACAGCGAGCGAGAAGCGCAGATTGAGCAGCAGCTACGCGAACTAACGTTACTGCCGCTCAACATTAAACATATGTCGGTAAAGGCATTTTTGCAGACAGGCGCTCCGCGCGGCGCGGCACTGATTATTGCGCCTTATACCATGCCGTTACCGCTCTTTTCACCACCGCTGATCTATACGGACCTGACGTTGACAACACATCAACAGGAGCAGATCCGCAAAATGCTCGAATCAGCATGAGGGAACAACTTTCGGGCGCAAAAACATTGCCGGAAGCGCCACCAGCGCCATCACCCAGAACACGCCGTGGCCGAGATATTGATACAGGAAACCGGCGAAAACGGTCATGATGGCGATACTGCCGCCCATCGCGACGGCAGAGTAAACCGCCTGTAAACGGATGACTTCGCTACCCTGGCGAGCAGCAATGTAGCGCATAGCGGCCAGATGGCACACGGTGAAGGTGCCGCAATGCAAAATTTGCACCATAATCAACCACAGTAGCTCAGTGGTTGCCCCCATAATTCCCCAACGCAATACCCCACATACTGCCGAGATCAGCAACATATCACGGGCGCTACAACGGCGGAAAAGCTTATTACTCAGCGCAAAGATAATGACTTCTGCCACCACGCCCAGCGACCACAAATAGCCCACCGCCGAGGCCGAGTAGCCAGCTGCCTGCCAGTAAATGGCGCTAAAACCGTAATAGGCCGCATGCGCCCCCTGCAATAAACAAACGCAGGCCAGAAAGCGCCAGTTCTGGCGAACCAGCGCCAACCACGCAGACCAACCGGTGCTCTCCTGCTGGCGGCTTGCCCCTTGTGGCTGAATCGTCGGACGGATGAGAAAGCCGAGCAGCATGGATGCCACGCCCAACGTCAACAGCGCGAGGATCACCCGATAATCAAACATAGTGACCAGTTTACCCGTCAACGCCGAGCCAATGACAAACGCCACCGAGCCCCACAATCGCACTTTGCCGTAATCAAGCGGGAACTGCTTTTGCCACGTATTCGCCAGTGCATCGGTCAACGGTACCAGCGGTGAGAAAAAGAGGTTAAAGCCAATCATCACCAGCATCAGCCACGCTACGTGCGCCCCCGCCCAGAAGGCGACAGCAAAGAGAAGTGTCAGCAGTGCCAGCACGCGCAAGGCGGAAATCAGGCGAGAAGGATCGCTGACGCGGGGCGCGATGAGCAAACTCCCGAGAAAACGGGCAACCAGACCTGCCCCCAATAACAGGCCGATGGTTTCTGGCGTTAAACCAATCCCTTTAAGCCAGACGCTCCAGAAAGGTAGAAAAATGCCGTAACTAAAAAAGTATGTGAAATAGCCGAGCGCCAACCAGCGCGTGGATTGCAAAACCATGAGTCCCTCCCGTCAGGAGGCGTTAGTCTGGGGTTAATCGAATGTTGGTGCAAGTTGAAAAATAAGAATATTCGAGCCTGCTTCCCGATGTCTGTAACGCCAGTTCACAAGCACTAAAAAACTGCGAGCCGCGACGCATGTTGCAAAAATAATGCGTAATTATGCCGTTACGCATGCCAAACGTTCCTGCACAATGGCGATGAAATCGCGTAATGCCGGCTTCATCTCCCCTTTCTTCCACGCCATCAGTAAAGCAATGGAAGGCACATTTCCGGCAATGGGTCGAAATACCACCTGGCCGGTATTAAAATTATTCATATAACCGGGTATCAAAGTGACGCCCAGCCCCATCCCCACCAGATTCATGGTCACCAGAATATTCGTTGCCACCTGGACGATATTTGGCTGGCTGTTTTCTTGCGCAAACCACGCTTTAACGATCGGCGCAAGCGAACCGGAATACGCTGGATCAGTACTGACGAAATTCACGCCATCCAGTTGCGCGGCAGTGATCTCTTTTTCATGTGCTAAAGGATGATCAACCGGTAACACCACCACTAATGGTTCGTCAAAAAGCTCCAGATAATCAATCTCCGGGCTATAAACGGGATGGCGCATTAAGCCGACGTCGAGTTCACCACGGCGAATTTTTTCTTCCTGTTCCGTGGTGATTAAACTCACCAGCTCAATTAAGGTGTCTGGCTGTCTGAGACGAAACATCGGTAATACTTTTGGCAGTAAATTCACTTCCGCCGATGGCACAAAGCCAATGGTTAATTGTCTGTCTTCCTGAACAATTTTCCGCGCCCGTAATTTGGCATTTTCCGCTTGTTCGAGGATTGCCAGCGCGTCCTGGAGAAAACATTCTCCCGCCGCCGTCAACGCGACTTTGCGCTTATCCCTCACCAGTAACGGAACACCGACACAGTTTTCAAGATCGCGGATCTGGCTGCTTAACGAAGGCTGTGAGGTATGCAGTTTTTCCGCCGCACGGGTAAAGTTCAGTGCCTGCGCCACTGCGACGAAATAGCGTAAATGCCGTAGTTCCATCACCTTCCCCTTGTTATCGAAAAAACGTCTCAGCTGGTAGAAATTAACTATTTCACATATTAGCAACCAACCAGCAACATCCTTATGGCACAAAAATAGAAGGTCAATACATCTTATCTTTCAGGATTAAAAAATATGACCACACCCTCAGATTTGAACATTTACCAACTGATTGACACCCAAAACGGTCGGGTCACTCCGCGTATTTATACCGACCCGGACATTTACCAACTGGAACTTGAGCGCATTTTCGGTCGTTGCTGGCTATTTCTCGCCCACGAAAGCCAGATCCCAAAACCCGGTGATTTCTTTAACACCTACATGGGAGAAGATGCGGTTGTCGTGGTGCGCCAGAAAGACGGCAGCATCAAGGCGTTTCTCAACCAATGCCGCCACCGGGCCATGCGTGTGAGTTATGCAGATTGCGGCAACACGCGCGCCTTTACCTGCCCGTATCACGGCTGGTCTTATGGCATTAACGGCGAGTTGATCGATGTACCGCTGGAACCTCGCGCCTACCCACAAGGGTTGTGTAAATCCCACTGGGGACTAACCGAAGTTCCTTGTGTGGAGAGTTATAAAGGGCTGATTTTTGGCAACTGGGATACCAGCGCACCGGGCCTGCGTGATTACCTTGGTGACATTGCCTGGTATCTGGATGGCATGCTGGATCGTCGCGAAGGCGGCACCGAAATTGTCGGCGGCGTACAAAAGTGGGTGATCAACTGCAACTGGAAATTCCCGGCAGAGCAGTTCGCCAGTGACCAGTATCATGCTCTGTTCAGCCATGCTTCTGCCGTTCAGGTATTAGGGGCGAAAGATGATGGCAGCGATAAGCGTCTCGGTGATGGACAAACCGCCCGCCCGGTGTGGGAAACCGCCAAAGATGCGCTGCAGTTTGGTCAGGACGGTCACGGCAGCGGTTTCTTCTTTACTGAAAAACCGGATGCTAATGTCTGGGTCGATGGCGCGGTTTCCAGCTATTACCGCGAAACCTATGCCGAAGCAGAACAACGTTTAGGTGAAGTTCGCGCCCTGCGCCTGGCGGGTCATAACAATATTTTCCCCACGCTTTCATGGCTCAACGGCACTGCCACGCTCCGCGTCTGGCATCCGCGCGGCCCTGATCAAGTCGAAGTGTGGGCGTTCTGTATTACTGACAAAGCCGCCTCCGATGAAGTTAAAGCCGCTTTTGAAAACAGCGCCACTCGTGCTTTTGGTCCTGCTGGTTTTCTCGAGCAGGATGACTCGGAGAACTGGTGTGAAATCCAGAAATTGCTTAAAGGCCACCGCGCCCGCAACAGCAAACTGTGTCTGGAAATGGGGCTTGGTCAGGAAAAGCGCCGCGACGACGGCATTCCTGGCATTACTAACTATATCTTTTCAGAAACGGCCGCTCGTGGAATGTACCAACGCTGGGCCGATCTCCTGAGTAGCGAAAGCTGGCAGGAAGTGCTCGATAAAACCGCCGCTTACCAGCAGGAGGTGATGAAATGAGTGCGCAAGTTTCACTGGAGTTACATCACCGCATTAGCCAGTTTCTCTTTCACGAAGCCAGTCTGCTGGATGACTGGAAATTTCGTGACTGGCTGGCACAGCTCGACGAAGAGATTCGTTACACCATGCGCACCACAGTTAACGCGCAAACACGCGACCGCCGCAAAGGCGTCCAGCCGCCGACGACCTGGATTTTCAATGACACCAAAGACCAGCTGGAACGGCGAATCGCCCGTCTGGAAACGGGTATGGCCTGGGCAGAAGAACCGCCGTCACGCACCCGTCACTTAATCAGCAACTGCCAGGTAAGCGAAACCGACATCCCAAACGTATTTGCTGTGCGGGTAAATTATCTGCTTTATCGGGCACAAAAAGAGCGCGATGAAGCGTTCTATGTCGGGACTCGTTTTGACAAAGTTCGCCGTCTGGAAGATGACAACTGGCGCTTGCTGGAACGGGATATCGTCCTGGATCAAGCGGTGATCACTTCCCATAACCTGAGTGTACTGTTCTGATGAATCGAATTTATGCGTGTCCCGTTGCGGATGTGCCGGAGGGTGAGGCTCTCCGGATCGATACCTCGCCCGTCATCGCCCTGTTCAACGTAGGCGGCGAGTTTTATGCCATTAACGATCGTTGCAGCCATGGTAATGCGTCGATGTCAGAAGGGTATCTGGAAGATGACGCCACGGTGGAGTGCCCGCTGCACGCCGCCAGTTTTTGCCTGAAAACGGGGAAAGCATTATGCCTGCCCGCCACCGATCCGCTAACCACTTATCCAGTACACGTTGAAGGTGGTGACATCTTCATCGACTTACCGGAGGCGCAGCCATGAGCGATCTGCATAACGAGTCCATCTTTATTACCGGCGGCGGATCGGGATTAGGCCTGGCGCTGGTCGAGCGATTTATCGAAGAAGGCGCGCAGGTTGCCACGCTGGAACTGTCGGCGGCGAAAGTCGCCAGTCTGCGTCAGCGATTTGGCGAACATATTCTGGCGGTGGAAGGCAACGTGACCTGTTATACCGATTATCAACGCGCGATCGATCAGATCCTGACTCGTTCTGGCAAACTGGATTGTTTTATCGGCAATGCGGGCATCTGGGATCACAATGCCTCACTGGTTAATACTCCCGCAGAGACGCTCGAAACCGGCTTCCACGAGCTGTTTAACGTCAACGTACTCGGTTACCTGCTGGGCGCAAAAGCCTGCGCTCCGGCGTTAATCGCCAGTGAAGGCAGCATGATTTTCACACTGTCAAATGCCGCCTGGTATCCCGGCGGCGGTGGCCCGCTGTACACCGCCAGTAAACATGCCGCAACCGGACTTATTCGCCAACTGGCTTATGAACTGGCACCGAAAGTGCGGGTGAATGGCGTCGGCCCGTGTGGTATGGCCAGCGACCTGCGCGGCCCACAGGCGCTCGGGCAAAGTGAAACCTCGATAATGCAGTCTCTGACGCCGGAGAAAATTGCCGCCATATTACCGCTGCAATTTTTCCCGCAACCGGCGGATTTTACGGGTCCGTATGTGATGTTGGCATCGCGGCGCAATAATCGCGCATTAAGCGGTGTGATGATCAACGCTGATGCGGGTTTAGCGATTCGCGGCATTCGCCACGTAGCGGCTGGGCTGGATCTTTAAGGAAGCACGATGAAAGAAAAAACGATCATTATTGTCGGTGGTGGGCAAGCGGCGGCAATGGCTGCGGCCTCGCTTCGCCAGCAAGGGTTCACCGGTGAGCTGCATCTGTTTTCCGATGAGCAACATCTTCCTTATGAACGCCCCCCGCTCTCGAAATCCATGTTGCTGGAAGATTCCCCACAGTTGCAGTCTGTGTTACCCGCTCACTGGTGGCAGGAAAACAATGTTCATCTGCATTCCGGTGTAACCATCAAAACATTGGGCCGCGACACACGAGAGTTAGTGTTAACCAACGGCGAAAGCTGGCACTGGGATCAGCTTTTTATAGCAACCGGCGCGGCAGCCAGACCGCTGCCGTTGCTTGATGCACTGGGAGAACGCTGCTTTACCCTGCGCCATGCCGGTGATGCCGCCAGACTGCGAGAAGTTCTGCAGCCCGAACGGTCAGTCGTGATTGTCGGTGCCGGAACTATTGGTCTGGAACTGGCTGCCAGCGCCACGCAGCGCGGATGTAAGGTGACAGTGATTGAACTGGCGGCAACCGTCATGGGCCGTAATGCACCACCGCCCGTGCAACGCTATCTTTTGCAGCGCCATCAGCAGGCTGGTGTGCACATTCTGCTCAATAATGCCATTGAACATGTGGTCGATGGTGAAAACGTAGAACTGACGCTGCAAAGTGGCGAAACGCTTCAGGCCGATGTGGTGATTTACGGTATTGGTATCAGCGCCAACGACCAACTGGCTCGCGAGGCCAACCTTGATACTGCCAATGGCATTGTCATTGATGAGGCTTGCCGCACCTGCGATCCCGCGATCTTTGCCGGTGGTGATGTGGCAATCACCCGTCTTGATAATGGCGCACTACACCGCTGCGAAAGTTGGGAAAACGCCAATAACCAGGCGCAAATTGCCACTGGCGCAATGTTGGGGCTACCGCTTCCGCGACTGCCGCCGCCGTGGTTCTGGAGCGATCAGTACAGTGATAACTTACAGTTTATTGGCGATATGCGTGGTGATGACTGGCTTTGTCGTGGCAACCCGGAAACTCAGAAGGCGATTTGGTTTAATCTGCAAAACGGCGTGCTTATCGGTGCAGTCACGCTGAATCAGGGCCGTGAGATTCGCCCAATCCGCAAATGGATCCAGAGCGGCAAAACGTTTGATGCGAAACTGCTGACAGATGAGGACATCGCGCTTAAATCACTGTAACCAGGACAATTAGCGAATATCTCAACTCCTGGGGCGTGGCGAGGTGCCAGAGTGTGTATTACGTTTAAATCACATTATCTTGCAAAGGGATTGGTTATGAACACACTACGTTATTTTGATTTTGGTGCTGCACGCCCCGTTTTGTTATTAATTGCCCGTATCGCCGTGGTCTTAATTTTCATTATTTTTGGTTTTCCCAAAATGATGGGCTTTGACGGTACGGTCCAATATATGGCCTCGCTGGGCGCGCCAATGCCGATGCTGGCAGCGATTATTGCGGTAGTTATGGAAGTGCCCGCCGCGATATTAATCGTGCTTGGCTTTTTCACCCGTCCGCTGGCGGTGCTGTTTATTTTCTACACGCTGGGTACAGCGGTAATTGGTCACCATTACTGGGATATGACCGGCGATGCGGTTGGGCCAAATATGATTAATTTCTGGAAGAATGTCAGTATCGCTGGCGCATTCCTGCTGTTGGCAATTACCGGGCCGGGGGCGATTTCTCTCGATCGCCGTTAGGAAAGATGCCGGATGTGGCGTGAACGCCTTATCCGGCATTTTATAAATTACAGTAACGCAACCCGCAACGACATCTCTGAATTTGTTGATTCCCCTGGTGAAAGCGCAATGAGGTCACCACCTTCCGGGCGATGATGGTCATCCGGCGCATGGCTCATCGGTTCCAGACAGAAGAAATCAAACGCATATCCTTTATCAAACGCCGGGTCGGAAACAAAGATGAAATAACACGGTGCAGGTGGCGTCGTTTCCATGATGATGGCATAACCCTCCTGCGGCTGCTCGATGCGGGCCTTACCATTCCATCCGGCAAAACCATTGTTTACCCACTGGCGCGGCAACGGCGTGAGCTGGTTAAAATCCAGTTCCTGCGGTAGCTGCTCGCAAAACTCACCCGCCAGCCACTGCTCCCGCTCCAGCCAGTAACCGCTCGCCTGTGCCTGAATCCGCGTTTGCGGCGACAACGGAAAATAAGGATGCCAGCCGGTACCAAATGGCAGCGTCTCTGCCCCTTGATTGGTGACAGCGAGCGTCACCGTCAGCGTATCCGCCGTTAAATGAAACGCCTGACTTACCCGATAGTGATAAACACCGCTGCGATGTTCATACACCAGACACAAGCTATCTTCGCTGCGCGAGACACATTGCCACTGCCCCAGCCAGCCGTCGCCGTGCAGATAGTGCGCATCCCACTCAACATTCGGTTGCAGTTGATACTCACGCCCCTGCCAGACAAAACGATTGCCGCTCACCCGGTTTGCAAACGGCACCAGCGGAAAACAAGAGGCATCGGTTGCCACACCGCTTTTTTTACCGGGACGTAAGAGCGGCGTCGCGTCACGCCAGAAGCCTTCGATGACGCCGCCCCGGTCAGAAACGTCCAGCTTTAGCGGCCCGTGAGATAAGGTATAGATGGTCATCCGCTGACTCCTTAATCCGGGAAGTTAATCACAACTTTCCCGCATTTACCGCTCGCCATCAGCGCATAGGCATCTCCTGCCTGTTCCAGTGAGAAGCGATGGGTAATGGCATTACGCGGCCACAGTTTCCAGTCCGTTAAATCGTGGGCGCATTTTTCCATATGGAACAGACTGGTCACCCAGGAGCCGATAATCCGCCGTTGATGGTGCATCAGGTCGGCGCTAACCTCGAACTCGACTTTTCCGGTTTCACCAATGTAAACCACGCGTCCCCAGTCAGCGGTGGATTGCAGTGTCAGTAAGCGACCTGCGGCATTACCGGAACAATCAAGCGCAACATCCGCGCCGCCGTGAGTGAGTTCGGCGATTATCTGCGGCATACCTTCGGTGGTCGCTAAATAGCCGTGATCCATCACCCCTAACTGTTTCGCCATCGCCAGACGTTCCGGCAGCATATCAACGCCGATGATCCTTTTTGCACCGCGACCTTTCGCCAGCATCATCGCCATCATGCCGACCGGCCCCAGACCGACCACCAGCACGTTATCACTGCCGGAAACTTCGCCGCGCAAAATCCCTTCATACGCTGTACCAACGCCGCAACTGATAAACGCACCATCTTCGTAACTCAGTGCATCCGGCAGGAGGATCAGATCTTTTTCTTCCGCCAGCAGGTATTCAGCATGGCCGCCGTCACGCTGCCAGCCGTAAGCCGCTTTTCCTTCGCCAGTACAAGAGATAGGAAAACCACGACGGCAGTTCGGGCAAAAACCACAGCCAGAAATGTGATACACCAGCACACGGTCGCCCTCTTTAAAATGGCGGCAGCCTTGCCCCATCGCCACAATTTGCCCGCACGGTTCATGACCGTTGATAAATCCCTGGTATAACGGTTTATCGGGTGCCGCCGCCGTAGCGCGGTGCTGGTGGTAGATATAGTGGACATCGCTTCCGCAAATCCCGGAGGATTTCATTTTGATCAGTACCTGGTTAATCCCCGGCGTCGGCACCGCAACTTCCCGCAGATCGACGGTCGAATTTCCTGGTAAATAAGCTGCCAGCATCGTTTTCATAAATCCCTCATTAACAATACGATTAATTTTCATCCCTGCCGCACCCGCGCCAGGGGCGTTTAGGTTTAGCGTTTCGCTTTACTGCTTCGCTGAGTCAGCAAGATATTCGCCAGCACCGCCACCACGATGATGACGCCGCGCACCACCTGCTGGAAAAAGGAGTTAATCCCTAGCAGCACCAGACCGTTACCGATTAGCGTAATCACCAGTACGCCAAGCAGCGTACCGAACAACGAGCCGCGACCGCCGGAAAGCGCCGTACCGCCGACCACGACCGCGGCGATGACGTCAAACTCCAGACCGTTTGCGGCACCTGCGTTACCGGAACCGAGGCGCGCCGCCAACAAAATGCCGGTCACCGCCGCTAATAATCCCGAAAGGGTAAAAATAAGAATGCGTACCCGACGAACGTTAATACCGCACAACTGCGCTGCAGTGGCATTACCGCCAACAGCAAAAACCGAGCGCCCGAAAGCGGTTTTGCGGCTAATGAACACAAACAGCGCAAATAACACCATCATGATCAGCGCGGATACCGGCACACCGAGAAATTGTCCGCCCAGCCAGTCCAGCACTTCGTTTTCGTTAATTGGCACTGGCAAGGCGTTCGTCATAAACAGCCCCATTCCGCGCAGGGCGCTCCATAAACCCAGCGTGGCAACAAAACTTGGCACATTAAACACGCCGCGCAGCACCCCGGCGAGCGTTCCCATCAGCGCACCTAACAGCAACACCAGCAGACAAGCAATCGCCAGCGGAACGTCAAATTGCAGCAAAAATGCCAGGCACACCGAGACAAAAGCCACCATCGGCCCAACGCTGACATCAATTTCCCCGGAGATAATAATCAGCGTCATCGCCCAAGCGGCGATCCCAATGGTGGCGGCATCACGCAGTACGTTCATCTGGTTATTCAATGAGATAAAACCCGGCGCGTTCAGGGAGAAGACCAGATACAAAATGGCAATCACCACCAGCAAACCGATCTCATTAATATGGCGACTGACAAATTGTTTGAGCGAGACGCTCTTGCCCTGCGGCAATGGTAATGACGAAGCAGACATCTTCAGGTTCCTCGGTAAAATTCATCAGTGCACAGACAGAATGGCGGACATCAGCTCATCCACATTGACCGGAGAGTGAAACTCCTGCGAGAACGTACCGTGCTGTAACAACAGAATGCGGTCGCACACCAACGGTAACTCCTCCACTTCACTGGAGATAAACACCACGCTTTTTCCTTCGGCAGCCAGCTCGCGGACAATACGGTAAATCTGCTGTTTGGCTTCGATATCGACGCCACGCGTTGGCTCGTCGAGCAACAAAATCTGGCTGGCGGCATAGACCCAACGACCGATCACCACTTTTTGCTGATTGCCGCCAGAAAGCGTGCCGATGGGCGTTTCGCTACTGGCGGCCTTGACCGTCATCCGCTGCATCACCTCTTCGGTCAGGCGGCGGATGGTGGACCATTGCAGCACACCGTTGGCGCTGATTTTTTGCCGATTGGTCAGCACTGTATTTTCGTCAACGCCCAGCCAGGGAATGATCCCCGCTTCTTTGCGGTTTTCTGGCGTATATCCAATGCCGCGTTTCAGCATGTCGCCGTAATCGGGGCACGTGATTTTCTCGCCGTTGATAACAATTTCGCCCTGTTCATACGTCTCCAGCCCAACTATGGCTTTCAACAATTCACTGCGCCCTGCCCCCAGCAGGCCAGCAATGCCGAGCACTTCGCCACGACGTAGCGTAAAGCTGATATCCTCCAGCTTGGGCTTATGGCGTAACGCACGGACTTCCAGCACGGCCTGATCCATAATTTCCTGAGGGGCAACCGGCGCAATATCAACGTGATCGCACCCGAGCATTAGCGACACAATATGATGCGTAGAGGTGTTTTCGAGCATCACATCGCCCGCCACCTGACCATCGCGCATAACGGTGGCACAGGAGGCAATGCGGCGAATTTCTTCCATCCGGTGGCTGACATAAATCACCGCCACGCCCAGTGCCGACATCTTTTTCACCGCGCTGATCACCAGTTCAACTTCCGCACTGGCAAGCGAGCTGGTGGGTTCATCAAGAATGACCACGCGCGGCTCGCCCTTCATCACCCGCGCAATTTCCACCAGTTGCTTTTGCGCCGGGCTTAGCGTTGAAACAAGTTGTTCAGGGCTAACGTCAACGCCCAGCGCCTGTAAGCAACGTTGGGCATCCTGCGCCATTTGCAGGTAATCAATCATGCCGTTGCGGCGGGGCCACTGACCGAGGCAGAGGTTTTCCGCCACCGTCAGCCCTTCCACCAGACTTAATTCCTGATAAACCGCACGAACCCCCAGTTCAGCGGCACGGCGAGTCAGCGTAGCTTCGTCACCTTCCAGTCGCGTCTCGCCAATCCAGATATCACCGCTATCCGGACGTTCGCTACCGGTAAGCATTCGAATGAGGGTCGATTTGCCAGCGCCGTTTTTGCCTAACAGCGCACGAACTTCGCCTTTATTGAGCGTGAAGTTAACGTTATCCAACGCAACGACGCCGGGATAACGCTTATTTCCTGCCACCACTTTTGCTACCGGGACTGCCTCTGTTGCCGTGAACATAGGGACCTCTGCGAATCAGCGATTAGGGCAGACCATCAACGTGCGTTGCCAGCCACTGTTTACCGTCTTCCGTTTTGGTATAGAGATCGATAGGCACCTGAATCACTTTTTCACCGTCGGCTTGTTTATTGATAACCTTCAATGTTTGCGCGAAAACAGCATTGCCCATTTTCTTGCCGGAAATATCCACTACCGCTTTCAGCACCTGATTGTTTTCCAGCTCCTGAGCAATTTCAGTGGTCATATCCGAACCGAAAACAGCAATTTTTCCGGCCTGATTTTGATTACGTACCGCTTTTACCGCGCCGAGTGTCGCTCCGCCCGATTCACCCATAATGGCGTTGAGATCCGGCCTGGAGATAATTAGTTTTTCACCAACGGAAATCGCTTTATCTAAAACAGTCCCTTCCTGATTAGCTACAATTTGCGCGCCGGGAACGCGGGCTTTTAATACTTCTTCAAACCCTTTACGTCGCTGCACACAAACTTCAAAGGCTTCGCAATTGATGACGGCAATTTTCGGCTGGTCAATTTTGTTGGCAATAAAATAATCGGCGGCAGCATTACCCAGTTTTTTACCAAATTCCAGCGGATCGCCGACCAGATACGCCGAGACATATTTATCGACGCCTTTTTGATTAATACAGGTGTTGTAGCAAATCACCGGAATACCCGCTTCACTGGCGCGACGAACGGTACGGCTACTGCCATTTTCAGACACTGCCGATAAAATAATGGCATCGACATTACGCGCCACGAGGGTATCAACAAAGGTACTTTCTTTCGAAATATCACCCTGGGCGTTAGTTTCAATTAACTGTACCTGTACTGAAGAATCTTTTGCCGCATCCTGAACACCCTGACGCACGCCAGCGTAATATCCCTGGGTATCAAGGTATATTGCGCCAATGGTCATTTCTTTATCCGCAGCGTTGGCAAATAGTGCGCTACCTAATAGCGTAGCCATTAATAATAGATTACGGTTTGTTCTCATTTTTCTAGGCATAGTGCCTCCTGTAGGGTTTTTATTTACAACGGCTTATTTTAATTATTTGAGCGTGAGCGGCAGCGCGTGCCGCTCAAATATTACAGTTAATAGGGTTTAGTGAACGTAGCTAAAAATAAAAGGCATCACGGTGGTGAATAATGCCGCTTTCGGCCAGGCTGGATTAATCGCCATCAATTCAGCGCGAGCAGATTCATAGTGCGCAACCTCCCCGAGTCCCGCGGCCGCCAGCATCGCCACCATCAGGCATTTTTCTTTATGCTGCTGTTGTAAATCGCCATACAGCGACAACAGGTCAGGTTGTGAAACAGCAAAGAAATCCGCCTCAATACTGGTTTTCGCCATCTCTTGCGCCCACTGTTTCATTTCACTAAACAGTTGCTGTGCGGTTTGCTGTTCACCCAGCAGTCGCAGCGCCATTCCTTGCCAGAAGAGATAATCAACCGGCTGATCGTTGTAATAACTGTGAATGTTAATGGTGCGATCGCCAGTCGCCGCCAGACGTAAACAACGCATCGCTTCAGTTTCATCACCCTGCGCGTTGGCGCATATCGCCTGCCAGAACCAGATGTCGTTATCAGTTTGCCCCGGTAAACGGCCTTCGCTTAAATTCTCCGGATAATGCAGCGCGGCATGAAGCAGTTCGCTGGCCTGCTGCGGCTCTCTGGCATCAAGATGCTGCCAGGCGCGTAATAACTGGTTGAGGATAAACTGGCTGGTGACCTTCCCTTCCCCACCTTCCCACGGGTGGAATTTGCGCGTGGCGAGAATGTCCGCCGCTTTGTCTGCCTGACCAGTGAGATGCCACAAATTGAGCAGTTCTGCGGTCATGTCGTCGCGTTTCAGCGCAATTTCCAGATTATTTTCCAGACGCGCCAGTCGTTTCTCCGGTGTGGCTCCGCTTAACTTATCCAGCAAATCCCGTTCGAAAAGCAGACGTGCATCCTGCGGCGCAAGCTGATAAGCATTATCAAGATAACGCGCGGCCAGCTCATAATCGTGTTGCTTATTCCACGCATGGATCGCTAACCCGCGCCAGCCGTCGGCAAACTCCGGCGACATCTCTACGCAGCGTTGCCATAAGGCAATGGCTTTGCCGTAGCTACGCTTGTTGTAGTAGAAGCAGGCCAATAAATGACGGGCAAACCAGCACTCTTCAATACTCTCCAGCGCCGCCACTTCTTCCAGCGTATTCGGGAAACGGACAAACTGCGGGAAGACATCAATGGCTTTTGCGACCAGTTCGCCGCGTTCGGCTTTCGGCAATAAACTCGCCTGCAGGTAAAGCGGTAGCGTGCGCTGACAGTCCAGTGCGTTCAGCATCTCTGCCGCCAGAGCGGGCATGCCCCAGTTAATCAGTTGCCCGGCGGTCATCAGGGCGTTAACGTCGCGTCCCTGACACAGACCTCGCCACTGTACGAGGGCAGATTCGCTACAACCATCGAACCAGTTCAGCCACCACAGAGTGGCGTTCAGCGGATAATCGCGCAGCAGTTTCTCGCGCTGCAAACGCGCGTTGTCCTGACGACCACTTAACACCAGCAGCAGATTATGCAGGCAAAGCACTTCCTGATTGGTTGGGCAGGCGCGAAGACTTTGTTGGCAAAAATCCAGACCAGCGTCGAAGTGACCATTACGCGCCGCCAGTCGTGCCAGACCATAATAGCCACCGGCTTTGCTGTTGCCGCTCCAGACCGCCCGCCAGAAATCCTCTTCGGCTTGTTGATATTGCCCCTGACGTTCGTAAGCGCTGGCGCGAATCAAACTCGCCTGTCCGCACTGCGGATTTTTGTTCAGCGCATGTGCGCGTTTCAGCGCCTGAGTGGCATACGCCACCGCTTGCGGGAAATCGGCGCGGTTATATTCCAGCATCGCCAGCGCCAGGTTACAGCGATAATCCAGCGGATCCAGCGCAACGCCGCGCAGGTAGTAATCGAACGGTGAACGGCTGGCGTGATGATATTGCTCCAGATGCTGACCGATAAACCAGGCTTCATCTGTACTGGTAATGTCTTGTGCTGACAGTGGCGCTTTGGCGACGTCCGGCAACGGCAACTCTTGCGGCTGATGTTCCTGATAACTCAGTATGATATTGCCGTCGGCATCGGAGAGCTCAATGGTCAGTCTGTCAGGATTGATACCGTGCAACACGCCCTGGATGGCGGTCGCTGGCATCAGTGCCACGGCATCATCAAGTAACGCGTTGCATTTGCCGATTTCGCGGATCGCCAGACGGTATCCTTTCAACGGAGAGATGGCATACAGCCCCCACTCAATCCCCCGCTCACTACGCTGGAGTTTTATCACCGCATCGCGGGAGGCATTTTGCACCATGCCCAGAGAATGGTAAGGCAGGAAATACTGCTCAAAACGCTTCTCTTCGTACGCATCAAGCCAGGTAAAATCAGGCTGGTTATCGGCAAAAATACCGGTCATCAGTTCGATATACGGGCCGTTATTGTCGGTCAGACTCTTATCCCACGCCTGGCCAAATTCACTGTGTCCCCAACTCCACTGTTTTTTACCTGGCGCAATATGGTGGTTGGCAACGTGCAGCAAACCGCCATCTTCATCGTGACACCACGCGCCAACAAAATCGTACTGTGATTTTTCAGCCATATATGAGGTTGGAACAGGCACATTTTTATAGCGAGAAATGTCCACTCCAGCGGAGTAGTCCACTTTGTAGTAAGTGCCGGTGGCGATGGGGAAAGCAGAGACGGCCCGTTTGCCGTGATCAAACACCGCCGTTACATCCGGCGGGAAGACGCTCTGATGCCCTTCCCCCCCTTTCACTGCCGGGTTGGCCCACCACAAGAAATGACGCGGCGTGGCGTTGCCGTTATAGACGCGGCTGGCGATTTCCAGCGCCGCCCGGTCAGGGCGCAGGGTGAAACCTGTCATCACCTGTAAACCATGCATCGGCTCCGTTTCGCCTACCCACACCGTCTGTGCGCCGTCTTCATGGGCTTCGAGGGTGAAATCAACGGGCATAAAGGTGGTCGGGCGATGGTGTTGCGGCCAGTTAAACTCAATCCCGCCGGAGATCCACGGTCCCAGCAGCCCCACCAGCGCAGGTTTAATGACTTCATTGTGATAGACAAAATCGCGCTGTTTCACTTTATCCCATGCGCGATGCACCCGACCGCCCAGTTCCGGCAGGATCATCACTTTGATGTAGTCATTTTCCAGCCACACCGCCTGCCAGGATTTCAGGGTTTTCTGCTCGCTCAGCGTATCGGTCACGCCGTAGGGATAAACCGCGCCGGACGATCCCTGATAAACGCGATTTTCCAGGAACATGGGATGTATATCCTGCGGCCCGGTTTCATAGGTCGGGATCTCAACGCGCTCTTGCCACACTTTTACTGGAGTCATGGTGCCCTCAATATTAACAAGACATACTGAATTAAAAGATTTGTGGCAGTGTATTGAACAATCTGGCAATGTTTTCGCGGAATAATCACGCAATTAACTAAACAAGGTTTAGTGAAGATGAGAGCCTGCATTAATAATCAACAGATTCGCCACCATAACAAATGCGTGATTCTGGAACTGCTGTACCGGCAAAAGCGCGCCAATAAATCAACGCTGGCCCGGCTGGCGCAAATTTCGATTCCGGCAGTCAGTAATATTTTGCAGGAACTGGAAAGCGAAAAACGGGTGGTGAATATCGACGATGAAAGCCAGACGCGCGGGCATAGTAGCGGTACATGGCTGATTGCGCCGGAAGGAGACTGGACGCTGTGCCTGAACGTGACGCCCACCAGCATTGAGTGTCAGGTCGCTAATGCCTGTTTAAGTCCGAAAGGCGAATTTGAACGCTTTCAGATTGACGCTCCAACGCCGCAGGCGCTGCTGTCCGAAATCGAAAAATGCTGGCATCGCCACCGTAAATTGTGGCCGGACCGCACCATCAATCTGGCTCTGGCAATCCACGGTCAGGTTGATCCGGTGACTGGCGTGTCGCAAACCATGCCGCAAGCGCCGTGGACAACGCCGGTTGAGGTAAAGTATCTGCTGGAAGAGAAGCTCGGCATTCGGGTGATGGTCGATAATGACTGCGTGATGCTGGCGCTGGCGGAGAAATGGCAAAATAATTCGCAGGAACGGGATTTCTGCGTGATCAACGTTGATTACGGCATTGGCTCGTCGTTCGTGATTAACGAGCAAATTTATCGCGGCAGTTTGTATGGTAGCGGGCAAATTGGTCACACCATCGTTAATCCGGATGGCGTCGTCTGCGACTGCGGGCGTTACGGCTGCCTGGAAACCGTCGCCTCGTTAAGCGCATTAAAAAAACAGGCGCGGGTATGGCTAAAATCACAACCGGTTAATACTCAGCTTGATCCTGAAAAACTGACTACCGCGCAGTTAATCGCTGCCTGGCAGAGTGGAGAACCGTGGATCACCAGTTGGGTTGATCGCTCTGCCAACGCCATTGGTTTGAGTCTGTATAACTTCCTCAACATCCTCAATATTAATCAGATTTGGTTGTACGGTCGCAGTTGTGCCTTTGGTGAGAACTGGCTTAATACCATTATTCGCCAGACGGGATTTAACCCGTTCGACCGCGACGAAGGACCGAGCGTGAAAGCGACGCAAATTGGCTTTGGGCAATTAAGCCGCGCACAGCAGGTGCTGGGAATTGGCTATTTGTATGTTGAGGCGCAGTTACGGCAGATTTGATGGCGCAATAACGTAGAAAGGCTTCCCGAAGGAAGCCTTTTTTCAACAGATTAACCGTTTCGCTTATGCGTAAACCGGATAACGTGCGCAGATGTCGAGAACTTTACCTTTGATGCGCTCGATAACAGCTTCATCATTGATGCTGTCCAGCACGTCACACATCCAGCCAGCCAGTTCTTTCGCTTCGGCTTCTTTAAAGCCACGACGGGTAATCGCCGGAGTACCTACACGAATACCGGAGGTCACAAACGGGCTCTTCGGATCGTTCGGTACGCTGTTTTTGTTGACGGTGATGTTAGCACGGCCCAGAGCGGCGTCAGCTTCTTTACCGGTCAGGTTTTTATCAACCAGATCAACCAGGAACAGGTGGTTATCAGTGCCGCCGGAAACCACTTTGTAGCCGCGTTCCAGGAACACTTCTACCATCGCTTTAGCGTTTTTAGCGACCTGCTGCTGGTAAGTTTTGAACTCAGGCTCCATCGCTTCTTTCAGAGCAACCGCTTTACCAGCGATTACGTGCATCAACGGGCCGCCCTGACCACCAGGGAAAACGGCAGAGTTCAGTTTTTTGTACAGCTCTTCGCTACCACCTTTCGCCAGGATCAGGCCGCCGCGCGGACCCGCCAGGGTTTTGTGAGTGGTGGTAGTAACAACGTGAGCATGAGGAACCGGGTTCGGGTAGACGCCAGCAGCAACCAGGCCCGCAACGTGCGCCATATCAACGAACAGGTAAGCACCGATGCTGTCAGCGATTTCACGCATTTTCGCCCAGTCCACCACGCCGGAATATGCAGAGAAGCCACCGATAATCATTTTCGGTTTGTGTTCTTTGGCTTGTTTTTCCAGATCGGCGTAGTCGATATGACCGGTAGCATCGATACCGTAAGGAACGATGTTGTACAGTTTACCGGAGAAGTTAACCGGAGAACCGTGAGTCAGGTGACCGCCATGCGCCAGGTTCATACCCAGAACGGTATCGCCTGGTTCCAGCAACGCAGTGTACACCGCAAAGTTAGCCTGGGAGCCGGAGTGCGGCTGGACGTTAGCGTAGTCAGCGCCGAACAGTTCTTTCGCACGATCGATCGCCAGTTGTTCAACGATATCAACATACTCGCAACCGCCGTAGTAGCGTTTGCCCGGATAACCTTCAGCATATTTGTTGGTCAGCTGAGAACCCTGCGCCTGCATTACGCGAGGGCTGGTGTAGTTTTCGGAGGCGATCAGTTCGATGTGCTCTTCCTGACGTACTTTTTCCTGCTCCATAGCCTGCCACAGTTCGGCATCATAATCGGCAATGTTCATTTCACGCTTTAACATCCGCATCTCCTGACTCAGCTAACAATAAAATTTTTGGCCTTTATAGGCGGTCCTGTTGGACAACGGCGAACAGTATAACCGAATCATTGTGCGATAACAGGTCTTGACAAAGGAATTTACGCAAACGATTACCTTCAGGCTGCGCAAGGCTTTGGAGAATAAAGAGCTTGCAACCGGAAACGGATTTCTTTTCAGGTTTGTGATGCAAATTTTTCACTTCATCACATTCTTTCTGAAAAACACCAAAGAACCATTTACATTGCAGGGCTATTTTTTATAAGATGCATTTGAGATACATCAATTAAGATGCAAAAAAAGGAAGACCATATGCTTGACGCTCAAACCATCGCTACAGTAAAAGCCACCATCCCTTTACTGGTGGAAACGGGGCCAAAGTTAACCGCCCATTTCTACGACCGTATGTTTACTCATAACCCAGAACTCAAAGAAATTTTTAACATGAGTAACCAGCGCAATGGCGATCAACGTGAAGCCCTGTTTAACGCTATTGCCGCCTACGCCAGTAATATTGAAAACCTACCTGCGCTGCTGCCAGCGGTAGAAAAAATCGCGCAGAAGCACACCAGTTTCCAGATCAAACCGGAACAGTACAACATCGTCGGCGAACACCTGTTGGCGACGCTGGACGAAATGTTCAGCCCGGGACAGGAAGTGCTGGACGCGTGGGGTAAAGCCTATGGCGTACTGGCTAATGTATTTATCAATCGCGAGGCGGAAATCTATAACGAAAACGCCAGCAAAGCCGGTGGCTGGGAAGGTACTCGCGATTTCCGCATTGTGGCTAAAACACCGCGCAGCGCACTTATCACCAGCTTCGAACTGGAGCCGGTCGACGGTGGCGCAGTGGCAGAATACCGTCCGGGGCAATATCTCGGCGTCTGGCTGAAGCCGGAAGGTTTCCCGCATCAGGAAATTCGTCAGTACTCTTTGACTCGCAAACCGGATGGCAAAGGCTATCGTATTGCGGTGAAACGCGAAGATGGCGGGCAGGTATCCAACTGGCTGCACAATCACGCCAATGTTGGCGATGTCGTGAAACTGGTTGCTCCAGCAGGTGATTTCTTTATGGCTGTCGCAGATGACACACCAGTGACGTTAATCTCTGCCGGTGTCGGTCAAACGCCAATGCTGGCAATGCTCGACACGCTGGCAAAAGCTGGCCACACAGCACAAGTGAACTGGTTCCATGCGGCAGAAAATGGCGATGTTCACGCCTTTGCCGATGAAGTTAAGGAACTGGGGCAAGCACTGCCGCGCTTTACCGCGCACACCTGGTATCGTCAGCCAAGCGAAGCCGATCGCGCTAAAGGTCAGTTTGATAGCGAAGGTCTGATGGATTTGAGCAAACTGGAAGGTGCGTTCAGCGATCCGACAATGCAGTTCTATCTCTGCGGCCCGGTTGGCTTCATGCAGTTTGCCGCGAAACAGTTAGTGGATCTGGGCGTGAAGCAGGAAAACATTCATTACGAATGCTTTGGTCCGCATAAGGTGCTGTGATTTGATGTTGCCGGATGGAAACATCCGGCAACCCTTGACGCGGTTTAAATTGCCGCGTCGTCTTCTTCACCGGTACGGATACGAATGACCCGTGCCACGTCAAAGACGAAGATTTTACCGTCACCGATTTTGCCGGTTTGCGCCGTGCGAATAATGGTATCGACACAGGTATCGACAATGTCGTCCGGTACGACAATCTCAATTTTCACTTTCGGCAGAAAATCCACCATATACTCCGCGCCGCGGTACAGCTCGGTATGGCCTTTCTGGCGGCCAAAACCTTTCACCTCAGTGACCGTCATGCCGGTAATGCCGACTTCAGCCAGTGCTTCGCGAACATCGTCCAGCTTGAAGGGTTTAATAATCGCATCAATCTTTTTCATGCTATTCCTTGAAAAGGTCGCCTGTCTTTTGATCTGCTAAACGTAACACATAACGCCAATTCATTCCTTGAAATCGTTTGCATCCAGCTCGTGTCGGGAAAGCAGTTTATAAAATTCTGTCCGGTTGCGCCCCGCCATTCTCGCCGCGTGGGTGACGTTGCCTTTGGTAATTTGCAGCAGCTTACGCAAATAGTTGAGTTCAAACTGATTACGTGCCTCAACAAAGGTTGGCAGCGCCGTATTTTCACCCTCCAGCGCCTGCTCTACTAATGCATCACTAATCACCGGAGATGAGGTCAGCGCCACGCACTGTTCAATCACGTTGACCAACTGGCGTACATTACCCGGCCAGCTAGCGGTCATCAGGCGTTTCATCGCATCGGTGGAGAACGCGCGGACAAACGGTTTATGTCGCTCTGCCGCCTGGCGCAACAGGTGATTTGCCAGTAGCGGAATGTCTTCTGTGCGCTCCGCCAGTGCCGGAATTTTCAGGCTGACAACGTTGAGGCGGTAATAGAGATCTTCGCGGAATTCCCCGCGCGCCATCGCTTTTGGCAGGTCGCGGTGAGTGGCAGAAATAATCCGCACGTCGATATCAATATCGCGGTTACTGCCCAGCGGGCGCACTTTACGCTCCTGCAACACGCGCAGCAGTTTGACCTGCAACGGTGCAGGCATATCGCCAATCTCATCAAGAAATAGCGTACCGCCTTCCGCCGCCTGGAATAAACCTTCGCGATTGCTGACAGCGCCAGTAAACGCGCCACGTGCATGACCAAACAGCTCCGACTCCAGCAACTGCTCGGGCAATGCGCCACAGTTAATAGCAATAAATGGTTTGCTGTTGCGCGGGCTCGCGTTGTGGATAGCCTGGGCGAAAATCTCTTTCCCGGTGCCGCTCTGGCCGTTAATCAAAACGCTAACGTCTGATTGCGCCACCAGCCGCGCCTGTTCCAGCAAACGCAGCATCAGCGGGCTGCGGGTGACAATCGCCTCGCGCCAGCGTTCGTCGGTGGCTGGCGCGGATTGTTCCAGCGCATCGTCAATTGCCTGATATAGCGCGTCTTTATCGACAGGCTTGGTGAGGAAACTAAAAACGCCCTGCTGTGTTGCTGCAACGGCATCGGGAATAGAACCATGCGCGGTAAGAATAATTACCGGCATTCCAGGCTGCACTTTCTGGATTTCAGCAAACAGCTGCATACCATCCATTTCATCCATTCGCAGGTCGCTGATGACTAAATCTACTTTTTCGCGATTCAGTACCCGTAATCCTTCAGCGCCACTTTCCGCTGTGACCACGCTGTAGCCTTCGCTGGTCAGACGCAGGCCAAGCAGTTTCAGCAATCCCGGATCGTCATCGACCAATAATAAATGCGCAGGTTTATGGCTCATCAGGAGTGACCTCATCGGTGGATGGCGCGGGCTTTTCACTCTCGTGCGGCGTATCCGGCGAGAAATTTCCAGCCGGTTTGCGGGTCGAGAGCTGGCGTTCAATATCAGTCAGGTTTTCCAGCTTGCGGGTGGTGAGTTCCAGTTGCTGCTGTAGAACGTGATGTTGCTGGCGCAATGTATCCAGCTCGCTGTCGCTGGATTGCTGAAGCTTGCCGTAGCGTTGGCGCTCTTCCGCCAGTTGCAGTTGCAGCGCCTGACCGTCGCGCCAGAGTTGATACAGAGGGCGAACCTGTGCCGGGATCTCGGTACTTAGCGCATCAATGCGCGCGACCAGCTGGCGGCGCTCATACGGCGTAATTTTGGCGTCGGCGAGCAAAATCCCTTGTTTAAAGGTATTTTGCCAGCTGCCGTCGTCATATTGGCGGGCTTGCTGACGCGACTGCGCAGGCATTAAACGATCAGCACAATCCATCGCCCGCAGCCAGTAAAGCGGATTGGTTTCGGTTGATTTACCTTGCAGCGCCCAGATGTCGCTACATTCAGTAGAAAGATAGTCAGCCAGTTGATAAACCGGAATTTTTTCTTCTGCTGGCGTATCAATGGCTGGCTTATTGTGACTCTGCACGCAACCCAGCAATGCCAGACATGGCAGCCCTGCCAGCCACAGCCGTCGGGGCAATAATCGTTGAAAAATGTGTCGCATATTCACCAGACTTAATGCCTATCCCAGTGGGCGTAATTGTTGCAGGCAGTTTGGACATGGACAGCGCGGAGAAACCGGAGCGTACACGTCGTACGTGAGGATTTCGAGCACTGCCCGGGGCCGAACTGACAAATAAAATAGCCTGATGGGATGGGCTGTTAGCATTATTTCGTGTTTTTCGACGACGGTAATTCAATGCGGAAACAAACATCTTGCCCGCTCTCGTCGACCAGATACAGTTCCCCTTGCATACGGCGAATACAATCCCTAGCAATGCTTAATCCCAGACCGCTGCCCTTCACCGCCCCTTTTCGCTGGTGGCTTCCCTGAAAAAAGGGTTCGAAGATCATGGCGCGTTCCTCTTGCGGAATGGGCGTGCCTGTATTGATGACATCAATATAAACCCGCGCACCATGTAAACTGCTGCGAAGGCAAATGTTACCGGATTCAGCCCCGTAGTGCACCGCATTGGAGTAAAGATTATCCAGTACGCTCATCAGCAGCATTGGCTCCGCCAGGCAAGCTGTTGCTTTGAGATCGACGTCGGTATGCATCATTTTAGCCCGTGCGGGCAGGCTATGAGCAGAAACTACTGTCTCCACCAGCGGTGCTAATTCAACATTCTCCAGTTCCACCGCACTGTCCGCCTGTTTACGGTTGTAATCAAGCAGTTGTTCGATCAGTTTTTGCAAATTGCGGCTGCTGCTATCAAGAATGCTCACCACCTCTTTTTGCTCTGGCGTAAGCGGCCCGACAACCTGGTCAGCCAGTAATTCAGTGCCCTCGCGCATACTCGCCAGTGGCGTTTTTAATTCATGAGATAAATGTCTTAAAAATTGATGGCGTTGGGATTCCAGCCATGACAGGCGCTCACTTAACCAAAGAATACGTTGCCCAACCGAGCGTAACTCGCTCGGTCCACTGAACGAAACGCTATTGCCCAGAGAACGCCCTTCCCCCAGCCGGTTGATCATGCGCTCGATATTTTTCACCGGACCGATAATCATCCTCGTGAAAAGCAGTACCATCACCAGACTCACCAGAAATAGCACCAGCGATTGCCAACCAAAATATTGCCCACGTTCGGCGATTTCACGCTGAAGTTGCTGCCCACGAGAGAACACCACTGTGCGCGTGGCCTGCACCATTTCGGTATTGGCACTGGCAAAGGCTTCCAGACGCGCGGCGGCAGCAGCATCGGGACCGCTGTTGTTACACTGAAGTTGAGCCAGATTATTCAAATCCTGACGTAATGCCTGGTAGAGTTTATCGTCCGGCAGCACGCCTGCGTGGGCATCGAGCATTTCGCTGTAACGCTTGCGCTGGCTTTGATAAACCTTCGCAAGCGTAGGGTCGTCCAGCACGCAGTACTGACGGTAGCTGCGCTCCATCTCCAGTGCCGCGTTGGTCATCGCTTCACTGCGCCGGGCATCAATAAGCGTAGTGCGGTTAACCAGCGCCGCCTGATCGCTAAGTGCATTCAGGCTTTGCCAGGCTTGCCATGCCAGCACCAACAGGGGCAGCAGAATTAGCAAAAATGCCAGCATTACCAGTTGTCGTAATGAGCGGGGAAAAACGGGCCAGCGTTTCAAGGTGTTACTCTCGTCAGACGCGAATAGCCTGATGCTAACCGAGGGGAAGTTCAGATACAACAAAGCCGGGAATGACCCGGCTTTGTTATGGAATAAGGCGGTGCCTAACTCGACGTTTCGCCCGAGGGTTGATATAGCTAAGCTGATATCAGAAGTTGGACGGCAGGCACCTTGTTGTGCGTCATTCGAATTTTATGTAGCACGTCCCGAAGGGGCTGACATAAGTCGGTGAATGAGCCACTGGTTACTATTATGCAGTAACTGTGCCAATAAAGAAAATAGTTTGGTAACGTACTGATTATACGCTGCTTTGAGGGATTTATGGCTTCTTCGCTATTTGAATGTAAATCAGCCACTGTGTCGCTAAAAAGAGACAACTTAAGATAAACTTATTAGATAATATTAAAATCAATCAGTTAAGTGTCGCCAGAAAGCGACACGGTAAACCACCCATTGTCGTGATTTACAGACACAAAAAAGCTCCCGAAGTTGGGAGCTTATAATAGTGGTTGGTGCTTAATGCCTCATCCGGGCTGCAAAACCAATGAGTTTGACGGCTTACCCCAACTGCTTACGTGCATTGCGGAAAATGCGCATCCATGGGCCATCCTCGCCCCAGTTTTCCGGATGCCAGGAGTTGCTGACAGTACGGAAAACACGTTCCGGGTGCGGCATCATAATAGTGACTCGACCACTTTCAGTCGTGACCGCCGTAATACCATTCGGAGAACCGTTCGGGTTAGCCGGGTAGGTTTCAGTGACTTTGCCGAAGTTATCGACATAGCGCAGTGCCACCAGCCCTTTGCTTTCCAGTGCCGCCAGATGCGCCGCATCACGCACTTCCACGCGCCCTTCACCGTGAGAGACAGCAATCGGCATCTGCGAGCCCACCATCCCCTGCAACAGCAGCGACGGGCTTTGGGTTACTTCTACCAGACTGAAACGCGCTTCAAAGCGATCGGAGGTGTTACGCACAAAACGTGGCCACAACTCGCTACCAGGGATCAGTTCACGCAGATTAGACATCATCTGGCAACCGTTACATACCCCCAGCGCCAGCGTTTGCGGACGGTGGAAGAAGGTTGCAAACTCATCGCGTACACGGTCATTGAACAGGATAGACTTCGCCCAACCTTCACCGGCACCCAGTACATCACCGTAGGAGAAACCACCGCACGCGACCAGGGCGTGGAAATCCTCCAGTCCCGTGCGTCCAGCCAGCAGGTCGCTCATATGCACATCGATTGCATCGAAGCCTGCACGGTGGAAAGCTGCCGCCATTTCAACATGCGAGTTCACACCCTGCTCACGCAGCACGGCAACTTTCGGACGCGCACCGGTGGCAATATACGGTGCTGCCACATCTTCGTTGATATCAAACGACAGTTTCACATTCAGGCCCGGATCGGCGTCGTTAGATTTCGCCTGATGTTCCTGATCGGCACACTCCGGGTTGTCACGCAGGCGCTGCATCTGCCAGGTAGTTTCTGCCCACCAGACACGCAACGTAGTGCGGCTTTCGCTGAATACAGTCTGCCCGTTGGCGGTAATCACAAAACGGTCACCGGAAACCGCCTGCCCTACATAATGGACGCAATCCGCAAGCCCATGCTGTGCCAGTACCGCTTCGACCGCTTCACGGTCAGCAGCGCGCACCTGAATCACCGCCCCCAGTTCTTCGTTAAACAACGCAGCCAGGCGATCGTCGCCCAGAGAGGCGATATCCGCGTCAATCCCGCAATGACCGGCAAACGCCATTTCCGCCAGCGTCACCAGCAGGCCACCGTCAGAGCGGTCGTGGTACGCGAGCAGTTTACGCTGTGCAACCAGTGCCTGAATCGCGTCATAGAAACCTTTCAGTTGCGCGACGTCGCGTACATCTGCCGGTTTGTCGCCAAGCTGACGATAAACCTGCGCCAGCGCCGTTGCGCCCAGCGCGTTATTGCCTTTGCCCAAATCAATCAGCAACAGTGCGTTATCTTCGGTAGAAAGCTGCGGCGTAATGGTGTGACGTACATCTTCCACGCGGGCAAATGCGGAAATCACCAGCGACAGCGGCGACGTCATTTCGCGCTCTTCGTTACCTTCCTGCCAGCGGGTTTTCATCGACATAGAGTCTTTACCCACCGGGATCGTCAGGCCCAGCGCCGGACAAAGTTCTTCGCCCACAGCTTTAACGGCTTCATACAGGCCCGCATCTTCACCAGGGTGGCCTGCCGCCGCCATCCAGTTGGCGGAAAGTTTAATGCGTTTGATATCGCCAATCTGTGTTGCGGCAATATTGGTTAACGCTTCACCGACCGCCAGACGGGCAGAGGCGGCGAAATCCAGCAGCGCAACCGGCGCACGCTCGCCAATCGCCATCGCTTCGCCGTAGTAGCTATCGAGGCTGGCGGTAGTGACCGCGCAGTTAGCGACCGGCACCTGCCACGGACCCACCATCTGATCGCGCGCTACCATGCCGGTTACGCTGCGGTCACCAATGGTCACCAGGAAAGTTTTCTCCGCCACGGTCGGCAGGTGCAGCACGCGTTTCACCGCGTCAGCAATGGTAATCCCTTCACGAACCAGCGCATCACCCTTCGCTTTCAGCGTTTGTACTTCGCGGGTCATCTTCGGCGTTTTACCAAGCAGTACGTCCAGCGGCAGATCGATCGGCTGATTTTCAAAATGACGATCGTGCAAAGAAAGATGCAGTTCTTCGGTCGCTTCACCAATCACCGCGTATGGCGCGCGCTCACGCTTACACAGTTCGTCAAACAGCGGTAACTGATCGGCAGCAACCGCCAGCACGTAACGTTCCTGGGATTCGTTACACCAGATTTCCAGCGGGCTCATGCCCGGTTCGTCGCTCAGGATATCGCGCAGTTCGAATTTACCGCCGCGCCCGCCGTCGCTCACCAGTTCCGGCATGGCGTTAGAAAGACCGCCTGCGCCAACGTCGTGGATAAACAGGATTGGGTTGGCATCACCAAGCTGCCAGCAACGGTCGATCACTTCCTGGCAGCGACGCTCCATCTCCGGGTTGTCGCGCTGTACGGAAGCGAAGTCGAGGTCGGCATCAGACTGACCAGACGCCATGGAAGACGCCGCGCCGCCGCCAAGACCGATGTTCATTGCCGGGCCGCCGAGAACGACCAGCTTCGCACCAACGTTGATCTCGCCTTTTTGTACGTGATCGGCACGAATGTTGCCGATCCCACCCGCCAGCATGATCGGTTTGTGATAACCGCGCAGCTCTTCGCCATTGTGGCTGTTCACTTTTTCTTCATAAGTACGGAAGTAGCCGTTCAGTGCCGGGCGACCAAATTCGTTGTTAAACGCCGCGCCGCCCAGCGGGCCTTCGGTCATGATGTCCAGCGCGGTGACAATGCGCTCAGGCTTACCGAAATCTTCTTCCCACGGCTGTTCAAAGCCCGGAATACGCAAGTTGGATACGGAGAAACCGACCAGACCGGCTTTCGGCTTTGCGCCACGCCCGGTGGCACCTTCATCGCGGATTTCACCGCCGGAACCGGTCGCCGCGCCCGGCCACGGAGAAATCGCCGTCGGGTGGTTGTGGGTTTCAACTTTCATCAGAATATGCGCCGGTTCCTGATGGAAATCGTAGCGGCCCGTTTCGTGGTCGGCAAAGTAGCGACCCACTTCAGAACCTTCCATTACGGCGGCGTTATCTTTATAAGCAGAGAGAACGTGGTCTGGCGTGGTTTCGAAGGTGTTTTTGATCATCTTGAACAGCGATTTCGGCTGCTGTTCACCGTCGATAATCCAGTCGGCGTTAAAAATTTTGTGACGGCAGTGCTCGGAGTTCGCCTGCGCGAACATATACAGCTCGATGTCGTTCGGGTTACGACCAAGCTTTGTGAACGCATCCTGCAGATAGTCAATCTCATCTTCCGCCAGCGCCAGACCAAGACGCAGGTTAGCGTCGATTAGCGCCTGACGGCCCTGCCCCAGCAAATCAATGCTGGTGACCGGGGTTGGCTGATGATGAGCAAACAACTGCTCTGCATCATCTAAAGCAAAAAAGACCGTTTCCATCATGCGGTCGTGCAGTTCAGCGGTCACCTGCTGCCATTGTTCATTGGTCAGCGTACCGGCTTCTATATAGTAAGCCACGCCGCGCTCAAGGCGGTTAACCTGTTGCAGCCCGCAGTTATGGGCAATATCGGTCGCTTTCGAAGACCAGGGAGAGATGGTGCCAGGACGCGGGGTCACCAGCAGGAGTTTGCCTTGCGGGGCGTGGCTGGCGAGTGCCGGGCCATATTTCAGAAGGCGTTCAAGTTGTGCGTGCTCATCATCGTTTAACGGCGCATTGAGGTCAGCAAAATGGACATACTCGGCGTAAATAGTGTGAACCGGGAGCCTGGCAGCCTGAAAACGTGCCAGCAGTTTGTTGATTCGGAATGCCGACAATGCAGGCGAACCACGCAGAATTTCCATCATAAGTCTCTCGTCTTCTAAGCTTTCGGTGTACCCAAGGGGGGGAAACGGGCGTCATTATAAAGAATCTGATGCGCTGACGAAACCGTTTGCGTGGAAATAAAATCACCATCGTGAATTAGCAACGCGTGCCGCCAATGGCTGTAATAAGTTGCCAACTGGCGCAGGTTTACGCAAAATGCCGCTCATTTATGAGTAAACCTTTCACTATTATTACGTTTTTTCAAGCTGGGACGCGCACGACACAGAGAATTAACTAATTGAAAAAATTAAAGATTAATTATCTGTTCATCGGCATTCTGGCACTGCTGCTCGCGGTCGCTCTCTGGCCATCCATTCCCTGGTTTGGTAAAGCCGACAACCGTATCGCCGCCATTCAAGCGCGGGGAGAGTTGCGTGTGAGCACCATTCATACTCCCCTGACGTATAACGAAATCAACGGGAAACCTTTTGGCCTGGATTACGAACTGGCGAAACAGTTTGCCGATTACCTCGGTGTAAAACTGAAAGTGACCGTGCGGCAGAATATCAGCCAGCTGTTTGACGACCTCGATAATGGTAACGCCGACCTGCTGGCGGCAGGACTGGTCTATAACAGTGAGCGGGTAAAAAATTATCAGCCTGGTCCTACCTATTATTCCGTGTCACAACAACTGGTTTATAAAGTGGGTCAGTATCGCCCACGTACGCTGGGCAACCTGACGGCAGAGCAACTCACCGTTGCACCGGGTCACGTGGTGGTTAACGATCTCCAGACCCTGAAAGACACAAAATTCCCGGAATTAAGCTGGAAGGTAGACGACAAAAAAGGCTCTGCGGAATTAATGGAAGATGTCATCGAAGGAAAACTCGATTACACCATTGCTGATTCTGTCGCCATCAGCCTGTTTCAGCGCGTTCACCCGGAACTCGCCGTAGCGCTCGATATCACCGATGAACAACCAGTGACCTGGTTTAGCCCGTTAGATGGCGATAATACCCTTTCCGCCGCTCTGCTCGATTTCTTCAATGAGATGAATGAAGACGGTACGCTGGCACGCATTGAAGAGAAATACCTGGGGCATGGCGATGATTTTGATTACGTCGATACGCGCACATTTTTACGCGCCGTCGATGCGGTACTGCCGCAGTTAAAGCCCCTGTTTGAGAAATACGCCGAAGAAATTGACTGGCGTTTGCTGGCCGCTATTGCTTATCAGGAATCGCACTGGGATGCGCAGGCCACTTCACCGACGGGTGTGCGCGGCATGATGATGCTAACCAAAAATACCGCGCAAAGCCTCGGCATTACGGATCGTACCGATGCCGAACAGAGCATCAGCGGCGGCGTGCGTTATTTGCAGGATATGATGAGTAAAGTGCCGGAAAGTGTGCCGGAGAACGAACGGATTTGGTTTGCCCTCGCCGCGTACAATATGGGCTATGCGCATATGCTGGATGCCCGCGCTCTGACGGCAAAAACCAAAGGGAATCCTGACAGTTGGGCTGACGTAAAACAGCGTCTGCCTTTACTTAGCCAGAAACCCTATTACAGCAAGCTGACTTACGGCTACGCTCGTGGGCATGAAGCCTACGCTTATGTCGAAAATATTCGTAAGTATCAGATTAGCCTGGTGGGTTATCTGCAAGAGAAAGAGAAGCAGGCTACAGAAGCGGCGATGCAACTGGCGCAGGATTATCCGGCGGTATCGCCTACGGAGTTGGGCAAAGAGAAATTTCCTTTTCTCTCGTTTCTTTCCCAGTCGTCATCAAACTATTTGACCCACTCTCCCTCTCTGCTATTTTCCAGAAAAGGGAGTGAAGAGAAACAAAATTAATCTGTCGAGGATTGCGCTTTTTTCTGCGCTTTAATTTCCTGGCGGCGCATGCGAAAGAAGTCACTGAGCAACGCCGCGCACTCATCCGCCAGTATTCCTTCCGTAATTTCCACCCGGTGATTCATACCCGGATGATGTAGCACATCCATTAAAGATCCCGCAGCGCCAGTTTTCGCGTCACGCGCACCAAAGACCACGCGACCAATGCGACTGTGGATCATCGCTCCGGCACACATTACACAGGGTTCAAGCGTGACATACAACGTGGCGTCGATCAGACGATAATTTTGCATCACCAGACCGCCCTGCCGTAGGGCCATGATTTCTGCATGTGCGGTGGGATCATGTCGACCAATCGGACGGTTCCAGCCTTCGCCAATAACACGATTGTTATGCACTAATACCGCGCCGACCGGTACTTCCCGCTCATCCCAGGCACGCTTCGCCAGCGTCATTGCATGACGCATCCAGTATTCGTGGCTAAATTCGACTTCAGACAAAAAGAAAACTCCGGTTATAAAAGCGCGGCGCATTATACACGGACGCTATGCTTTACTCTATTCCAGTTGCTGGAGTTCACCGCGCGGGGTTACTCGCCAACGATGCTGACAGAAATAAAGCAGCGGGTTGTCCTGATTACTGTCGCTATAGCCACTGTACAACCGCAGTGGCGTGCCGATTTTGCGCTCCAGTTGCGCGACCTTTTCATGTCCCAGACAACGCATCGTCAATACCCAACCACCATAGCCACGCTGAATCTGACTGGCGATAAGATTAACCCGCGGCAGCCAGGGCGTATCGAAATAAACCGCTTCAACCAGCGGCTGCGGAGAGCCGGTAATCAACCAGATATCAGCATCGGAACTTAACAGGTAGGTGGTTAATCGCTCCTGAACCAGCGGAAAGGCGGTAACATTGTCACGAAACCAGCGTACGAAATCGGCCTGCAACACCTGCAAACGCGCTTCATTGTGACCAAAAGTGCATCCCCACAGAAGCAGACTCATCGGCCAGCGTGCCGCACGACCTTTTATCAATAACGCAATGGCTATGATCGGCAACAACGGCAGAACAAGTAACGCATTCAGCGGTTGGCGACGCAGTAAATAACGTAAAAAACTACCGAACATATCCTGCTGATGCAATGTTCCATCTAAGTCAAAAAACACCACACGACGCTCGTGAGTTGCCAAACCATACTCCTCTGGACTGAAACATCCTGATTAATTTTCGCTACTACATAGCCTAACAGATAGATCATCACTTTTCCGGCAACAATCGACCGCATCATGGCTAACTGGAATTTTTAATTCATGGCAATTAGCGGCAATGGAATATAAAATTCACTCGCGTGTGTCTCATATTGCCTGTTGTCGCCATTATTTCATCGCGAGGAAAGATATGAACGGCTTACTTCGTATCCGTCAACGTTACCAGGGGCTTGCCCAGAGTGATAAAAAACTGGCGGATTATCTGCTGCTACAACCTGATACGGCGCGCCATTTAAGCTCTCAGCAACTGGCCAACGAAGCCGGAGTCAGTCAGTCCAGCGTCGTGAAGTTCGCGCAAAAACTCGGCTATAAAGGTTTTCCGGCACTAAAGTTGGCGTTGAGTGAAGCGCTGGCAAGCCAGCCGGAATCTCCCTCCGTGCCCATTCATAACCAAATCCGCGGTGATGATCCGTTACGGCTGGTCGGCGAAAAACTGATTAAAGAAAATACTGCCGCTATGTACGCAACGTTAAACGTTAATAGTGAAGAGAAACTGCATGAATGCGTGGCAATGTTGCGCTCTGCGCGGCGTATAATTCTGACCGGTATTGGCGCTTCGGGTCTGGTGGCGCAAAACTTTGCCTGGAAGCTGATGAAGATTGGCTTCAATGCTGCCGCAGTGCGCGATATGCATGCGCTACTCGCTACAGTACAGGCGTCGTCCCCTGACGATCTGTTATTAGCCATTTCCTACACCGGTGTACGGCGCGAGTTAAACCTGGCGGCAGATGAGATGCTGCGAGTGGGCGGAAAAGTGCTGGCGATTACCGGCTTTACTCCCAATGCCCTGCAACAGCGTGCTTCTCATTGCCTGTATACCATTGCCGAAGAACAAGCGACAAACAGTGCTTCAATCTCTGCTTGTCACGCGCAGGGAATGTTAACGGATTTGCTGTTCATTGCGCTGATTCAGCAGGATCTGGAACTGGCACCAGAACGTATTCGTCATAGCGAAGCGCTGGTGAAAAAACTGGTCTGAGTAAAGAATGCGCGTATAATGCCCGCCCGGTTTGTGTTGTTTTGAGAGTTTCCTTATGGCGCTGTTAATCACTAAAAAATGCATCAATTGTGATATGTGTGAACCCGAATGCCCGAATGAGGCGATTTCAATGGGCGATCATATCTACGAGATTAACAGCGATAAGTGTACCGAATGCGTAGGGCACTACGAGACACCCACCTGCCAGAAGGTGTGCCCGATCCCCAATACTATTGTGAAAGATCCGCAACATGTCGAGACGGAAGAACAGTTGTGGGATAAATTTGTGCTGATGCACCACGCGGATAAAATTTAATATTCTGCTCTGGAAGTAGAGTGTTAATTATCTTATAGAGAAACCTTAACGCTATTATATTTATTTAAATGATGAAATTAGCATAATCATTCACTAAGTAAATTTATATAGTATCTGCCCAGACACTTATTTATAGTTATTAAAGGCGCGTCCGATTGGTTCACCGGACGCACCTTAAGTACGTTTCCTTGTGTTATAAAAACAGAAGGATCAGCTGTAAAACAGCAATGATGATTTTGATAACCCGTTTAATCAGGTATCGGCAATCAGTCATTCGTTTTTCCTTAAACAAGGAATGCAGCCGTTCAGATTAGCCCTTAATCACCCCAAAACTGAACGTGCGAGTTATTGGAATCGAGTGCTGCACTCCACACCAGAGCTTTGACGACACCACTCGTTTCAATGGGGGAATTCAGTGGCATGGTGTAAAGCACAGCAAAATTGCCAATAACGAAACCGATTTTAATGTACTTATCAAAAAGCGGTCACGTTAATCTTTTCATCAATGTCGATTTCTTCGTAAAGGCTCGCGTTTTTTATGTCAGAGATTGCAAGTTGCTTGTACAGGTCAACTAAATTGATCCATAATCATTTCCGTTGGAATCGTGTGCTGCACAAAATTAAAGTTGTAAAGTGAAAACCCCCGTTCCTTACCAGTTCGGGGGTTTTACTTTATAAAGAGAACGGTATTTTTTTAACTTTCAATAATTACCGTGGCACAAGCATAGTGGCGTTCATCTGCCAGCGTTACATGCATATTTACAACGCCGAGCTTTTCCGCCAGTTTTAATGCCTCACCCCATAGCCGTAGCCGTGGTTTGCCGAGCTCATCATTGAATACTTCAAATTGATTAAACGCCAGACCATTGCGGATCCCGGTGCCAAACGCTTTTGCCGCCGCTTCTTTCACAGCAAAACGCTTCGCCAGAAAACGCACCGGCTGGTGGTGCGTTTTCCAGATTGCCCATTCGTTATCGCTTAATACGCGGCGTGCCAGGCGCTCACCGGATCGGGCGATCACCGCTTCTATGCGAGCGATCTCCACAATATCCGTACCTAAACCTAATATTGCCATTAGCCACGCGCTTCCAGCATCAAACGCTTCATTTCTGCCACCGCATCTTTCAGTCCGGTCATCACTGCACGACCAATAATGGCATGACCGATATTCAGTTCATGCATCTCAGGGATGGCGGCAATGGCTTTCACGTTGTGATAGGTCAGACCGTGACCAGCGTTAACTTTCAGACCGAGACTAGCGGCAAAGGTCGCGGCTTTGGCGATACGCGCCAGCTCTTGCGCCTGTTCGGCGTCAGTTTTGGCATCAGCATAGCAACCGGTGTGGATCTCGATAAACGGTGCGCCAACCTCTGCCGCAGCTTTGATCTGCTCTTCATCGGCGTCAATAAACAGAGAAACCTGGATCCCGGCCTCCGCCAGACGTTTACAGGCATCGCGCATTTTTTCACGCTGTCCAGCGACGTCCAGGCCGCCTTCGGTTGTTACTTCCTGACGCTTTTCCGGTACCAGACAGCAAAAATGTGGCTTCGTCTCAACGGCGATCGCCAGCATCTCTTCGGTCACCGCCATCTCCAGATTCATGCGGGTATCCAGCGTCTGACGCAGGATGCGCACATCGCGGTCGGTAATGTGGCGGCGATCTTCACGTAAATGCACGGTAATGCCGTCTGCTCCCGCCTGCTCGGCAATAAACGCCGCCTGCACCGGATCCGGGTAAGCAGTACCGCGTGCGTTACGCAGCGTTGCAATATGGTCAATGTTGACGCCTAACAGTAATTCAGCCATGACAATCCTCATCATTCATAATGTGTTTTCACCGTTCGCTTAGGCATAAACTGCCGGAACAGTTCCCTGCTCTTTAATGGTTTACCGCCAAGATACGGCTTAAGCGCCATGCGGGTAAAGCGTTTCGCGGCGCGCAGTGTGTCTGCGTCAGGAAATTCCCGCGCGTTTAACGCTTTTAACTGCCTTCCGGTGAACGTTTTATTGTCGATAACGACGCTTGCGATAAACCCTTTTTCTTCGCGATAACGATACGTCATGGTGTCATCTACCGGCTCGCCGCTACCCGCACAATGAGTAAAATTGACGCCATAGCCCAGATGCCCGAGCAGTGCCAGTTCAAAGCGGCGCAGCGCGGGTTCTGGCGTACCAGTGGCACCTGCAAGTGACTGAATGCAGTGCAAGTAATCGAAAAAGAGTTCAGAGAAGCGCGTCTCGTATTCCAGTACGCGGGAGAGAAGTTCGTTGATGTACAGACCGCTGTAAAGCGTGATACCGCTTAATGGCAGCGCCAGCGAGACAGCTTCAGCACTGCGCAGCGTTTTGACTTCGCCACGCCCGCCAAAACGTAGCAAGAGAGGGGTGAAAGGCTGTAATGCACCTTTCAGAGTAGAGCGTTTAGAGCGTGCGCCTTTGGCAACCAGACGCACGCGACCCGATTCCTCCGTGAAGACGTCCAGCATCAGGCTGGTTTCGCTCCACGGGCGACTATGCAGGACAAATGCGCGCTGCCAGCCTTCCATCGGAGTTACTCTTAAAGATCGTCAACGTAACCGAGACTGCGCAGTGCGCGTTCGTCGTCGGCCCAACCGGATTTCACTTTTACCCACAGCTCAAGGTGAACAGGCGCTTCGAACATTTCCTGCATGTCTTTACGCGCTTCAATCCCGATGGTTTTGATCTTGGCCCCTTTGTTGCCAATAACCATCTTCTTCTGCCCTTCACGCTCAACGAGAATCAAACCGTTGATGTCATAACCGCCGCGTTCGTTAGAGACGAAACGTTCGATCTCCACGGTCACGGAGTACGGCAGTTCAGCGCCGAGGAAACGCATCAGTTTTTCGCGGATGATTTCAGACGCCATAAAACGCTGTGAGCGATCGGTGATGTAATCTTCCGGGAAGTGATGGGTCGCTTCAGGCAGATGCTTACGCACGATTGCCGCGATAGTGTCGACATTCAGCCCGGTTTCGGCAGAGATCGGCACGATATCGAGGAAGTTCATCTGGCTTGCCAGGAACTGTAAGTGTGGCAGCAGATCGGCTTTTTCCTGCACGTTATCCACTTTGTTCACCGCGAGGATTACCGGCGCTTTGCCATCGCGCAGTTTGTTGAGCACCATTTCATCGTCAGGCGTCCAGCGGGTGCCTTCTACGACAAAAATCACCAGCTCAACGTCGCCGATAGAGCTGCTCGCCGCTTTGTTCATCAGGCGGTTAATGGCGCGTTTTTCTTCCATATGCAGGCCAGGGGTATCAACGTAGATCGCCTGATACGCGCCTTCAGTATGGATCCCCACAATGCGGTGACGAGTTGTTTGCGCCTTGCGGGAGGTGATGGAGATCTTCTGCCCCAGCAGTTTGTTCAATAATGTGGATTTGCCAACGTTCGGACGTCCGACGATAGCAATAAATCCGCAGTAACTTTTATCGATGCTCATTCCAGCTCCAGTTTTTTCAACGCCTGTTCGGCGGCAGCCTGCTCAGCCTTACGACGGCTTGAACCTGTGCCAACCACCGGTTCACTCAGGCCGCTGACCTGGCAGTGGATAGTAAATTCCTGATCGTGCGCTTCGCCACGTACCTGGACTACCAGATAAGTCGGCAGCGGCAGATGGCGACCCTGCAAATATTCTTGCAAGCGCGTTTTCGGATCTTTTTGTTTATCGCCTGGGCTAATTTCGTCCAAACGAGTTTGATACCAGTTGAGGATTAATTTCTCGACGGTTTGAATATCACTGTCGAGGAATACGCCACCAATTAATGCTTCGACGGTGTCGGCGAGAATTGACTCACGACGAAATCCACCGCTTTTAAGTTCACCTGGCCCTAAACGTAAGCACTCGCCTAACTCAAATTCGCGCGCCAGTTCCGCCAGCGTATTGCCACGGACCAGCGTGGCGCGCATCCGGCTCATATCGCCTTCATCCACACGAGGGAAACGGTGATAAAGCGCATTGGCGATAACGTAGCTCAGAATAGAGTCGCCTAAAAATTCTAAACGCTCGTTATGTTTGCTGCTGGCACTACGATGGGTTAATGCCTGCTGCAACAGTTCCTGATGATTAAAAGTGTAGCCCAGCTTCCGTTGAAGCCGATTAATTACGATGGGGTTCATGCGATACCAATAAATAAATGCGTCAACAATTCAGCACACGAAACAGACCTGATATACATGGTTCTGCTAACTGCTTCGCTGCAGTTTCAGTTTACCGGTATATGGGGACCAACGCTGTTTCGTGTGCCGTAGCAACCTGGAGGTGCCAACCTTAAACTTCGGGGGAATATTCTATACACAACGACGGGGGATGTCGTTAGCCACGGGAGATTTATCTCATAAATAATTCACGTTGTCGCCATAACGGCGACAACGTGAACGAAGATGGGCTATTAATGGATGCCGCCAATGCGACTTAAGCGCACACCTGTCGGCCATTCGCCTTCTTGCTTATCGAAACTCATCCAGATAGCCGTTGCCCGACCGACCAGATTCGCTTCCGGCACAAAGCCCCAGTAACGGCTGTCCGCGCTGTTGTCGCGGTTGTCACCCATCATGAAGTATTGTCCCGGCGGAACAATCCAGGTTGCCAGTTGTTGCCCTGGCTGCTGGTAATACATCCCCACCTGGTCCTGCGCAATCGGCACTGTCAGAATGCGGTGCGTCACATCACCCAGTGTCTCTTTACGCTCAGAAAGACGAATTCCATTTTCTTTGGTTTCGTTTTTCGGCACTTCAAAGAATCCGCTGGTCGCTTCCCCACCATTACGGCGTGAGAAGGTCTGAACGAAATCGCTCGGTTCCACGTTGGAGTAGGTGACCGGCAGCGCGTTTTCACATGCCTGGCCGGAACTGCATCCCGGTTGAATCGTCAGCTCTTTCGAGACCGGATCATAAGTGACTTTATCGCCCGGTAAACCCACCGCGCGCTTGATGTAATCAAGCTTTGGATCTTCCGGATATTTAAAGACCACGATATCGCCGCGTTTCGGATGACCGGTTTCGATCAGCGTTTTCTGGTAGATAGGATCTTTAATGCCATAAGCAAACTTCTCTACCAGAATAAAATCACCGATTAACAGAGTCGGCATCATCGAACCTGACGGGATCTGGAACGGTTCATAAATAAACGAACGCACAATCAATACGATAGCCAGCACCGGAAAAACAGAAGCACCGGTTTCCAGCCAGCCAGGCTTCGGCGCAACCTTTTTCAGTGTTGCTTTATCCAGTGAGTCACCGGCAGCCGCCTGCGCCGCTGCCTGACGTTCCCGCCGTTTAGGTGCGAAAAAGAATTTATCCACGCACCATAAAATGCCCGTCACTAGTGTGGCAATCACCAGAATCAGGGCAAACATATTCGCCATGCCAACTCCTAAGGGTTATTTGTTGTCTTTGCCGACGTGCAGAATGGCGAGGAACGCTTCCTGCGGCAGCTCGACGTTACCGATCTGCTTCATGCGTTTCTTACCTTCTTTCTGCTTCTGCAGCAGCTTTTTCTTACGGCTGATATCGCCGCCATAACATTTAGCCAGTACGTTTTTACGCAGCTGTTTCACGGTGGAGCGCGCAATGATGTGCGTACCAATCGCTGCCTGAATGGCGATATCAAACTGCTGGCGCGGGATCAGATCTTTCATCTTCTCCACCAGCTCGCGACCGCGGTTTTGCGAATTATCACGGTGGGTGATCAACGCCAGCGCATCAACACGTTCACCGTTGATTAATACGTCTACACGTACCATGTCGGACGCCTGGAAGCGTTTGAAGTTGTAATCCAGAGACGCATAACCACGCGAGGTAGATTTCAGGCGATCGAAGAAATCGAGCACCACTTCCGCCATCGGGATCTCGTACGTCAGCGCCACCTGATTACCGTGGTAAACCATATTGGTCTGCACGCCGCGTTTTTCTACGCACAGCGTAATAACGTTGCCGAGATATGCCTGCGGCAGCAGCATGTGACACTCTGCAATCGGCTCGCGCAGTTCGTAAATGTTATTTACCGCAGGCAGCTTGGATGGGCTGTCGACGTAGATAACTTCTCTTGACGTTGTTTCAACTTCATACACTACGGTCGGCGCGGTGGTAATCAGATCCAGATCGTATTCTCGTTCCAGACGTTCCTGGATGATCTCCATGTGCAGCAGACCGAGGAAGCCGCAGCGGAAACCAAAGCCCAGCGCGCTTGAGCTTTCCGGCTCATAGAACAGTGAGGCATCGTTCAGGCTGAGTTTACCCAGCGCGTCACGGAAGGCTTCATAGTCGTCGGAACTTACCGGGAACAGACCGGCGTATACCTGCGGTTTGACTTTCTTAAAGCCAGGCAGCGCCTTTTCTGCCGGATTACGCGCCAGCGTTAAGGTATCGCCTACTGGAGCGCCGTGGATATCTTTAATCGCACATACCAGCCAGCCTACTTCGCCGCATTTCAGTTCAGTACGGTCAACCTGTTTCGGCGTGAAGATGCCCAGACGGTCGGCGTTATAGGTCTGCCCGGTACTCATGACTTTCACTTTATCGCCCTTACGCAGGGTGCCGTTTTTAATACGGATAAGTGAAACAACGCCCAGGTAGTTGTCGAACCAGGAGTCGATAATGAGTGCCTGCAACGGGCCTTCCGGATCGCCTTCCGGCGGCGGAATGTCGCGCACCAGACGTTCGAGAACGTCCTGTACGCCAACGCCGGTTTTCGCTGAACAGCGCACCGCGTCGGTGGCGTCGATGCCGACGATATCTTCAATTTCTTCCGCCACGCGTTCAGGATCGGCTGCCGGCAGGTCAATCTTGTTCAGTACCGGCACCACTTCGAGATCCATTTCCATGGCGGTGTAGCAGTTTGCCAGGGTTTGCGCTTCTACGCCCTGCCCGGCGTCGACCACCAGCAATGCACCTTCACAGGCAGCCAGCGAACGAGAAACTTCATAGGAGAAGTCTACGTGGCCCGGGGTGTCGATAAAGTTAAGCTGATAGGTTTCGCCGTCAGACGCTTTGTAGTCCAGCGTCACGCTTTGCGCTTTGATGGTAATGCCACGCTCACGCTCAAGATCCATGGAATCGAGAACCTGCGCCTCCATTTCACGGTCAGACAGGCCACCGCAGATCTGGATAATACGGTCAGACAGCGTCGATTTACCGTGGTCAATGTGAGCTATGATCGAAAAGTTACGTATATTCTTCATAAAGTATGATTATTGTGCCTTAATGCCCGGTTAACCAGGCTTTTAGAAGTCGCTGTTCTGAGCTTAACGTCTGTATTAATAGAAACGCCGCATTCTACACTACAACATTGAGGCGAGGAAATGTTCATACCGTATGGATTGTGGTATCTGGAAACGTCCTCGCATTTGTTATGCAAAATGCAACAAAGCCAGTGAAATCACTGGCTCGCGTCTTCCGAAGATGTTTCAAATCGCACAAGGCCAGGCGGCAATGCCACGCTTAAGATGATCGGTTGCCATTCAGACCGGGCAGCAAACTTTCGAGAGCAGCCACGTGCAATCAGGAATCCACCAACGCCACCGAGAATCGCACCGCATAATGCTGCAATATCTGAAGCAAAGAGTAGCTGAAATAGTGAAGCGATGAGGAATAGTCCCACCAACGGCGACATATAAACCAGTAATGCGGAGCTAAGCAGGCTGCCTTCGGCGATTCCTAATTCTACTTTTTGCCCCGGCACTAACGGTTCATCACAGGGTACGACAATGGTATGCGTGGTTTGCGGGCCAAGTTTATTCAACACGCGGCTACCGCAACCGGCGCGCGAAGCGCAGCTGCTGCATGAGGCTTTAACATCACAACTAACCAGCGCCTGCCCGTTTTCCCAGGAGACGACGGTAGCCCACTCTTTGATCATTGCGCTGCCCCGAACTTAATATTCTCGGCAATGCGTTTCGCCGTTTGCGGCGGCAGTTCACCGACAATGGTGATTTCGGCGTTATCACGTACGCTTGTACTGACGGTTCTGCGTCCGGTGCGCAACATCTGATCGGTGCTCGATGGCGTAGCGCGGTTAACGTTTACCGAGAAGCTGAATAATCCGTCGGAATAGAGACGTGATTCAATAGGCATGTTGTCCATCGTCGGTAGCGGACGTCGACTACTGGAAACTTCGCTAAAACCCTGTGGCAACCAGGTTGGAGTCCAGTTGAATTTAGCTTTTTCACCTACAGGAACAGAAAGCAACGGCGGCAAATTTGCCTTCGCCAGCGTCTGCATACTGCTGCTGATATCCTGATTGACATTAAAAGCAATCACGCGAAATTGTTCCAGCGTTTCACCATCGCGATCAAGGAGATCAACCCGCATCGGTAATTTCGATTCGGTGTCCATCCACACGATGTAGCTGTAGCGTGTACCATCTCGGGCAACCACGCGAATAACTTCGCAAAGACGATCAGCAATACGCGTGCGCCCGACGGAGATAAAGTCGTAGTAAGGAGAAAGGCGTTTGAAATCGGTATAGATGAGCGATGGCAGAGAATCAACAATGTAATCGCCATTAAGCGTGAACGGTTCAAGTCCCGGTTCAAAATAGCTGATCTCATTGCCGCGCTGTACCACTTCCCGGCGCGGGCCATCCATTTGCAACAATTGTGCAAGAGGACGGTTATCGAGGCGTGCATGTCGATAACGCAGAGACTCAACACCCTGTTTATTGATGCTGATGAATGACAGCTCGTAATTCAGTGACTGACTGGCCAGGTTCATCTGCTGTAATAACGCCCCGGACGCGGGAGTGGCCGAGGCGTTAGCAGAGAATAACAGGCTACCTGTCACTAATGACATGGCAAACCAAAGTTGCTTCATTACTGCGATTGCGTTCCTAAAGTTTGAATTCCTGGCACCTGTACAGCGGCTTGCTGGGTTTGCGCCTGCTCAAACTGAAGCTGTTCAGAGTGGAGTCGGCGTTGCAGTTCGTAATCCTGCAACATTGCATTAATGCGACGACGCTGCTCCTGTACCTGCTGCTGTTGACCATTGTTTGCGGTCGCTTCAGAAGGTACTCCCAGGCTTACCGGGCTGGCTTTACCCATCATCGGCAGTGTATTAAATACCGGCGTTTCGGGCTGCTGGGACGTTTCAGATTGTCCATTATAGTGCTGGACGCCAACGATAACTGCAAGCGATACGCATGCGGCTACGCCCATTTGGGTAAGCTGTGCCGCCCACGGACGAACTTTCTGCCAGAATGGCATTTTCTGCCATTGATGCGGCGCAGGCTGGGCTTCCGGGATCAATGTCGCCGGTTGACGTACTGGCTCTTCTTCAATGGCGGCCATCACTCGTGAAGAGATATCGAAATGGAGCACCTCGGGAGTATCACCCCGCATTGAGTCACGGATTAAGTGATAGCTTTCCCAGGTTTTCTGCATTTCTGGGTTATGAGCCAGTTCGTTAAGCAGCTCACTATCCAGCGTTTCGCCATCCATTAAAGCGGAAAGTTGTTCTTTCTGCATGCCTAATACCCTTATCCAGTATCCCGCTACCGTCAACGCCTGATAAGCGGTTGAACTTTGTTATCAATAGCTTCCCTCGCTCGGAAGATACGTGAACGCACCGTACCTACCGGACAATCCATGATAGCGGCTATCTCTTCATAGCTCAGGCCATCCAGCTCCCGCAAGGTTATTGCCATGCGTAAATCTTCCGGGAGGGACTCAATAGTTCGGAAAACTATCTGTCTCAGTTCTTCTGACAACATTAAGTTCTCAGGGTTCGAAATTTCTTTCAACGCGCCGCCACTTTCGAAGTTTTCAGCTTCAATGGCATCCACATCACTGGAAGGTGGACGACGCCCCTGAGCAACCAGGTAATTTTTCGCTGTATTTACAGCAATCCGATACAGCCATGTATAAAAAGCGCTATCTCCCCGGAACGAATCCAGCGCACGATAGGCTTTAATAAAAGCTTCTTGTACCACATCGGGAACATCACCCGACGGCACATAGCGGGAAACCAGACTCGCCACTTTATGCTGATAGCGCACTACCAGTAAGTTAAAGGCTTTCTGATCTCCCTTCTGGACCCGTTCAACCAGGACCTGGTCCGTTAACTGCTCGCTCATCCGAGGTAAAGTCTCCCCAAACCAAATTTCCACGCGCTATCGAAACGCCACTCCATTAGCTGCAATTTGAGCAAGCAAAGGGTTAGAGTGTCTCGTTTTTGTAAAGTTCCGTAACGCATCTGTTTTTGTTTGTCATGCTGTAGACGGATCATTATCTATCATTATAAGTCTACAGAATCTGAACATCGCATTATCTGTGTAGAAATGCCCATTTAACTGCCTGAAGAGTAACCCAACGGCCTTTTTATTTCACCACCTAATCCTCCACCAGCCAGTAACTTCTCTTTTTCTCGCCGCCCTGCGTCAGCGTGTTTAGCAACTGTAACAAATATTAAAATAGCAGGTGTTTATCCGCACAACATGATGCTATGCTGACCAAACCATGTTTAGTAAATTAAACAAAGAAAATGAATACTCTCCCTGAACATTCATGTGACGTGTTGATTATCGGTAGCGGCGCAGCTGGACTTTCACTGGCGCTACGCCTGGCTAACCAGCATCAGGTCATCGTTCTAAGTAAAGGCCCGGTAACGGAAGGTTCAACATTTTATGCCCAGGGCGGTATAGCCGCCGTGTTTGATGAGACTGACAGCATTGACTCGCATGTGGAAGACACATTGATTGCCGGGGCTGGTATTTGCGATCGTCATGCAGTTGAATTTGTCGCCAGCAATGCACGATCCTGTGTGCAATGGCTAATCGACCAGGGGGTGTTGTTTGATACCCACATTCAACCGAATGGCGCAGAAAGCTACCATCTGACCCGTGAAGGTGGACATAGTCACCGTCGAATTCTTCATGCCGCCGACGCCACCGGTAGAGAAGTAGAAACCACGCTGGTGAGCAAGGCGCTGAACCATCCGAATATTCGCGTGCTGGAGCGCAGCAACGCGGTTGATCTGATTGTTTCTGACAAAATTGGCCTGCCGGGCACGCGACGGGTTGTTGGCGCGTGGGTATGGAACCGAAATAAAGAAACGGTGGAAACCTGCCACGCAAAAGCAGTGGTACTGGCAACCGGCGGTGCGTCAAAAGTTTACCAGTACACTACCAATCCGGATATTTCTTCTGGCGATGGTATTGCTATGGCGTGGCGCGCGGGCTGCCGGGTCGCCAATCTCGAATTTAATCAGTTCCATCCTACCGCGCTGTATCATCCGCAGGCACGCAATTTTCTGTTAACGGAAGCACTGCGCGGCGAAGGCGCTTATCTCAAGCGACCGGATGGCACGCGTTTCATGCCTGATTTCGATGAGCGCGGCGAACTGGCCCCGCGCGATATTGTCGCCCGCGCTATTGATCATGAAATGAAACGCCTCGGTGCGGATTGTATGTATCTCGACATCAGCCATAAGCCCGCCGATTTTATTCGCCAGCATTTCCCGATGATTTATGAAAAGTTATTGGGACTGGGGATTGATCTCACGAAAGGCCCTGTGCCGATTGTGCCTGCTGCACACTATACCTGCGGTGGTGTAATGGTGGATGATCATGGGCGTACGGACGTCGAAGGTTTGTACGCCATTGGCGAAGTGAGTTATACCGGCTTACACGGCGCTAACCGCATGGCCTCGAATTCATTACTGGAGTGTCTGGTTTACGGCTGGTCAGCGGCGGAGGATATTACCAGGCGTATGCCTTATGCCCACGACGTCAGTACGTTACCGCCGTGGGATGAAAGCCGTGTTGAGAACCCTGACGAACGGGTGGTGATTCAACATAACTGGCACGAGCTACGTCTGTTTATGTGGGATTACGTTGGCATTGTGCGCACAACGAAGCGCCTGGAACGCGCCCTGCGGCGGATAACCATGCTCCAACAAGAAATAGACGAATATTACGCCCATTTCCGCGTCTCAAATAATTTGCTGGAGCTGCGTAATCTGGTACAGGTTGCCGAGTTGATTGTTCGCTGTGCGATGATGCGCAAGGAGAGTCGGGGGTTGCATTTCACGCTGGATTATCCGGAACTGCTCACCCATTCCGGTCCGTCGATCCTTTCTCCCGGCAATCATTACATAAACAGATAAAAAGCCTGGGTCAGCGCCGTATACGCTTCGGAATAGTTCTGGTCTGGCCCACGAATGACTAAGCGATCGCTAAAGCATTCTCCCGCCTGCGGGGAGAATGCCAGCAGCACCCGATGCGGCAGTCGCGCTTCGTTTTCCGCCACATCCGTCCGCAAACGTAAATGCCAGCCCATGCTTAATGCCAGTTCAGTAAAACCATTACCAATCTGCTCTGGCAGCACTACGCAGAAAAATCCCTCTTCGGTAATGCTCTCCGCCGCACAGGTCAGCAGCGATGGGTGATCAAGCGTAGTGGTATAGCGAGCCTGTTCCCGTTGAGGTGTCGCGCACTCTACTCCCTGCTGATAGTAAGGTGGGTTACTGATGATTAAATCGAAGCGTACTGTCTGCTGTGTGATCCACTGCTGAATATCCGCCGTATGGACGTTAATCCGCTCTGCCCACGGGGACTGGTTGATATTTTCCTGCGCCTGCGCGGCAGCTTCACTTTCCAGTTCAACTGCATCAATCATTACGCTGTCATCGGTTCGCTGCGCCAGCATTAATGCCAGCAACCCGCTACCCGCGCCGATATCAAGGCAGCGTTTTACCCCAGCCACCGGTGCCCATGCGCCCAGCAAAATGCCATCCGTTCCCACTTTCATCGCACAACGATCGTGAGCAACAAAAAACTGTTTAAAAGTAAATCCATTACGACGAAGCACGGATGTAGACTGTGACATGAAAATAAAACCTTGCAGGAAAAACGGCGATAGCACCGGGTGAGAACAATACCCGAGAAGCGATATCCATACAAACAGATGAAGATTGCAGCCGTAACGTCTATAATCAGCGCCCCACACAGAGGTAGAACATGACTGTAACGACTTTTTCCGAACTTGAACTCGACGAAAGCCTGCTGGAAGCCCTCCAGGATAAAGGTTTCACTCGCCCGACCGCCATTCAGGCTGCCGCCATTCCGCCTGCGCTCGATGGCCGTGATGTACTCGGTTCTGCGCCGACAGGCACCGGTAAAACGGCGGCGTATCTGCTGCCAGCGTTGCAGCACCTGCTCGATTTCCCACGTAAGAAATCCGGTCCGCCGCGTATTTTGATCCTTACCCCGACTCGCGAACTGGCGATGCAGGTGGCCGATCATGCCCGCGAACTGGCGAAACATACGCATCTGGATATTGCCACCATCACCGGCGGCGTGGCCTATATGAACCACGCAGAAGTGTTCAGCGAAAACCAGGACATTGTGGTCGCCACGACCGGACGTCTGCTGCAATACATAAAAGAAGAGAACTTCGATTGCCGCGCGGTTGAAACGCTGATCCTCGACGAAGCAGACCGTATGCTGGATATGGGCTTCGCTCAGGATATCGAACATATTGCTGGCGAAACGCGCTGGCGTAAACAGACCCTGCTCTTTTCGGCAACGCTGGAAGGCGATGCGATTCAGGACTTTGCCGAGCGTCTGCTGGAAGATCCGGTGGAGGTTTCTGCCAATCCGTCCACCCGTGAGCGCAAAAAAATTCATCAGTGGTATTACCGCGCCGATGACCTGGAACATAAAACCGCATTGCTGGTGCACCTGTTAAAACAGCCGGAAGCGACCCGCTCAATTGTGTTTGTGCGTAAGCGTGAGCGTGTGCATGAGCTGGCAAACTGGCTGCGCGAAGCGGGCATCAACAACTGCTATCTCGAAGGTGAGATGGTACAAGGCAAGCGTAACGAAGCGATCAAGCGTTTGACCGAAGGTCGCGTAAACGTACTGGTTGCAACCGATGTTGCCGCGCGCGGTATCGACATTCCTGACGTCAGCCACGTCTTTAACTTCGATATGCCGCGCAGTGGCGATACTTATTTGCACCGTATCGGACGTACCGCGCGCGCCGGTCGTAAAGGCACCGCGATTTCGCTGGTGGAAGCCCATGACCATCTGCTGCTGGGCAAAGTTGGCCGTTATATTGAAGAGCCAATTAAAGCTCGTGTAATTGATGAGTTACGCCCGAAAACGCGTGCGCCAAGCGAGAAGCAGACCGGCAAGCCATCGAAGAAAGTACTGGCTAAACGCGCCGAGAAGAAAAAAGCTAAAGAGAAAGATAAGCCGCGGGTGAAAAAACGCCATCGCGACACCAAAAATATTGGTAAGCGCCGTAAACCGAGCGGAACGGGCGTGCCACCGCAAACGACAGAAGAGTAATCTCAATGCCGGGTTTAAGCCCGGCATTATTTTTATCCCGGCAAAAAACACTCTTCAACACACTGAATAAAAATGTGCATCGCCGGGCTAACCGCTTTTCCGGCATGGTGAGCGCACATTGCCGTAATCGTCTGCGACTGTTCGCCAAAAGGCAATTCGATTAATTCGCCACTCGCAAGTTCATTTGCCACTGTAAAGCGCGGCAGGTAACTGACCCCGATATTTGCCGCGACACAACGCTTGATGCTTTCGATACTTATAAGCTCAATGGTGTTTTCCACCGTGATCCGTCGCTGGCGCAGCGTGCTCTCAAATATCTGGCGGAAGACACATTGCGGTTCATTGATAATAAAACTACAGGCGTTATGTCTTCCCGGCTCAGTAAAATCGACATCTGCAATTTGCGGTGAAGCCACCAGCACCAGCGATTGTTCACCCAACTCTCGCCGGTTCAGAGCATTATCATTCCCTACGCGATAAAAAACCCCGACATCGGCCTCATCATTCAGTAGCGCATCACGGATCACGTAACAGTTCAGCGACTGCAACGATAAACGCACTTTTGGGGCGCGTTGCCGAAAACGCTGCAACACCTGCGGCATTCGGTAAGAGAGCAACGTTTCGCCTGAAACAACGCGTAGTTCCCCGTCCGGATCCGACTCTTTTTTCGCAGCCTCACGAAGCGTATCCATCACTCTGGTGAGTTCATAGATGTGCGGCAGCAACTTTTTGCCTTCGCGAGTGAGGCACATCCGTCGGCCAATTTTCTCAAACAATTGTACCGAGAACTCCTGCTCAAGCTGCTGAATATGAAAAGTCACCGTCGATTGTGTACAGCACAATTTTTGCGAAGCTCGCAAAAAGGAACCCTCTTCCACCACGGTTTTAAGTGTAATAAAACGGCGCAGATCCATAACCCCAAACCTATCGAAAATATCGAATTTAGAATGTAAAAACATTCATTTTTTTAAATGTTCCGTATCGGGTACTGTCTACCAAAACAGAGGAGATAACAAGTGACACCGACCCTTTTAAGTGCTTTTTGGACTTACACCCTGATTACCGCCATGACGCCAGGACCGAACAATATTCTCGCCCTTAGCTCAGCTACAACGCACGGATTTCGTCAGAGTACTCGCGTGCTGGCAGGGATGAGTCTGGGATTTTTAATCGTCATGTTGCTATGCGCGGGAATTTCGTTTTCACTGGCTGTTATCGACCCGGCAGCAGTGCATCTGTTGAGTTGGGCGGGGGCGGCATATATTGTCTGGCTGGCGTGGAAAATCGCTACCAGTCCAACAAAGGAAGATGGGCTTCAGGCAAAACCAATCAGTTTTTGGGCCAGCTTTGCTTTGCAGTTTGTGAACGTCAAAATCATTTTGTATGGCATTACAGCACTGTCGACGTTTGTCCTGCCGCAAACGCAGGCGCTAAGCTGGATAATTGGCGTCAGCGTTTTGCTGGCGATGATTGGGACGTTTGGCAATGTGTGCTGGGCGCTGGCGGGGCACCTGTTTCAGCGATTGTTTCGCCAGTATGGTCGCCAGTTAAATATCGTGCTCGCGCTGCTGCTGGTCTATTGCGCGGTACGCATTTTCTATTAATGAAAAAAGCGGAAGAGGTCGCCCTCTTCCGCTTAGTAACTTGCTACTTAAGCCTTACAGGCTTTCAGTAAAGGTACGAGCGATAACGTCGCGCTGCTGTTCCGGAGTCAGAGAGTTAAAGCGAACTGCATAACCGGATACACGGATGGTCAGCTGCGGATATTTTTCCGGATGCTTAACTGCATCTTCCAGAGTTTCACGACGCAGAACGTTTACGTTCAGGTGTTGACCACCTTCAACGCGAACTTCTGGTTTCACTTCTACTGGAACTTCACGGTACTCAATGTCACCCAGTTTGCTTACTGCAACCACTTCGTCTTCTGCAAAACCTGCTTTCGCAACGATGCAACGCGCTTCGCCTTTTTCGCTGTCCAGCAGCCAGAAAGAGTTCAGCAGATCGTCATTAGCGGCTTTAGTAATCTGGATACCTGTAATCATGTGATGCCTCCCCGGCAAAATTATTTGATTTGTTCAGCCTGTCGCGGCCAATTGGTAAAACCATTGTTGCTTGAGTGTATATATACTCCTCAAACACCCTTGATTCTTTGATTTAAATCAATAAAAACCACATATCGAATGTGGTCACAAATGGATTTTATTGTTTTACATCAACTTATGCAGGTGTGAAATTTTACCAATTTACATTTTTTTGCATGTCTTTTTGTCTATAAAATGAGCATGATTTTGTTCTGTAGAAAGAAGCAGTTAAGCTAGGCGGATTGAAGATTCGCAGGAGAGCGAGATGGCTAACGAATTAACCTGGCATGATGTGCTGGCTGAAGAGAAGCAGCAACCCTATTTTCTTAATACCCTTCAGACCGTCGCCAGCGAGCGGCAGTCCGGCGTCACTATCTATCCGCCACAAAAGGATGTCTTTAACGCGTTCCGCTTTACAGAGTTGGGTGACGTTAAAGTGGTGATTCTCGGCCAGGATCCTTATCACGGACCGGGACAGGCGCATGGTCTGGCATTTTCCGTTCGCCCCGGCATTGCGACACCGCCGTCACTGCTGAATATGTATAAAGAGCTGGAAAATACTATTCCCGGTTTCACCCGCCCTAATCATGGTTATCTTGAAAGCTGGGCGCGTCAGGGCGTTCTGCTACTCAATACTGTGTTGACGGTACGCGCAGGTCAGGCGCATTCCCACGCCAGCCTCGGCTGGGAAACCTTCACCGATAAAGTGATCAGCCTGATTAACCAGCATCGCGAAGGCGTGGTGTTTTTGTTGTGGGGATCGCATGCGCAAAAGAAAGGGGCGATTATAGATAAGCAACGCCATCATGTACTGAAAGCACCGCATCCGTCGCCGCTTTCGGCGCATCGTGGATTCTTTGGCTGCAACCATTTTGTGCTGGCAAATCAGTGGCTGGAACAACGTGGCGAGACGCCGATTGACTGGATGCCAGTATTACCGGCAGAGAGTGAGTAAATTTGCGGGAAAATGCCGGATGGCAGAGTTGCCACCCGGCTGATTTATCAGGCTTTATTCTGACGCCACCATTCGCCAAGAAGAACGCCGGTTGCGACAGAGATATTCAGCCCGGCAACGTTGCCAGTACCATCAATCTTCACGCGCAGATCGTTCGGATCGCGTGCGGCATCCGGTAACCCTTCATATTCCTGACCCAGCACCAGTACCATTTTCGCTGGCAGACTGGTTTTGAACAGCGGTTTACCCTGCTCGCTGGAAGTTGTCACTACGGTGTAACCCGCCTGACGGAAATCATCCAGCACGTTAACAATGTTGTCGCCAGTAATCGGCTGAACGTGCTCTGCGCCGCCTTCTGCGGTACGGATAGCCGCCCCAGACTCCAGCAGTGCTGCATCCTGCACCACAACACCTTTCACGCCGAAGTGCGCACAGCTACGCATCATGCCGCCCAGGTTATGCGGGTTAGATTCGTTTTCCAGGGCCAGTACACAATCCTGCGCGCCAGCCTGGCTTACCCACTGCTGCACGGTTGTACCGTTACGCTTTTTGATCAGGAAGCAAACGCCGCCGTGATGTTCCGTTCCTGACGCTTTTGTCAGTTCCGCTTCATCCACCACATGGTACGCTTTGCGGTTTGCCGCCATCCAGCGCAAGGCTTCTTTAAAACGTGGCGTTACGCTCTGGATAAACCAGGCGCGAACAATCGCTTCCGGACGGCTCTGGAACAGTGCCTGACAGGCGTTTTCTCCGTAGACGCGGGTTTCTTCCGCACGCTGACGACGCAAAACTTCCGGATCAATAAAACTTTTACCACTGATGCCACCGTGATCGGCCTTTTCCGGCGTCTCATCACCCGGCGCGCGGGAAACCGTGCGCCACGGCGAATCTTCCCACTTGCGGTCACGGGGCTGACTCTGTTTGTCATCGCGGGCGGGGCGACGGCCACCGTCAGCACGAGATTTTCCTGGACGCCCGCCCCCTTTCCCGGTACGCGGGTTGTGGGTACGTTTATCAGAATCATCATCACTGCGGACATACATCACTTTGACCTTGCCGCTTTTACCTTTCATTTCATCGTTCATGCTTTTCTCCACCAGCGCTGCGCGAAGCGCGCAGATTACCCGAAGTCCGCGCGGTTCGCCATGATTTCGTTCCAAAGCCTGTGTCTATCATACCCATTGAATAAAACAGATTGTTGTCTGGAACAATGTCCCCGATAATATGTAACATATTAGAAACATACCGGCGTCGTTGCCGATAAGTCTCCTTACTCATCCCGAGGTTAGTTATGAATACCGTTTGTACCCATTGTCAGGCCATCAATCGCATTCCCGACGATCGGATCGAAGATGCGGCAAAATGCGGACGCTGCGGTCACGACTTGTTTGACGGAGAGGTGATTAATGCGACCGGTGAAACGCTCGACAAATTGCTGAAAGATGATCTACCTGTGGTGATCGACTTCTGGGCACCGTGGTGCGGCCCCTGCCGTAATTTCGCGCCAATTTTTGAAGATGTCGCGCAAGAGCGTAGCGGTAAAGTGCGCTTTGTGAAAGTGAATACCGAAGCTGAACGTGAATTGAGCAGTCGCTTTGGAATTCGTAGTATACCGACGATCATGATTTTCAAAAACGGTCAGGTTGTCGACATGCTTAATGGCGCAGTACCGAAAGCGCCGTTTGATAGCTGGCTGAACGAATCTCTTTAATCTTACCGGGGCGCATCTTGTGCCCCGTTTTCTCCTCTGCGACAATGGCGTTTTTTCGACGCTCTCTTATGACCGAAAACGCTGTTCTCCAGTTACGCGCCGAGCGTATTGCGCGCGCAACACGTCCTTTTCTTGCCCGCGGTAATCGCGTTCGTCGCTGCCAACGCTGTCTTTTGCCAGAGAAATTATGTCTCTGTTCGACAATTACCCCAGCACAAGCAAAAAGTCGCTTCTGTTTGCTGATGTTCGACACCGAGCCAATGAAGCCCAGTAATACCGGGCGTCTGATTGCTGATATTTTGCCTGATACCGTTGCGTTTCAATGGTCGCGTACCGAACCCTCGCTAGATTTGCTGGATCTGGTACAAAACCCGGACTATCAGCCAATGGTGGTCTTTCCCGCCTCGTATGCTGATGAGCAACGGGAAGTGATCTTCACACCACCTGCCGGTAAGCCTCCGCTATTTATCATGCTCGATGGTACCTGGCCGGAAGCTCGCAAGATGTTTCGTAAAAGTCCGTATCTGGATAATCTTCCCGTCATTTCCGTCGATCTTTCCCGGCTTTCTGCCTATCGCCTGCGTGAAGCCCAGGCTGAAGGCCAATATTGTACTGCCGAGGTAGCCATCGCACTGTTAGATATGGTCGGCGATACCGGGGCGGCGGCAGGGTTAGGCGAGCATTTTACCCGCTTTAAAACACGCTATCTGGCAGGAAAAACGCAACATCTGGGTAGCATCACAGCAGAACAGTTAGAAAGCGTTTAAAATCATTCGGTCACTTCTGCGGGAGACCGGTATGAGTCAGCGAGGACTGGAAGCACTACTGCGACCAAAATCGATTGCGGTAATTGGCGCATCGATGAAACCCAATCGCGCAGGTTACCTGATGATGCGTAACCTGCTGGCGGGAGGCTTTAACGGACCGGTACTCCCGGTGACACCTGCCTGGAAAGCAGTGTTGGGTGTGTTGGCCTGGCCGGATATTGCCAGCTTGCCCTTTACACCAGACCTTGCGGTTTTATGTACCAATGCCAGCCGTAATCTTGCTCTTCTGGAAGAGCTCGGCGAGAAAGGCTGTAAAACCTGCATTATTCTTTCCGCCCCGTCATCGCAACACGAAGATCTCCGCGCCTGCGCCCTGCGCCATAACATGCGCCTGCTTGGACCAAACAGTCTGGGTTTACTGGCTCCCTGGCAAGGTCTGAATGCCAGCTTTTCGCCTGTGCCGATTAAACGCGGCAAGCTGGCGTTTATTTCGCAATCGGCTGCTGTCTCCAACACCATCCTCGACTGGGCGCAACAGCGTGAGATGGGCTTTTCCTACTTTATTGCGCTCGGCGACAGCCTGGATATCGACGTTGATGAATTGCTCGACTATCTGGCACGCGACAGTAAAACCAGCGCCATCCTGCTCTATCTCGAACAGTTAAGCGACGCGCGACGCTTTGTTTCGGCGGCCCGTAGTGCCTCGCGCAATAAACCGATTCTGGTGATTAAAAGCGGACGTAGCCCGGCGGCTCAACGTCTGTTGAACACCACGGCAGGAATGGATCCGGCGTGGGATGCAGCTATTCAGCGTGCCGGTTTGTTGCGGGTACAGGACACCCACGAACTGTTTTCGGCGGTGGAAACCCTTAGCCATATGCGCCCGCTGCGTGGCGACCGATTGATGATTATCAGCAACGGTGCTGCGCCTGCCGCGCTGGCGCTGGATGCCTTATGGTCACGTAATGGCAAGCTGGCAACGCTAAGCGAAGAAACCTGCCAGAAACTGCGCGATGCACTGCCAGGGCATGTGGCAATCTCTAACCCGCTCGATCTGCGCGATGACGCCAGCAGCGAGCATTATGTCAAAACGCTGGACATTCTGCTCCACAGCCAGGATTTTGACGCGCTGATGGTTATTCATTCGCCCAGCGCCGCTGCTCCCGCAACAGAAAGCGCGCAAGTATTAATTGAAGCGGTAAAGCATCATCCCCGCAGCAAGTATGTTTCTCTGCTGACGAACTGGTGCGGCGAACATTCCTCGCAAGAGGCACGACGATTATTCAGCGAAGCCGGGCTGCCGACCTACCGTACCCCGGAAGGAACCATCACTGCTTTTATGCATATGGTGGAGTACCGGCGTAATCAGAAGCAACTACGCGAAACGCCGGCGTTGCCCAGCAATCTGACCTCCAATACCGCAGAAGCGCATCTTCTGTTGCAACAGGCGATTGCCGAAGGAGCAACGTCACTCGATACCCATGAAGTTCAGCCCATCCTGCAAGCATATGGCATGAACACGCTCCCCACCTGGATTGCCGGCGATAGCACCGAAGCGGTGCATATTGCCGAACAGATTGGTTATCCGGTGGCGCTGAAATTGCGTTCGCCGGATATTCCACATAAATCGGAAGTTCAGGGCGTCATGCTGTACCTGCGTACAGCCAATGAAGTCCAGCAAGCGGCAAACGCTATTTTCGATCGCGTAAAAATGGCCTGGCCGCAGGCGCGGGTCCACGGCCTGTTGGTGCAAAGTATGGCTAACCGTGCTGGCGCTCAGGAGTTGCGGGTTGTGGTTGAGTACGATCCGGTTTTCGGGCCGTTGATCATGCTGGGCGAAGGCGGTGTGGAGTGGCGTCCTGAAGATCAAGCCGTCGTCGCGTTACCTCCGCTGAACATGAACCTGGCCCGCTATCTGGTTATTCAGGGGATCAAAAGTAAAAAGATTCGTGCGCGCAGTGCGCTACGCCCCTTGGATGTTGCAGGCTTGAGCCAGCTTCTGGTACAGGTTTCCAACTTGATTGTCGATTGTCCGGAAATTCAACGGCTGGATATTCATCCTTTGCTGGCTTCTGGCAGTGAATTTACCGCGCTGGATGTCACGCTGGATATCGCGCCGTTTGAAGGCGATAACGAGAGTCGGCTGGCAGTGCGCCCTTATCCGCATCAGCTGGAAGAGTGGGTAGAATTGAAAAACGGTGAACGCTGCTTATTCCGCCCGATTTTGCCAGAAGATGAGCCACAACTTCAGCAATTCATTTCGCGAGTCACCAAAGAAGATCTTTATTACCGCTACTTTAGCGAGATCAACGAATTTACCCATGAAGATTTAGCCAACATGACGCAGATCGACTACGATCGGGAAATGGCATTTGTAGCGGTACGACGAATTGATCAAACGGAAGAGATCCTCGGCGTCACACGTGCGATCTCCGACCCTGATAACATCGATGCCGAATTTGCCGTGCTGGTTCGCTCGGATCTCAAAGGGTTAGGCTTAGGTCGACGCTTAATGGAAAAGTTGATTACCTATACGCGAGATCACGGACTGCAACGTCTGAATGGTATTACGATGCCAAACAATCGTGGCATGGTGGCGCTGGCCCGCAAGCTCGGGTTTAACGTTGATATCCAGCTCGAAGAGGGGATCGTTGGGCTTACGCTAAATCTTGCCCAGCGCGAGGAATCATGAGTAAGGTACTGGAAATGTTGACCACTTAATCGGGACTGGTGTTATTATTGCCCGCTTATGTCGTCTGCATTGCACAGAGGACCCTTCAATGAACAGAGAAGAAATGCACTGTGATGTTGTCAAAATTTAAGCGTAATAAACATCAACAACACCTTGCCCAACTACCCAAGATTTCTCAATCAGTTGATGATGTCGATTTCTTTTACGCTCCCGCCGACTTCCGGGAGACGCTGCTGGAAAAAATAGCCAGCGCGAAGCAGCGCATTTGCATTGTCGCCCTGTATCTCGAACAGGATGACGGTGGCAAAGGCATTCTGAACGCGTTGTATGAGGCTAAAAGGCAGCGTCCGGAACTGGATGTACGGGTGCTGGTCGACTGGCATCGTGCACAACGTGGACGCATTGGCGCTGCGGCATCTAACACTAACGCTGACTGGTACTGCCGCATGGCGCAGGAAAATCCGGGCGTAGATGTTCCGGTTTATGGCGTTCCAATCAATACCCGTGAAGCCCTTGGTGTTCTGCACTTTAAAGGCTTTATCATCGACGATAGCGTACTTTATAGCGGTGCCAGCCTGAACGATGTTTACCTGCATCAGCACGATAAATATCGCTACGACCGTTATCATCTGATCCGTAACCGTAAGATGTCAGACATTATGTTTGAATGGGTTACACAGAATATTATGAATGGCCGCGGCGTTAATCGTCTGGATGATGTTAATCGGCCAAAAAGCCCGGAAATCAAGAACGACATTCGCCTGTTCCGCCAGGAGCTGCGTGATGCCGCTTATCATTTCCAGGGCGATGCCGACAACGATCAGCTTTCCGTAACGCCGCTAGTGGGGCTGGGGAAATCGAGTCTGTTGAACAAGACTATTTTCCATCTTATGCCTTGTGCCGAGCAGAAACTAACCATCTGCACACCTTACTTCAACCTACCAGCAATCCTTGTGCGCAATATCATCCAGTTGCTGCGCGAAGGGAAAAAGGTCGAAATTATTGTTGGTGATAAAACCGCGAATGACTTCTACATTCCGGAAGATGAACCTTTCAAGATAATTGGCGCATTGCCTTATCTCTATGAGATCAATCTGCGTCGTTTCCTGAGTCGTTTACAGTATTACGTCAACACTGACCAGTTAGTAGTTCGGTTATGGAAAGATGACGACAACACCTATCACCTGAAAGGGATGTGGGTTGATGATAAGTGGATGTTGATCACCGGTAATAACCTGAACCCGCGCGCCTGGCGTCTGGATCTGGAAAACGCCATTTTGATCCACGATCCGCAACTGGAGCTTGCGCCACAGCGAGAGAAAGAACTGGATCTGATCCGCGAGCATACCACCATCGTTAAGCACTACCGCGATCTGCAAAGTATTGCCGATTATCCGGTGAAGGTTCGTAAACTCATCCGCCGTTTGCGCCGTATCCGCATCGACCGATTAATTAGCCGCATCCTGTAATCACAACCCCGTCCTGTACGGGGTTTGTTTTTTGGAGGCCACGTTTTGCGTATTCTTTTTGTCTGTTCGCTATTGTTACTTTCTGGATGCAGCCATATGGCTAACGATAGCTGGAGCGGGCAGGATAAAGCTCAACACTTTATCGCCTCGGCGATGCTTTCCGCCGCCGGAAATGAATATTCACAGCATCAGGGGATGAGCCGGGATCGCAGTGCCATGTTTGGATTGATGTTCTCTGTCAGTCTGGGGGCGTCAAAAGAGCTTTGGGATAGCCGCCCTGAGGGGAGCGGCTGGAGCTGGAAGGATTTTGCCTGGGATATCGCCGGTGCAAGCACCGGCTATACCGTCTGGCAACTGACCCGTCACTAAAGCCGCATCCCTTTTCCTTTACGGTGCAATGTTAGTGAAACCAGAAACGCCACCACGGCCATCAAGGTCACATACCAGAAGAAGGCTGTTTCCATTCCTATTGATTTCAGCGACAACGCTACGTACTCCGCCGACCCACCAAATATAGCATTGGCGACCGCATATGACAGACCAACGCCTAATGCGCGAACCTGTGCCGGGAACATCTCAGCCTTCAGTATTCCACTGATTGAAGTATAAAAACTCACTATCAGCAGGGCGCACATCACCAGACCAAAAGCGGCATAAGGCGAGGAAACGTTCTGCAATGCTGAGAGAATAGGAACGGTAAAAATGGTTGCCAGAGAACCGAAACATAACATTGAGGTACGGCGACCAATCTTATCCGACAGCGCGCCAATAAGTGGTTGAATAAGCATGAATACAAACAATGCGGCAGTCATAATGCCACTCGCCACGTTGGCATGCATTCCCGCAGTATTTACCAGATACTTCTGCATATAAGTGGTGAAGGTATAGAAACAAAGGGAGCCCGCAGCGGTAAAACCGAGAACCATGATGAATGCACGGCGATTGCGCCATAATCCTTTCAGAGATCCAGCTTCTTTTAAAGCGCGCGTTTCTTGTTGCGAAGTTTCATCTAACTGACGACGTAACCACAACGCCACAACAGCTAACACAGCTCCTAACGCGAAAGGAATACGCCATCCCCACTCTCTGAGTGCTGCGTCTTCCATGGTATGTTGTAAAACCACGACAACCAGTAGGGCTAGCAGTTGCCCGCCGATCAACGTCACATACTGAAATGATGCGTAAAAACCTTTGCGCCCTTCAACGGCAACTTCACTCATATAGGTGGCGCTGGTGCCATATTCTCCGCCAACGGATAATCCCTGGAATAAACGAGCGAGAAGCAATAATGCCGGAGCCCAGGTACCGATTGTTTCGTAGCCTGGCAAACAGGCGATAACCAGTGAGCCGAAACACATCATACACACCGATAATAGCATCGATTTTTTGCGACCATGTTTATCGGCTATGCGACCAAATAGCCAACCGCCTATTGGGCGCATCAGAAATCCCGCAGCAAAAACACCTGCTGTTTGCAGTAGTTGAGTCGTCGTGTTCCCGGAAGGGAAGAAGATGTGGGCGAAGTAGAGTGAACAGAACGAGTAGACATAGAAATCGAACCACTCGACCAAATTACCTGAAGAGGCCCCCACAATTGCCCAAATGCGGCGACGAGTATCACTACTTGTCAGTTTGCTGTCTGCCGTTACAGTACTTTCAGCCATGCCATTATGTCTCCTGCCGTAATCCGATGCTTTTGTCGGTCGCTGTTGTTTGTTTTTTTGGTAAAAAAAATGTTATACATTTGTTGCGTATCGTTATGCAACCTTAACCATGAATTTAGTTAGCAGGAAAATGGTTATTGAGGAGCTTAAGGATAAATTTCTGGTAAGGAGGACACGTATGGAAGTAGGCAAGTTGGGGAAACCGTATCCGTTGCTGAATCTGGCATATGTGGGAGTATAAGACGCGCAGCATCGCATCAGGCATTTTTTTCTGCACCAATGCAAAAAGGCCATCCTGACGGATGGCCTTTCGCTTTATTTGATGCCTGGCAGTTCCCTACTCTCGCATGGGGAGACCCCACACTACCATCGGCGCTACGGCGTTTCACTTCTGAGTTCGGCATGGGGTCAGGTGGGACCACCGCGCT